>PWFB01000039.1 GCA_003553695.1 Desulfonatronospira sp.
ATGTTCAGATCAATCATAAGTCCTCCGGAGAATGTGAATTTTGGTTCAAAGCTGGCTTTGCCTGTAAAATTTCTATTTGGCTTTAGCCAATTTGCAAGCTTGTGTCAAAGGCTTTTTCCACATTTCCCACCCTGTGAAAAAAACCCCTGCAACTAGGATTTTCAAAGGATAAGCAGTAGTCGCCCTGCAAAAATAAGGCAAAACAACTGAATAATTATTTCCTTATTCGCGAATATTTTCACATAAAATGTTATGATCTGTCTGCTTGCAGCCAGAACTTGCCCCGGCGGCATCAGGCGTATAAAAAATCCCCCCTGGACCTTAACCCATACCCACTAATCCACCTTCTCATCATCTTTCTCCGAGGGCAGAGCTGTGTCAATGTTGCCGTCCATATTGATCTCTCCCCTGATTACAGCCCCTTCTTCAACCATGAGAGAAGGGGTGTTGATTTTTCCGGTGATGTTGGACTGCTTGTACAGCGTAACCCTGGTCAGGGCCTTGACGTCCCCTTCCAGGACCCCGCTAAGCATCAGCTGCCCCACACTGACTGTTCCCTTCACCACGGCATCCTGACCTATAATGAGCGTCCCCTCGGAATTTATCTCGCCCTCAAACTCCCCATCGACCCTGACGGTACCCTTGAAATCCAGCTTGCCCTTGTATGCAGTTCCGGTCCCCATGAAAGCATTTATTTCGTCCTTGCCCATTTTCACTCCTTTATCCCTGAATTTGAAAATACCCAGCATAGCTTTCAGCTCTTGAACATGTAGCGGCGCATGGAAACATTAAGTACCAGCCCCACCATGATGAAGTTCACCAGGGCCGAGGTGCCCCCGTAGCTTATAAAGGGCATGGGAATACCCACCACGGGCAACATCCCCAGCACCATTCCCATATTGACCATTATCTGCAGAAAAAAATAAAAAAACACACCGACACACAAAAGGGAACCGAACCTGTCCTTGGCCTGCTGTGAAGATGACAGCACATGGTATAAAAAAATACAGAAGACCAGAAGAAGAATCAGGGCCCCTAGAAAGCCCCATTCCTCGCTGAAAACCGAAAAAGCAAAATCTGTATGTTTTTCAGGCAGAAACCTGAGCTGGCTCTGGGTCCCCTCCATGAAGCCCTTGCCCCAGAATCCCCCTGATCCCACCGCAATCTGAGACTGAATGACATGATAGCCAGAACCCAGAGGATCCTGGGCTGGATTCAAAAAACTGAGCAGCCTGGTTTTCTGGTAGTCGTGCAGCATTAACCAGAACAGGGGGGCGACCAAGGGCAGCAGCACCAGAAGCACCTTGACCAGCTTTCTGTCTATACCATGGTATACAACTATGCCGGCCAGGAGAAAAAGTATGACCAGGGCCGAGCCCAGGTCCGGCTGCCTGGCCACCATGATTACCGGTATGATGATAATTACAAGTACCTTTAGCAGGTCCCTGAGCTGAAGAGGATATTCATCCCGTGACAATATATGGGCCATGAGAATCATGGCACCCAGCTTCACCAGTTCACTGGGCTGAAAGCTTAAAAAACCCAGATGCAGCCACCTTTGCGCTCCGTAAATGGATACTCCCCAGAAAAAAACGCAGGCAAGCAGAATCAGGGATACGGCGTAAATATACCAGGACATGACCTTCAAGTGCCTGTAGTCGAAGGACATAACCAGAAACATGGCCAGAAAGCCCGCTCCTCCCCATAAAAGCTGCCTGCTGTAGAAATTGTTCAGAGTTGTTCCCTCGCCCATTCTGAAGGCGCTGGCGGAATAAAGATTGAGAACCCCGGCGGAGAAAAGCAAAGCCACCAGAGCCAGCATATACCAGTTTATATGCAGAACCAGCTGCCTGTCGATCATGGAAGGTCCTCTTCTGCCACCTTCTTGGGACTGAAGAGATAGTCGTAGATGGACTTGACCACCGGGCCGGCTGCTCTGGAACCGGAACCGCCGTGCTCCACAAGGGTGGCCACTGCATAATTCTCATCTCCCTTTCTGGCAGTACTGATCATCCAGCCGTGATGCCTGAACCAGTAGTCAACCGCCTCCAGGTCGTCTTCTGCATGTTCAGGCATTAACCTCACCACCTGGGCAGTACCGGTCTTGCCCCCTACCTCCACATCCCTGGTCCGGAGACGTCTGGCTGTACCGCGTTCATTTTCCACTGTATCCACCATGGCCTGGTAAATAAAATCCAGAGTTTCTTCCTGCCACGGCAGGGGTTCAGGATCCAGCTTTTTTTCCTTAAGAAGAAGACTTGGTCTGTAAAGAGTCCCCCCATTGACCAGTGCTGCGGTAAAAACAGCCATCTGAAGGGGAGTGGTCTGCACAAAACCCTGTCCTATGACCATATTCAGGTTGTCCCCCCCTCTCCAGGCCTCGCCTACATTTCGAAGCTTCCACTCCCTGTCCGGTATGATACCGGCCCTTTCGTGGGGCAGATTGATTCCGGTATGCTTCCCCAGGCCGCTGTTTTTTGCAAATGGGCTCATCTTGTCCACACCCAGCTTGCGGGCGAGTTTATAAAAATAAGTATCGCAGGACTGTACCAGGGCCTTGTGCATGTCCACATCTCCATGATGATGCCAGCACCTGAATACCCGGTTACCCAGCCTGTAGCGGGCCCTGCAGAAAATTTCATCTTTTGGATCAAAACCCTCTTCAAGGCCCAGGGCGGCCATAACCGGCTTGAATACGGAACCCGGGGGATAAGCGTTCTGGATGGTTCTGTTGCGCAGGGGCCTGTGCGGATTCTCAACAAGGTCCCTCCAGTCAGAATGGGATATGCCGAAAACGAACTTGTTGTTGTCATACCCCGGGGTGCTCACCAGGGCTCTGACCTGGCCGGTATCGGCATCCAGAACCACCACCGCTCCGGTCTTTCCCTGCATCTGGTAATAGATGTACTCCTGGAGATCCAGGTCTATGCTCAGTTGTACATCCTCCCCGGATACAGGATCATCCAGGATCTTTTCCCGCAATACCCTCCCGGCGGCATCCACCTCAAGCTGTTTAAGCCCCTTGGTGCCTCGCAGGGTCTGCTCCATGGTAAATTCAAGTCCGTGCTTGCCGACATTATCCCCCAGGCGCAGCCCGGGGTCTTTCCTGAGTTCCTCCTCACTGGCCTGAGCCACGTATCCCAGGACGTGCGACAGCACTTCTCCCTGCAGATATTTCCTCCTGGGCTGCACCATGATCTTTACCCCCGGCCAGTAAGGCACCTCGGTCTCCACCCTGGTCAACAGCTCGTAGGAAAGGTTGGATACCAGGACCTGCTTTTCAAAGGACCTGACCATGGTACGCCCCCGATGGAACTCATCCTGGATCTGCTCCAGTGGGATGTTTGTCCACCTGCTTACCTGCTTCAGGGTCCGGTCGATGTCCGGGGTGTCCTCCCGCACCAGGGCCAGGCTGTAGGAAGGCTCGTTTACCGCCAGCAGCCTGCCGTCGCGGTCCAGGAAAAGCCCCCTCGGGGCATAGACAAGCTGCCTGCGCTGCACGTTGTCCTGGGCTTTTTCAAAAAAATACTCCGCCTTATATACCTGCAGATACCATAACCGCACCGCAAACACACAAAACAGGGCCACAATCAGAAACAATAAAAAATTGTATCCCAGCCTTTCACGCAGCAGGCTTTTTTCTTGGAACAAACTCATGCATTATGTACTTATTAAAAAAATTATATATTAACATCCAGAGGATAAAATGCACAGCAAACTGAATAAGCACGGACTCCGCATTCATGTGCACCGACTGACCAAGATCCTGCATACCGGCCATGACCATGACAAGACCTTTTTTATATACAGCAAGAAACAGAAATAATAAGGCCATGAACAAAACATTTCTGGATTCAAAAAAAATGCTGGCCAACGAATAGAGCATGGCCAGTCCTGCATAATACAGGATAATGGTCCCGAAGGCCAGGTTACCGGTCCCCTCCTGCAGGAGCAGCCAGAAGCACCCCAGCCAGAAGGCTGCGTTGAAAAATCCGAACTGAACAAGCACCACAAGTCCCGGAGTGAAGAAATCTGTGCCGGGCACGAAAAACTGCCCCCAGATCGCAAGGAAGGTGAAAAAAATCCAGAATGCTGTATGTTTGAACAGATAAATTCCTTTACTTCTAAGTTCTTTGTTAAAATCCGTAGCCGCTCTGCTCGTACAACAGCATATCCTCCTCTGAAAAGTCCCGGATAATACCATCGAAGTTCAGATAGCCCGTTCTCAACTTTGTAACATTCTCCAGAACCATGACCTCTTCCCTGTCCATCACCGAAACCAGCTTTTCAGCTTCCACCAGCTGAAACAGGCGGATTTGGGAACGCTCCACCCGGCTCACTCTGGCCACTGGCAGGCCTTTGGGATAGATCCCGGCTGTACCGGAAGTAACCAGGTATTCTCCCTCCTGCAGCGCAGCATTTAAATGCACGTACTGAACTGTCAGAGATTTGTTCTGTCCCTGTCCAACGATTATGCCGGGGGTCCTGGACCGTGAACTCACCACTGGTATACGGCTGTTGGGGTCTGAAAGCAAAAGCACGGTTGAAAAATTCAGGCCTGTTTTAAAGGTCCTTCCCAGAACACCTTCCGGGGCTACCACCGGCATGTCGGGCTTTATCCCCTGAAGCCTGCCCTTGTCCACTATAATGGACTCCAGCACACCCAGAGGACCGTAGCTGTGAGCTATCACCCGCAGGCCGCTGCTCTTCCATCCCGGAGGTGAGGTAAATTCCAGAAGCTCTTCAAGCCTTTCAGCAAAAGCAGCCTTTTCAGACTTGGCCGCAATCTGCAGCTTGAGACTGTCAACTTCGCGGCGAAGCTCCCTGTTCTCCTGGTGAACGTCCACCAGATATACGTAGTTGTCCCAGAATTCCTCGGCCATGGAATGCACCCGGACACCCGGTTTTATTACCCAGCCCACGAATTCCAGGCCTGAATCCGCAGCCAGGCGGTCCAGGACTCCCGTACGCGCGTTCCAGGTATAAAGACCCAGATACAGAGCAACGCAGACAAAGAATAAGCCGATTATTTTTTTGGCGGAAATATCCAGGTTAATCTATGGTTACCTCCTTGAGCACATCCAGATTATCCAGGACCTTGCCCGAACCGATGGCCACCGTGGAAAGCGGATCTTCTATCACCGTAATGGGCAGAGAGGTCTCGTCCATGAGCAGCCTGTCCAGGCCCTTGAGCAAAGCTCCTCCCCCTGTCAGTACTATCCCGCGGTCCACGATATCAGCGGCCAGTTCCGGGGGTGTCTGTTCAAGGGCGATTCTTACCGCCTGGACAATGCTCTCCACCTGTTCTGAAATAGCTTTGCGCACCTCTTCTGAAGTAATGGTGATATTCTGCGGGATTCCGGAAACCAGATCCCGGCCCTTGACCACCATCTGCTGCTCTTCATCCAGTGGATAGGCCGAAGCTATGGTGTTTTTAATAATTTCCGCATTGCTCTCCCCGATGAGCATATTGTACTTGCGCTTGACGTGATGCTTGATGGAGTCGTCCATTTTGTCACCGCCCACCCGGACAGACTTGCTGTAGACTATTCCGGACAGAGAGATCACCGCTACCTCGGTGGTCCCACCCCCTATATCCACAACCATATTGGAAGTGGGCTCTGTAATGGGCAGGTTGGCCCCAATGGCTGCGGCCATGGGCTCCTCAATGAGATAGACTTCCCTGGCTCCGGCACTCTGGGCGGATTCCTTGACAGCCCTTTTTTCCACCTGGGTGATGCCCGTTGGCACGCAGATGATTATACGCGGTCTCACCAGCCGCCTGCTGTTGTGCACCTTGATAATAAAATGCCTCAGCATGGCCTCGGTGACTTCAAAGTCGGCTATGACTCCGTCCTTCATGGGGCGGATGGCTGAAATATTACCCGGAGTACGCCCGAGCATTCTCTTGGCTTCTTCTCCCACCGCCAGAACCTTGTTGTTGCCGCGCAAATCTCTCTTGACCGCTACCACTGAAGGCTCCCGCAGAACAATCCCCTTACTTTTTACATACACACAGGTATTGGCAGTTCCCAGGTCAATGGCCAGGTCGTTGGACATAGCTCCAAAAAGTCGGTCCAGAATTCTCGTCATATCTTTTCTCCGCTTAAATGTTTCCACTCTGCAGGCTGATAAAAATCCACGTTCGGAAATAAGGGTCAATGGTAAAGTCAAAATCGGGTGCGGCTCAAGCCACTGAATTGACCCGGGGATTGAATATGCTTACTGTAGGGTGTATGTGTACAGCTAGCAGGTATCTTTTTTGGGTAAGGCCGTGTCTTCCCGGCAGCCACTGCTGTCTGTATTTCGTAATGGCCCCATCTAAAAAATAATATCAGAAGAAGACTCAACTGGCAATACAGCAAGATTGCGTTTTTTGGAATGGATACTTATCACCAGCTCTCCAGCCACTGGAAAAAAAAATTCGGCACCCGGGTACAAAAGATCCCGCTGGACGCCGGTTTCCACTGCCCCAACAGGGACGGCACCCTCTCCAGGAAAGGCTGTGTATTCTGCAATCCCGCAGGTTCAGGTACAGGACTCTACTCATCAGGGATGAGCCTGAAGGAGCAGTACCATTACTGGCGTACAAAATTTCTTTCCAGGCAACCCAGCTCTTTGTTCGCGGCATATCTGCAATCCTACAGCAACTCTTACGGCCCTGCCTCCAGAATTAACAACATTTTGAGAGAATTAGACTCTCTGCCGGACCTGAGGGTTCTCTGCATAGGAACCAGGCCGGATTGCCTGGACCTGCAGAAAATCTCGATAATGGCCCGATTCCCAACCAAGGAGACCTGGCTGGAAATGGGCCTGCAAAGCTCCAATACAGAGACGCTTAAGCGCATAAACCGTGGACACACTGCTGAGGATTTTGACCATGCCTGCCGCCTGGCCCACTCACAAGGCTTGAAGGTGTGCGCGCATGTCATCGCAGGGCTGCCCGGTGAAGAACTGGAGGATTTTTTGCAAACAATAGAGTTTGTAAACCGCCTTCCGGTCCAGGGAATCAAGCTCCATAACATGTACGTCTGCAAAAATACGACACTGGCCAGGTGGTGGTATGAAGGAGAGTACATTCCACTGCTCCGGGAAGAGTACGTACAATGGGCCACAGCTGCCCTGAGCAGTCTAAGAGCGGACATTGTGGTGCACAGACTTACCGGAGACCCTACCGGTGACGAACTCCTGGCCCCTGAGTGGTCCAGGTCCAAAACCACCACAATAAACATGATCAGGGAAAACATGCAAAGCCGGGGATTAAAACAGGGAAGCAGTTACCAACCCGATCCTGTAGGTTTCTTTGCCAGGCCCTTGAGCACTTTCAACACCTGGCAGGAATAACCCGGATATGCGCGTAAAACTTACAGTCGCTTACGACGGCACCGGTTATCAGGGCTGGCAGATTCAGCAAAAAGGCGTCACTATTCAGGGTAAAATGGAAAAAGCCCTGTCTCGCATATGCAGTACCAATATTCGCGTCCACGGTTCCGGGCGCACCGATGCCGGAGTTCATGCCCTGGGACAGGTTGCCCACTTTGACCCGCCCCTGCCGTACCGGAAAGTGCCCTGGAACAGGGCCTTGAATGCCCTGCTGCCCTCAAGCATCCGCGTCCTTGACTGTGCAGAAGCTGATAAAGAATTCCACGCCCGGTTTTCCGCCAGGGGCAAACAATACTCCTACACTCTCTGGACCTCCGGCGTATCTTTACATCCCCAGCGAAGGCATTTCGTATGGAACACAGGTCCCCTTGATCAGGAATCCATGCAGAATGCCGCTCACTGTCTGCTGGGAAGCCGCGACTTCAGCTCCTTTATGAATAAAGGCACCGAGATCAGGGACACAGTCAGAACTATTCAGCACATCTGTATCCTGCCCGGGCTTACCCCCCGGGAAACAGTGGTTTTGATCCGGGCCAGCGGTTTTTTGAAACAGATGGCCCGAAATATTGTCTCAGCCCTGGTCCAGGTCGGCCAAAAAAAAATCTCCTCCAGGTCCCTGGAGACTGTTTTAAGAAAACGTGACCGGAGACTTGCTCCGGCCACCGCCCCAGCCCGGGGACTGTGCCTGGACTTTGTACAATATTGATCAAAAGCCTGCATTATGATAACAAATCCAAACACCGACAGGGCTCCAGATTATTGACTTTTAGACAAAAAACATTACGCTAACGCCTATGAGTAAAGAACTTACAGGCACTCTGCCAACCCCGGAAACAGTATGGGAAGATCAGGCCAAAGAACCGCAGCGCTACAAGGTTCTGTTGCACAATGACGATTATACCACCATGGAGTTCGTTGTCCATGTCCTGCAAAAAGTTTTTCAGAAATCAGAGTCCGAAGCTATGCAGATAATGCTTAACGTGCACAAGAACGGCACAGGCGTATGCGGGATCTACACCGGGGAGATCGCAGAAACCAAGGTAGCCATGGTAACCAGCATGGCCAGGAAAGAAGGTTACCCCCTTAAATGCACAATGGAAGAGGTTTAAATGCTAAGCAAAGAATTGGAAAGAATAATCGCCAGGGCCATACGCGAAGTAAAGGTCCGGCACCATGAGTATCTTACTCTGGAACATATACTTTACGCCTACCTCATGGACAACAAGGGCAAGGAAGTCCTTTCGGACTGTGGTGTGGACCTGTTTAAACTGAAAAACCAGCTGGAAAGATTCTTCACCGATCACATGGAGGTCATGCCCCCCAGCGGAGACCGCGAAGTGGTCCAGACCATCGGGGTGCAAAGGGTCATGCACAAGGCCCTGTCCCAGATACAGTCCTCGGGCAAAAACATGATCCAGGCCGGAGACCTTTTGGCGGCCATGTTTGAAGAAGAAGAGGCTTTTGCTGTATACTACCTGCAGTCCCAGGGCCTGAGCCGACTTGATGTTCTGGAGTATATCTCCCATGGCATGGAGAAGGACCGCCCAGGTTCAGCATGCTCCGGTTGCAAGCCCAAGGGAAAGGACGAAAAAAGCGCCCTGGCCCTTTACACCATGGATCTGGTGGAAAAAGCCGGAAAAAAGCTCATCGATCCACTTGTAGGCCGGGAAGAAGAGCTTAAGAGGGTAATCCAGGTTCTTTTACGACGCAGGAAGAACAATCCAATCTTTGTAGGTGATGCAGGGGTGGGTAAAACAGCCATGGCAGAAGGTCTGGCCCTGCAGATAGCAGAGAAAAAAGTTCCTGAACCTTTTTTGAATACCAGAATATTTGCCCTGGACATGGGCTCGCTTCTGGCCGGAACCAAGTTCAGAGGAGACTTTGAAAACAGGCTCAAGGGAGTAATCAATGAAATAAAAGAAATCCCCGGTGCAATACTCTTCATAGACGAAATCCATACCATTGTCGGAGCCGGGGCTACCAGCGGCGGTTCCATGGACGCATCCAACATCTTAAAGCCCGTGCTGGCTTCAGGTGAAATCCGCTGCATCGGATCCACCACCTATGAAGAGTTCAAGAATCATTTCGAAAAGGACAAAGCCCTTTCCCGCAGATTCCAGAAGATCGAACTGCCGGAACCAAGCACCAGTGAAAGCCTCGAAATCCTGAAAGGCCTGCGACCATACTACGAGGAATTCCACCATGTAAAGTACATGCCCTCCGCCCTCAAGGCGGCAGTGGATCTTTCCGCCAGATATATCAATGACCGTTATCTTCCGGACAAGGCCATCGACGTACTGGACGAGGCCGGATCCATCTTTGTCCTCTCCGGAACCGGCAGGACCAATAAGCAGATAACTCCCAGGGATATAGAAAAGGTGGTCTCCAGAATAGCCAAGATTCCCTCCAGGCAGATTTCATCATCAGACAAGGAGAAGCTCTTCAGCCTCGACGAGCATCTGCAGGATACCATTTTCGGTCAGGACAAGGCCATACAGACCCTGACAAAGGCTGTGAAACGATCCAGGGCGGGACTGCGGGAAGAAAACAAAACCATAGGCAATTTTCTTCTCATAGGTCCCACCGGGGTGGGTAAAACCGAGCTTGCCAGGCAGATGGCCCAGGTCATGGGAGTCAGTTTCATTCGTTTCGACATGAGTGAATACATGGAAAAACACGCCGTGGCCAGACTCATCGGAGCACCTCCCGGGTACGTAGGCTTTGACCAGGGCGGGCTTCTCACCGAGTCCATCCGCAAGAATCCTTACAGCGTACTTCTTCTGGATGAGATCGAAAAAGCCCATCCTGATATGTTTAATATCCTGCTGCAGATAATGGATTACGCCACCCTCACGGACAACAGCGGTCGCAAGGCCGACTTTCGCCATGTAACCCTTCTTATGACCTCCAATGCCGGGGCAAGGGAAATGAGTTCCCCCAGCATAGGCTTTGGGCAGGAGAATCAGGAAGACCTTACCGCCAAGGGGGTAAAGGCTGTTGAAAACATGTTCAGCCCTGAATTCCGTAACCGTCTTGATGCAATAATACCCTTCAACTCCCTGAGCAGGGAAATTATGCAGAAGATTGTGGACAAAAGCATCCGGGAACTCAATCAGCAGCTCAAGGGCAAGAAGGTCCAGGTTCAGTTGTCCTCACCGGCCAGAGCATGGCTGGCTGAAAAAGGCTATGACCCCGCTTTCGGAGCCAGGCCGCTGGCCAGACTGATTCAGGAACAGGTAAAGGATCCCCTGGCGGAAAAGATTCTGTTCGGACAAAATGACAAAAAGTTCCTGGTCAAGGTGGAACACGACAAAAAAAATGACCAGTTAAAATTTAAGTGACCATCACTTTTCTCTCCCGTAACCTGGAATTCCCGCACCCCGGCCAGGCCGGCCCCGACGGGCTGCTGGCCGTGGGGGGAGACCTCTCTCCTCAACGCCTTATGGAGGCTTACAGCCGAGGTATCTTTCCCTGGTACGGCCCAGGCTCTCCAATTTTGTGGTGGTCCCCTGATCCCAGGCTTATTCTCTTCCCCGACAGCCTGCACATCCCCAGAAGCCTGCGAAGGGTGCTCAACTCCGGAAAATTCACAATAACTGCAGACCAGGCCTTTAAAAAGGTGATAGAATGCTGTGCCGGGGTAAGAAGGGCCGGGGGACATGGTACCTGGCTAGTGCCGGAGATGGTCAGCGCCTATGTCCGGCTGCACCACATGGGCATGGCCCATTCAGTGGAAGCCTGGCACTGCGGACGACTGGCCGGGGGTATCTACGGCGTGACAATGGGCGGGATTTTTTTTGGAGAATCAATGTTCTACAGGGTCCCGGATGCCTCCAAGACAACCCTGGTATATCTTTGCAGCATCCTGAAGAAAAAAGGATACCTGCTCATGGATTGCCAGCAGACTACACAGCACATGCTGCGTTTCGGAGCAGAAGAAGTGTCCAGGACTTTTTTTTTGACGCAATTGAGAAAGGGTATTAATAAGCCTGCAGACAGGCCCGGAAAGTGGAATCTTTCTTTGCATTCCTCAGAACTGCTCATCCCGCAGGATGGGGGGATGAGCGCTTAAGTCGTAAAATCCGTGCACTGAAAAGTCCAGAGGGTAATTGGGGACTTTCTCCAGCCGGATTCGTCCCATATTTTCATCTTCAGGCATGGCTGCCAGGGGAGCAATGCCGGAGGGGACTGGGAAAGGCAGGGCTGCGCTTTGTATGGCTGTAAGTCGTCCGGCATATCTGTTCTGCAGGTACTGAACAAGCTGATCCCGCTCACTGCGGGTAAAGGCCTCCATTATGACCCGCACGGCGTCTTTATCGTCTTCCTCCATCTCCTGATGTGATTTGCCCAAGATCGCTGTCCAGTCATAAGATTCCAGTTCCCCGGGATCCCATTCGCCGCGAAACAGGTGAACCTCCACGTTTTTGCGGCCCTTGAAGGATTTGATGCTCATATTGACCACATAGGCCCGTTCCAGGGGCAGATCCTGTTCAGGAGCGACAATATTTATTTCCATGAATTCTCCGTTGTTCCCTCTTTAACCACCTGCTGCCGAAAAACCAGGGGCAGGGGTTCGCAAACTGGGCCTGAAATGACTGAGCGACGTCCTGTTTGCCGAACCCCGGACCACTGAAGCACGTCTTATTTAAGAAATAATTGTGCTGATTGACCACGCGAGAGGGGCATGGCAGGTGCAGCCGAAAGGAAAAAGAACCGTTTCCGGATGAAAACTAGTCCAGCTGCTTCTGCAGTGCGTCCTTGACCTCGTCTATGCTGCCGCTGCCGTCCAGTTCAATGTACTTGAAGCCCTCTTTTCCCGCCAGGTCCTTGAAAAAATAGGCTGCGGCCAGAGTACCGTTTTGAGAATCATAGTAAATATCGTGGCGCTTATCAATGGCTTCCTCGTCCTGGTCATCAGACCTGGTCTTGAGTTCTCCTCCGCAGACACGGCACTTGTCGCCATCGGGCATGATGGCTTCCACGTAAATATTGTTGGGATGGTTGGGATCGTTGGCGCAGAGCCTGCGGCCCATGATTCTCTTTTTGGCCGCATCCCTGGAAAGCTGAACTTCGACGACATAATTCAGCTTCATTCCCTCTTTCTGCAAAGCGTCCCAAAGCATCTTGGCCTGGGCCGGGTTGCGCGGGAATCCGTCCAGGAGCCACCCTCCCTGTCCTTCTTTCTTGAGGGTCTCCAGAACCATGGGTACAGTAATCTCGTCCGGGACCAGTTCGCCCTTGTCGATATACTCTTTTGCCTTCTGCCCAAGCTCTGTGCCCTGCTTGATATGTTCTCTGAAAATGGCTCCCGACTCAATGTGGGCTAAATTATACTTATTTTTGACCAAAGAACCCTGGGCACCCTTTCCGCTTCCGTTGGGACCGAAAATTAAACTGTTCAATTTGGACCTCCTTGTTTAAATACAGATTTTCCCCGAAAAATAGCCCCAACAGGTTTATATGTCAATCAAACCCTGAGCCGGTTTAAAAGCACAAAACATAGCAGCAGGACCTGCGGACGGAAAGCCAGGGTCCGGGGGTTCGGCAGACTGGGTCCCGCACTTACTTTCTTAAGCATGCCCAACTTCCAAGCAAGATTTGCCAGAAAGTAAGTGCTGGATTTGAGCGACGTCCTGTTTGCCGAATTTCCGGACCACTGGAGCTCATATCATTATGGTAAATAGTCACACGGCAGGAACAGGGCTTGGCATCCGACCCTGCTTGGGATATACTTGGAGATGTCGGGGGCGAAACAGCCCATGCAAATATCCGACTGATGTTCTAATATGCCTGCGCAGGACAAACTTCAAAGCTCTCTTTTAGGATGTGTGTTCATGAAGACCAAGTTTATTTTCATTACCGGAGGAGTTCTATCCTCCCTGGGCAAAGGCCTGGCCGCAGCTTCCATTGGGGCTCTGCTCAAGGCCAGGGGTCTCAAGGTGACTCTGCAGAAGCTGGATCCCTACATCAATGTTGACCCCGGGACTATGAATCCTTTTCAGCATGGCGAGGTTTACGTCACTGAAGATGGAGCTGAAACCGACCTGGACCTGGGACACTACGAGAGGTACCTTGATCAGCCCATGAGCCAGCTGAACAACTTTACCTCCGGAAGCATCTACCACTCAGTCATAACCAAGGAAAGACGCGGGGATTACCTGGGGGGTACCGTCCAGGTAATCCCGCATGTAACCGATGAGATAAAAAGGTCCATCCTGAGTGTGGCCACCGACAGCCAGGATGTAGCCATCATTGAAATCGGCGGAACAGTGGGCGACATAGAGAGCCTGCCCTTTCTTGAGGCCATCCGGCAGCTTCGGGGAGACCTGGGCAAGGAAAACGTCCTGTACATCCACTTGACCCTGGTCCCCTACATCAAGGCCGCCGGAGAGATTAAAACCAAGCCAACCCAGCACAGTGTAAAGGAGCTTCGAAGCATCGGCATCCAGGCGGATATTATCTTGTGCCGCTGTGAGGTGGACCTGGAACAGGACATAAAAGCCAAGATCGCCCTTTTCTGCAATGTTGACCCGGACGCGGTCTTCACTGCCCGTGATGTGCAGAGCATATACGAAGTCCCATTGATGCTTTATGACGAAGGCCTGGACCAGAAGGTGGCCATCCTGCTCAAACTTCCGGCCAAGAACCCCGCCCTGCAGGCCTGGGAAAACCTGGTGCATCGCCTGAAGAATTACAAAAATGAGGTGCATATAGCCATAATAGGCAAATACGTAGACCTCAAGGAGTCATATAAAAGTCTTCACGAGGCACTCATTCACGCCGGACTGGAAAACGAATCCCGGGTGGTGCTCAAATACATTAACTCCGAGGACATGACTGAACAGAACATTGCCCGCCAGATGCAGGGAGTGCACGGGGTCCTGGTGCCTGGAGGCTTTGGAACCAGAGGGATAGAGGGCAAAATACTGGCCATAAAGTACGCCAGGGAAAACAGTGTGCCTTTTTTCGGAATCTGCCTGGGCATGCAGTGCGCGGTCATTGAATACGCCCGAAACGTGCTCATGCTGGAAGAGGCCGACTCCCAGGAATTCAACCCTGACACCCCTTATCCGGTAATCTATCTCATGACTGAATGGTTTGACTTCAGAAACAGGACCACTCAGAAACGCGATACCGGAAGCCAAAAAGGGGGTACCATGCGCCTGGGGGCTTACCCCTGTGTACTCAAGCCCGGCACCAGGGCTATGCAGGCCTACAACACCGCTGAAGTATCAGAAAGACACAGGCACAGGTACGAATTCAACATGAAATTCGCCTCTGACTTTTTATCCCATGGCCTGATCCTGAGCGGACTATCTCCGGATGAGAAACTGGTGGAGATTGTTGAACTAAAAGATCATCCCTGGTTTCTTGGCTGCCAGTTTCATCCTGAATTCAAATCCAATCCTATGAGGGCTCACCCACTGTTCAGGGAATTTGTCCGCGCCGCCGGGGTTTTTGCTGCTCCGGTGGAAAAAACTGATACCGCTTTGGAATAAATAATTTCCTCAAACAAGTTCTTGAATGACCACCAACCCTGATGCTATGAAAGATGTTTTTGAATCGAGCAAACATGAACTGTTTTTCATTCTTGGCCCATGCGTGATGGAAAGCAGGGATATGTCCCTGCATGTGGCCCGGAGCCTGGCCGGTATGGCCCAGAGCCTTGGGGTGAACATTGTCTTTAAAAGCTCTTTTGACAAGGCCAACCGAAGTTCCATCCAGGGCTTTCGTGGACCAGGCCTGAAGCAGGGTCTTGAATGGCTGCAAGAAGTCAAAAGCCGGACCGGACTGCCTCTGATCTCGGATATCCACACCCCTCAGCAGGCGGATGAGGTGGCCCGGGTGGTGGATGTGATTCAGATTCCGGCCCTTCTGTGCCGGCAGACCGACCTGATCCTGGCCGCCGCTGCCACAGGCAGAATAGTCAACATCAAGAAAGGCCAGTTCATGGCCCCCTGGGACATGGCCGGGGTCGTGGAAAAAGCGGCTTCGCAGAATTCCAGGCTGTGGATTACTGAAAGAGGAACAACCTTTGGTTACAACAACCTGGTGGTGGATTTCAAATCCATACCCATTATGTCCGGGCTTGGCTTTCCCGTGATCCTGGATGCAACTCATTCTGTACAGCTCCCTGGAGGCCTCAAAACCTCCTCGGGAGGGCAGCGCCGATTTGTCCCGGCCCTGGCCAGGGCCGGAGTCGCGGCAGGAGCCCAGGGCATATTCATGGAGGTTCACCCCCATCCGGACCAGGCCCTTTGCGATGGACCCAACTCCTGGCCTCTGGATGATACTTTTGCCCTGCTGAAAAACCTATTACAAATCCGGGATGCCCTGCATGCATAAAGATCCGGCTCTGGCAGCGCTGAACATAAAACTTCTGGTCCTGGACGCCGATGGAGTACTCACCGACGGCGGTCTGTACTACGACCCCGATGGACGGATAATGAAAAGGTTTGATGTCCAGGATGGATTAGGGATCAAACTGGCCATGGCCGCCGGACTGGAAGTGGCTGTAATCACAGGGCTCAACTCCGGTGCTGTGGAAAAAAGAGTAAAAGAGCTTGGAATAACTGATTACTTTTCCGGATCAACCCGAAAAATGCCTTTTATCAGACAGATGTCCCGGGAGAAAAACCTGGAGCTCACGCAAGTGGCCTACCTTGGGGACGACTGGGTGGACGCCGGGCCCATGAACTGCGTTGGCCTGCCCATGGCAGTGGCCAATGCCCAGCCGGAAATCAGAAAGCTGGCCATATGGACCAGCACACAAAGAGGCGGCCATGGAGCAGTACGCCAGGCCGTGCGTTTCATCCTTAATTCCCAGGGCAGGCTGGATAAAGAGTGGCAGAAGTGGATTCAAGACCATGATTAACCGGGTTGTCCCTGTTGTTCTGTCCATCATGCTCATGCTTTTTCTGCTGAGCATTTTCTGGCGCGACACCCCTGGGCCACAACAGGTTGACTTTGACCTGGATCTGGAAGTTGATTTAAACATTATGGATCTGACCCTGGTTCAAAGCGGGCCGGACAAAAAGCTCTGGGAACTGGACGCAAAGCAGGCCGGATTCATGCGCAAGGAAAATATCTACCTGCTGCAGGATCCGCTCATGACCTATTTCGGGGAAGAAAACAGTGAACCGCTTAAAATCAGTGCTTCCCAGGGAAGAATAGACCAGGACAGCGGCACAATCCACATGTGGCCAGATGTAGAAGCCAGGTCAGGGGGTCTTTACACCACGGCTGAAAAGGCTACATATATAGAAGGTGATGCTCATGTCCTCCTTGAAGACAATGTCTTTTTTTCTGGGCGAGGTATCAGCGTAAACACCCCCAGGGCACTTATCATGCTTCAGGAAGACACAATAGTGGCCACTCAGGGGGTCAGGACCAGTATCCGGGATCATTGAATCCCGACCATTGCATGAACAAACCATAGGCAAACATAATGCAGCTCAGATTTTTTTCTTTTATCCTGGCTTTAGCTCTGACAGCCCAGTTCATGGTCCCTGTAAACATCCAGGCTGAAGACGACAAAGGCACGGAGATAACCTCCCGGGATATGACCTTTAAAGGCCGGGAAAACCTGGTTGTGTTTTCCGGAGACGTCTATGTCCGGCGTCCGGATTTTGAGCTCTGGTCCGACAAACTCTATGTACACCTCAAGTCTGGAGCCGGGATGGACGAAGCCACCCCTGAATCCGGAGAGGACGAAAACATCGAAAAAATCATCGCCCAGGGTGAGGTGCGCATCCAGGGTGACGGGCGGGAAGGCCGCAGCGGCCTTTTGACATATTACCCCGACACCGAAGTGGTGGAACTGGAACAGGACCCCAAACTCATTGAAGGCAGAAATACCGTTGAAGGGGAAAAAATCGTTTTGAACCTGAAGGACAATACATCCCGGGTATATGGCAGCGATGCAAGAAGGGTCCGGGTTATTTTTCATTCAGACGGGGACGGACAGTGAGAACCCTGCAGGCCGTTGATGTTTACAAACAATATGGCAAAAAGCTCGTTGTCAAGGGAATATCCCTGGACATCACCCCGGGGGAAATAGTGGGTCTTCTTGGTCCCAACGGTGCCGGCAAGACCACCACATTCTACATTCTGGTGGGAATCATCCCGCCCACTAAAGGCCGGGTTGCATTCGCCGGTCAAGATATCACTAGACTTTCACTGCCCAAAAGGGCAGAGTTGGGAATGAGTTACCTGCCCCAGGAAAGCTCCATTTTTAAAAAACTGAGCGTCTATGACAATTTGATGCTTATTCTGCAATACACCTGCAAAGACAGAAAGCTCCGCCGGGAAAAGGCCGAATCTTTGATGCATGAACTGGGTATATCCAGGCTGGCTCATCAAAAGGCTTCCTTTCTGTCCGGCGGGGAACGGCGGCGTCTGGAAATAGCCAGATCCCTGATAAAAGACCCCAGGTTCATTCTTCTGGACGAGCCCTTTGCCGGCATTGATCCCATAGCAGTGGATGATATCCAGAAAATTGTGTTGAAGCTTAAGGAAAAAAACATCGGAGTGCTTATTTCCGACCACAATGTACGTGAAACCCTGAAGATATGCGACAGGGCATCCCTTGTATTTGACGGCCAGGTTATCTTAAACGGCACCCCCGGGGAAATAGCCCAGGACGCCCGGGCAAGGCAGGTATACCTGGGTGAATCGTTTCAATTGTAAGCAGGATACGTAAATATGCCCCTGGAACTCAGACAGCAGCTCAAATTATCACAACAGCTGGTGATGACTCCGCAGCTGCAACAGGCCATCAAACTGTTGCAGCTTTCCAGGGTGGAACTTTTGGAGGTGGTGCAGCAGGAACTAATGGAAAATCCCGTTCTGGAGGAAGTCCAGTACCAGGAGGATGAACAGGCAGTCCGTGATGTTCAGCAGGAAGCCGGCCGCAAAACCAGCCTCAACAGCGAAGAACAGTCCATGATCAGAAATGCGGACTGGGAAAGTTATCTGGGCGAATTTTCCAGCAGTTCCAAGCAGTCGCTTCGTCATGAAAGGGAGACCCCGGAAGAGATGCAAAGCTTCGAGGCCAGACACTCTTCCAAGCCATCCCTGCAGGGACATCTCTTCTGGCAGTTGCAGCTGCAGGACTTTTCCGAAGAAGATATGGTTATCGGCGAAGAGATCATCGGAAATCTGGATTCCCGTGGCTATCTCCAGGCCTCTTCCCGGGAAATATCCCAATATACCGGTGCAGAACCGGAGCAGGTTGAAAGGGTATTAAAACGCATACAGCATTTCGATCCCATAGGCATCGCTTCCAGAAACATTCAGGAATGTCTTCTGGTACAGCTGGAGGCCTTGAACGAAGATGATCCTGTGCTCACGTCGCTGGTTAAGGAACATCTGGAAGACATTGAAAGAAACCGCATTGCCCCGCTTCTGAAAAAATTCAAGGTAAGCCGGGAGTACATGCAGGAATACCTCGAGGTCATAAGAAGCCTGGACCCCTTCCCCGGCTCCAGCTACGGCAGCGAGGATGTTGTTTACATCAGCCCGGATATTTATGTTTACAAATACGAGGACGACTTTATCATCCTTTTAAATGAAGACGGGTTGCCCAACCTGCAGCTCAGTTCCTTTTACACCGGCGAAAACCAGCTGGTCAAAGACAAGAAAAACAAACTGGAGAACGAATACATCCAGGAGAAAACCCGTTCAGCGGTATGGCTCCTGAAGAGCCTGCACCAGAGACAGCGCACCCTGTACAAGGTTATGCAGAGCATTCTCAAGTTTCAAAGGGAATTTTTTGAGCACGGGGTAAGCCGGTTAAAACCTCTTATACTCAAGGAAGTGGCAGAAGACATTGAGATGCATGAGTCCACGGTGAGCAGAATCACCACCAGCAAATATGTATCTACTCCATATGGCATTTTTGAACTCAAATTTTTCTTCAACAGCGCCTTGAGTATGGACGGAGGCGGCCATGTGGGTTCCGAGAGCGTAAAGGCCGCCATCAAAAAAATGGTCCGCGAGGAGAACCCTGGAAAACCACTCAGCGATGATGTCATAGCCGCCACTTTGAAAAAAAACCTGGATGTAAACATCGCCAGACGTACTGTGGCCAAGTACCGCATGGCCCTGAACATCCCATCTTCATCAAAAAGAAAAAAGTTCTTCTGATTTCCAAGCTAGATACAAACCCAAGGAGGCCAGTATGCACATCAAATTCAATTTCAAAAACTTTGAGCCCTCTGATCACCTGAAAAATTACGCCCGTGACCGTTTTGAGAAACTGTCCAAATATATTACCAATAATGACGACGCTTCGTTGCAGGTAAACATGGAAGTGGAAAAATTCAGGCACATAGCAGAATGTATTCTTACAGGGAAAGACCTGCATATTTCAGCCAACGAGGAAACCGAGGACATGTATTCCACCGTTGATCTCAGTCTGGACAAGCTTGAAGCACAACTAAAGAAACAAAGGGACAAGATCAAGGACAAGAAGAAAAAATCACGGGAAAAACAGCAGGTGCGCATGGACGTGGTCAGTTTCTCCCCGGCCGAGGAAGGACAGAGCAGGGAACCCCGAATTGTGGCCACGGATCATTACGAGCCTAAACCCATGCCCCTGGACGAGGCTGCCATGCAGCTGGAAACCCTGGGCTACGATTTTCTGGTCTTTCTTAACGCTGAAACCGAAAGGGTAAACGTGGTTTACCGCCGCAAGGACGGGGACTTCGGCTTTATTGATCCAGGGGTATAACCTGTAGTCTGGACAAATCATAACAGAGAGATACAATGCATCTTGCGGATTTTTTAAGCCCGGACCAGATTATCGCCGGCCTGACCTCCAGGACCAAAGCACAAGTCCTGGATGAACTGGCGGCCCCCCTGGTGGAAATGCACCATTTCCTGGACCGCAGTGAAGTCAGCAGTGTGCTCATCAGCAGGGAAAGCTTGGGAACCACAGGCATAGGTGACGGTGTGGCCATACCCCACGGAAAAATCGCCGACCTGGATCATATTCTTATCAGCGCAGGTCTCAGCCGGGAGGGTGTGGACTTTGCCGCCCTGGACCACAAACCTGTGCACATCTTTTTTCTGGTCCTGGCTCCCGAAAAAAGCGCCGGCAAGCATTTAAAGATCCTGGCTTTTATCTCCAGGCTGCTGCAGGATCCTGACTTCAAAAATTCCTTTATAAACGCCCAGTCCAGGGAAGAAATATGGAACCTCATCAACAGGGTTTAATTCGGGACTTACCAGACAATGAAAAAGACCAGGCGGGCTGCTACCCGGTAATTATTGTCACCGGCCTGTCCGGGTCTGGAAAAAGCACCGCTCTGAACGTCTTTGAAGATCTGGGCTTTTTCTGCGTTGACGGGCTGCCGGTGAGCCTGGCCCCGACCATAATGGAGCTTTTTTCCAGGGAAAACCCCAAAAACTTCCGGGGACTGGCTCTGGGTATGGACCTGCGTCAGAGCAGCTTTGCCAGTGAGTGGTCCAGAGCACGGGAGCAGATATCCCGCAGCAGGACCTGTCTGCAGATAATCTACCTCGAAGCCGCATCGGAGGTTCTGGTGCGCCGTTATGCTGAAACCAGACGCCCGCACCCTCTGGAGGGCCAAGGCATCGGCCTGGAACAGGCTCTGGACAAGGAAAAAAAACTGTTGGAACCACTGCGCAACGATGCGCACCTGGTGGTAGACACATCGCATTTCACCATCCACGATCTACGCCGGACACTCAAGGAAAAGTGGGTATGCCTGGACCAGGTTTTTTCAGGTATCCGGGTACATATAATTTCTTTCGGATTCAAATACGGCATGCCTTCCGAAGCCGACATGGTCCAGGATCTACGTTTTCTGCCAAACCCGTTTTTTAAACCGGAGCTCAAAAATCTTTCAGGCAGTGACCAGGCCATTTCAGAATATGTCCTGGGCCAGGATCCTGGGTCTTCCTATCTGGAGAAATACAAGGACTTCCTTGGCTTTATCCTGCCTCTGTTTCAAAAGGAGGGGCGCTACAGGCTGACTATGGCTTTCGGTTGCACCGGGGGCAGGCACCGTTCCGTGGCAGTGGCCGAAAACATGGCGGAATTTTTGAAAGAAAGCGGTTACCTGATATCTGTGGAACACCGCCATCTTCAACTGGGTTGATTGCCTGCAGCAGACAGGTTATCATTCTCTCATAACTCCAGCCCTGCGACATGGAGGGGGCGGGGAGGTTGTCAACCAGCTTTGAATTAACCCCTTTTCAAGCTCAAATATGCAGTCAGAACATTATGATAGGAATAATATTAGTCACTCACGGTGATTTCGGGTCCGGTCTTCTACAGGCGGCTCAGACCATGGTGGGAAACGGCGGCAATTGCTGCGCCATCGGCGTGGATGTGTCCAAGCCTATGCAGGAGATTATTGACCAGCTGAAGAAAAAGGTTAAGGAAATGGATACCGGCAGGGGGGTGGTTGTACTTACGGACATGTTCGGGGGAACTCCCACAAATATCAGCCTGTCTTTGTTAAATCACGGTCATATAGAGGTCATCACCGGGGTAAATCTGCCCATGCTTTTAAAGGCCATGTCCACCAGAAACCAGGAACTGGAAGACATGGCCCAGGAAATCAAAGCTGCCGGAAAACAGGGAATCCTGGTGGCCGGAGACGTACTCAAGAGACAGGTGACAACTCCCGGTAAAAAGGCTGAATAAGCTTATGTTCTGGGTACGCATAGACAATCGCCTGGTGCACGGGCAGGTCATCGAGACCTGGCTGCCTTACGCCGGCTCCAGGACACTTCTGGTGATCAACGACGAACTCGCTGCAGACCCTGTGCGTCAGGAAATAATGGGGCTTGCAGTTCCCAGCCACATCGACATACTTTTTACCTCCATCCAGGAAAGTCCCAATGTTCTGCAATCCACTTTCAAGGACAGGCTTTCCTCGGTTTTCATACTTTTTGACAGCTGCCTGGACGCCAGGAAGGCCTTTGAGCAGGGACTGAACTTCAACTGGCTGAACATCGGCAACATTCATTACGGGCCGGGCAAAAAACAGGTCTGCGCACACGTTGCCCTGAGTCAGGACGACAGCCACTGCCTGGAGTATTTTTCCAGGCAGGGGGTAAGGCTGGATTTCAGGTGCGTTCCCCACAAAAGCGTTCAGGTGGACTCATGGTAGCCCTGGAAGAATTGAGTATTCTAAGCACTGTCCTGCTGGGGGGTTTTTTTTTGCCTTATTTTCCCTGTTTCGCTTTGCTTTATCCATAGGTCTACTGGAACGCCCCCTGGTGGTGGGATTTCTCCTGGCCCTCATTACGGGTGAAGTCTTTACTGCTTTGCTCATCGCCGTATTTTTTGAACTGCTGTGGCTGGATTTAATTCCTGCAGGCACCTTCATCCCCCCCAACTCCATCTTCTGTGTTACCAGTACTGTTATACTCTGCGCCCACTTTCAGCTGGAGCACACCGGAATGATATTGCTGCTCATGCTCTTAAGCATTCCAGGAGCCTATATCCTTTCGCGCATCGAAGGCTGGTACAGGATCCGGCAGAACAAAAAATATAATCTGATCCTGCGCCAGAGCAGGGACAGATTCAGCATATACAGTCCGGGAAAAATGATTCTGCAGTCCCTGGCCGGCTCCTTCGGGGTGAACCTTGTTTCAGCCTGCCTGGGCATCTATCTCCTGGCTGTTGTTTATCCCCATTTAAGCGGTGTCTTTCAGTTCCAGAGGGAACTTGACTGGTCTGTAATTTTAATAGCTGCCAGCTTCAGCGCCCTGGCCGGCCTAAGAGTCAAAAAAGCCAATATCTCTTTAATCACGGGCATGATCCTGGTAAGCGCCGCCCTGGCCTGGATGCAATGGCCTATAGAGGTCTAAGCCTCCCCGGCGCCCAGAAACTGCTCCACAGGTAAAACCGCTGCCCGCAGATGGCGGTGCGCTCCTTTGCGCATGCGGAAATCCTGCAGCCTGTCCATCAGTCCCTGCACAAGATCGTCTTTTACCAGGACCTGGCAGACGGTCACGCTGCCGGGAAAGACCTGGCTGCCGAAATGCTTGCCGTCCTGATCCCTGCCGTCCACCATGGGATACCTGGCGTAATCCTCAACCCCTGAATCATCCAGGATACGCTCCACGTGATCCACGTATTCGAAACGAAAGGTAATGTGTACCAGTTTCATATTCAGCCTTTTGCCGCTTTGGGTGCTTTACCAAAGAGTCTGAGGATATAGTTCTGCAGCTGATCATACAGAGTATAAACCACCGGAATGACTATAAGGGTCAGGGCTGTGGAGGTGAAAAGACCCGCAGCCACGGCAACGCCCAGGGGGGTCCTGGCTTCACCTCCGGCCCCGTAGCCCAGGGCTATGGGAGTGATACCCAGAATGGTGGATATGGCGGTCATGACCACCGGCCGAAACCTCTCCCGGGCCGCTTCCTGGGCCGCCTGCACCGACGGTCTTCCCCTGGCCACCAGGACATTGGTATAATCCACCAGCAAAATGGCGTTCTTGGTCACCAGCCCCATAAGCATGATCAGGCCTATAAAGGCGTATACGCTGAAGTTAAGGTTCAGAAGCCACAAAATGCCGAAAGCGCCCACAGTGGCCAGAGGCAGAGCGGTCATGATGCTTAAGGGGTAGATAAACGACTCGAACTGGGCTGATAGAACCAGATATATAAAAATGACCGCAAAGACCAGGGCCAGGGCCAGATAATAAAACGACTCCTCAAACACCTCGGACATCCCGGCCATGCGATAGTCGGTGCCTGCCGGGAGCTCAGCCTCCAGGTATCTCTCCAGCTCGTCCACGGCATCGCCCAGGGCCACCCCCGGCGGGGTGGATGCAGTAATCGAAGCCGAGCGTACACGGTCAAAACGGTGAATCTCGCTTGGACCTATGGTTTCCTGGATATGCACCAGGTTGTCCAGGGAAACCAGTTCGTCTCTCTGGTTGCGCAGGTAGACATGGCGCAGGGCATCCGGAGTGGTCTGTCCACGATCCATGATCTCAGTAATGACATCGTACCTGCGGGCATCCCGGTCCACGTAAGAGATGTCCACCTCTCCAAAGAGGTAGCGCAGGGACTGGGAGATGGCTGTAGCCGAAATCCACATCTCCGCCGCCTTTTCCCGGTCAATACTGATGTCCACCTGGGGACTGTCCAGCTCCAGATTGGAGCGCACCCCAACGTAGTACTCCGGACGGGACTCCATCCAGTCCACCACCTGCTCCTGCAAAATATCCAGTTCCTGCAGATCAGGGTTCTGCAGGACCACTTCCACCGGGTCACCACCTACTCCTCCAGGAGTAACGTCCACGGCAAAGGCCCGTCCGTCAGGAATTTGAGCCAGTCTTTGCCGGTACTGCTGCATAATCTGGCTCTGGTGCATGTCCCGCTCATCCCTGGGTACCAGGGTGACAAAGGCTATGCCCTCGTTGGGATGGCCCGGACCTCCCCCTCTGCTTAGACCGATCCCCATAAACATATGGCTGACATTGGGGTCCTGGATCAGCATGTCTTCAATTTTAGCGGCAAACGCATCCGTTTCCGACAAAGTGGCCCCCTGGGGAGTCTCAAAGACTACCATCATCCGGGAGCGGTCCTCGTCCGGGGCAAACTCCTTGGGAACATTCATATAGGCCATGATGCCTGCGCCAAAGGCCAGCAAGGCAATAACCACCACCAGGGCCCGTCTTTTGAAGGCCTTGGCCAGAATCCAGGCATAGATGGCTTCCACATGGTTCAGATGCCTTTCAGACATCTGGAAAAACCAGCTCTTGCGCTCCTTGTACTTCAAAATCCTGGAACAGAGCATGGGGGTCAGGGTCAGGGCCACAAAAGTGGAGGCAAACACCGTCACAGCGACCGTAAGGCCGAATTCATAAAAAAAGCGTCCGATTATACCTCCGGTAAAGGCCACGGGGATAAACACCGCTCCCAGGGACAAGGAATTGGCAATGGCAGGAAAGGCCATCTCCGTGGTGCCTACCCGGGCCGCCGGCAGGGGATCGGCCCCATGTTCCATGTGCCTGAAGTTGCGCTCCAGGATGACAATGGCGTCATCCACCACTATGCCTATCACCAGGATAAAGGCCAGCATGGTCAGGACGTTGATGCTGAAGCCCAGGACATTTATGGCTGCCAGACCCATAAGCAGCGAGGTGGGAATAGCCAGGGCCACGATCACAGTGCCTCGGGCGCTGCGTAGAAAAAACAGAACCACGAAGACCACCATTGTAGCGGCTATAAAAATAGTGGTCTGCAGGTCCCGGATATTTTCCTCGATGTATTCCGAGGCATCCATGGCCTCCTGATACTCAAGGCCTGGAGGAAAATTCTCCGCAGACCGGCGCATGCTTTCCCGGGCCGCTTCAGCCATCTCCACTGTATTGGCCCCGGTCTGACGCACCAGCCCCAGACCCACCGTGGGTTCGCCATTAAAACGGGCAAGACGTCTGTAGGACTCCACCCCGTCCACGGCCTCGCCCACGTCGGACAGTCGCACCGGAGAACCGTCCCTATGGGCTATGACTAAGTCATTGAAAGGCTCGGCCTCGGAAAAGCGGGCCCTGGTACGGATGGTGAATTCCCTGGTCATTCCCTCGATGCGGCCCGAAGGTATGTCCACGTTCTCCATCTGTACCGTGTCCACCACGTCCTGGATAGTCAGCCGGTGCGCGGCCAGCATTTCGGGGTCAATTTTCACCCTGACTGCGTAGTCCCTGGACCCGCCCACAATGACCCGGCCAACCCCGCGCAGGGTCTCCATTCTAGGCTTTAAAACGTCCTCTGCGTACTGGGACATGCTCATCTCGTCCCAGCGCTCGTCACCCTGCAGGGTAAACCACATGATAGGACCGGCGTCCATATCCAGCTTGCGCACCACCGGGGCTTCGGCATCATCAGGCAGTTGCCGCCTGGCCCGCTCTACTGCATCGCGCACATCCTGAGCGGCCAGGTCCTGGTCCCGCCAGAGCTCGAACTCGGCTGTGACTGTGGCTGATTCCTGCTCAGCCGTGGATACCAGTTCCTTGAGCCCTTCAATGGTGCTCAGTTCCGCCTCCAGGGGTTCCACCACCTCCTGCTCCAGGATTTCCGGGGCTGCTCCAGGCAGAACCACCAGCACGCTGACCACGGGGAATTCAACGTCCGGGTTTTCCTGCACCGGCATCTGGGTAAACCCGTAAACACCGAAAATACCCATAACCAGGAAAAAAACGATGGTAAGTGCTGGACGGCGGATACACAGATTCCAGATCACTTACAATCCTCCCGTGTATTGTTCCGCCGTATCAAATCCTTCATCCGGAAGGGATTCGTCCCACTGCCCTGCCCAGTCATCATCCATCTCCTCAACTATCTCCACCCGGGCACCGTCTTCCAGCTGCATATGTCCGGCAGTGACCACGAGGTCGTTTGTAGAAAGCCCGTCAGTAATCTGTACCAGACCCGGCCTGCGCATGCCGGTGCTGACCATTTGAGCTCTGGCCCTGCCGTTTTCCGGGTCCACGGTAAAGACCATGTACCCGTCACGGACTGCCACCAGGGATTTTTCCGGTATCACCAGGGAGTCTACACGCTGTCCCAGGATCTGAGTAGCCTGGGCAAAAAACCCGGGACGCAGAAGATTGTCCGGATTTTCAATATCCGCGCGAACCCTGAACTTGCGCGTGGATTCATCAATGGAGGGGCTGATGTAGTCCACCTGACCTTCAAAGCTCTCATCGGGGTAAGCCGGTACAGCCACCCGCACCTTCTGATCCACAGCGGTCTGAGCAAAATACTTCTCCGGCAGAAAAAAAGAAATCCGCAAGGGATCAATCTGGTACATGACAGACAAAGTTTCCCCCTGGGAAACAAAAGAGCCCGGATCAGCCAGGCGTTCGGATATAAATCCGTCAAAAGGCGCCCGGATGACAGTGTCATCTATCTCTTCGCGCACATGGTCCACATCGGCTTTGAGCCTGCGCACCTGGGCCCTGGTGGATTCCAGGTCAGTCTTTACCTGATCGTATTCTTCTTCCGAAACCACTTCCTGACTGCGCAGCATGGAAAAACGCTGGTAATTGCGGAGCAGGTTTTCCAGCCTGGCCCGGGCTTCATCCAGGGCGGCCTCCTGGGAGGAAAGACGTCTTAAAAGCTTTTGCTCCTCTATCTGGAAAAGGAGTTCATTCTTGCTGATAAAGGTCCCTTCCTGAAAATGTACAGTCTTGATCCTGCCGCTGGTCTCGGGCCTGATATCCACTCTCTGCACCGGCCTGAGAGTCCCCACCCCGCGCACAGTATCCAGAAGGGTGATTTCACTGGCCGGGGCCAGCTCTACTGCAGCGGGAGGCCTTTCCCTGGGCTCATCGTCTTCTTGCTCAGGTTCATGTTCCAGATAAAAATATACCCCCACGGCCAGGATAAGGATCAAAAAAGTCCAGGGGCTGAAAATACGCCCCAGCACACTTCTTTTCCGTTTATTTTCCTGATCCTGAGGGCTGTTTTGATGGTTTTCCATGCTGCTGGTTCTCCAGTTGAAGAATCAAATTCAGTAAGGGCAGACCCTGTGTCTGCCCGTTTAAAGATTTATCGAAACCGTGGGCCTTGCTACGCTGCCTCAATACGGCACATCAGAGCCGAATGAGGCCAACTGCCGATTTCCGGGCTGCAGAGTTTCTCGTCCATGGGACAGAGCATATTGGCATTGGATTCGAAGACCCCGAAGAGCTCCGGCCTGGCCTGTTGCCTTTCAGGAAACCACCAGCCATGCTGTACGTCCACCATGCGCGGATGCATAACAGCGGACTTCTCCAGCTTTACCCTGGCCTCCCCCTGAGGTGATATCACCTTTACCCACTGACCGTTTTCCAGGCCAAGCTCTTCAGCCGTATCCGGATTCACCAGTACCAGGGGGTCCGGCATCACCTCTCTGGCTGACTCAATCTGGCGCTGCTCTGAGTGGTACATGGGCATAAACCTGCTGCCGGTTATCAGGATCAAGGGAAAATCCCGGGCCACCTGGGAATCTCCCTCAGGGCTCCAGGGCGGCTCTTTGTACCTGGGCAGGGGATCATTGCCCAGTTCTTCAAAAATGGACGAGTAAAGCTCCACCTTGCCCGAGGGCGTGCCGAAGCCGTGCTTTTCATATCTCTTGTATTCAGGGGTGCCTCGAAACCCGTAATCACTGGTCAGCTCATCAAAGGTAAGACCCACCGGTTCCAGACAGTAGTCAAAGACCTGCTCCAGGTTTTCCCAGGGCCACTCATCTTCCTGTCCCAGCCTTAAGCCCAGGCCGCGGTAAAACTGATAAGTATCCTTTCGTTCATACATGGGCTCAATCCCCGGGGGACAGCTCATGCAGAATCCCCCTGTAGTCCACAGCTGGGGTTGCTCCACGGTGGTGGCCGATGGAAAGACATAGTCGGCCAGGGCTGCAGAGGGAGTCATGTAGTATTCCATGACCGCATAAAGCTCCAGGGCTTTCAGGGCCTCAAAGACCTTTCTTGAGTCCGGAAAGGAGAGCATGGGGTTGCTGGCCACGGAAAACATGGCCTTCACCGGATAGGGCTTGCCGGTGGTGGCCGCCTGAAACACGTCCCTGGCGTGAGCCACGCAGGTCCTGTACATGGACGGCGGGGAAACCATGCCCTGGGGCAGCTTTTTATTGTTTTCCAGGTTGCGCTCCCAGCCTGGAAAGCCGAAAAAAGGATAAGTATCCGCGCCCAACTGCTTGGCCCTTTGCTCCGGGCTTATGGCATCAGCCCTGACCAGGTCGAATTCACCACGGACTTTTGCCGCTTCCGGGGTCTGACTGAAGGTCTCCCCGCCCTCAATTTCCAGGTTCCCGGTTATGGCCCGCAGGATGGCCCTGGCCCGGGCGCACTGGTTGGAATTGATGCCCTGCTTGTCCAGACCATATGCGTAGGGCAGCTGGGCCGGACTGGAGGTGGCGTAAAGCCTGGCTGCAGCCTTTATCTTCTCTGCCGGGACCCAGGTGATTTCACTTACCTTTTCCGGGGTGTACTCCTTTACCGATTCCTTCAGCTCATCAAAGCCCACGGTCCAGTCGGAAACGAACTCCCGGTCATAAAGCTCATCTTCAATTATCAGCCGTATCCAGCCAAGCATCATGGCCAGGTCCGTTCCCGGCCTGATCTGCAGCCACATATCAGCAAATTCCACTTCCTGGATACGCCTGGGATCCACCACGATGAACTTGACCCCTTTGTCCCGGGCATCCTTCAAGGCCGGCCATGTCTGCACCGGCGAGGAGTTGGCCGCTGCCCGGCCCCAGACCACAATGCACTGCGCCTGTCGAGGATTACCCCTGGCCATACCCCCGTATGTGGCGTATTCCGTGGCGTAGGAAGGGCACATGCAGATATTGTTCACCCCGCAGACGTTGGGGGACTCGAACAAATTGAAGAATCTCCTGCAATCCCAGTGATGAGTGCGGCTGGTTCCGTGGGTGAAGGCCAGGGTTTCCGGCCCGTGTTCGTCCCTTAGGCCGGCAAGCTTCCGGGCTACTTCGTCCAGGGCCTGCTCCCAGGAAATACGCTCCCATTTCCCCTCACCTCTTTCCCCCTTTCTTTTCAAAGGATAATTTATCCGGTCCGGATGATGGATATGCTCGGGCATGAGCAGGCCGCGCTCACAGATAAGCCCTCTGGTAACCGGATGGTCCGGGTCGCCGCTGACCTCGAAGACGCGTCCGTTTTTCATGTGCAGGAGGATGCCGCAGCGGGGATGGCACAACCCGCAATAGCTCCTTCTGACCTCGTCATGCTCTTTAGGACCTGCCTTGGGGTCGTATGCGTAAAGCGGCAGCCCCGAAACAGCCAGGGACGAGGTAACCAGGGCCGAATAATGCAGAAATCTGCGTCTGGTTATGGCCATATTGCCTCCAATGTTTTGGAATGTGCCTTTGATGCACCTGCAAAAAGTCGGGAAAAGAATAATTCAGGAATCAATAATCTCCAAAATTCTTTGTTTTTACTGACTACTGACCACTGACTTCTGACGTCTGTCAAGCTTCTTCGCCTGACAAGAATAACTTATTGCAGTCGCATCTATCATGCTATTTAGTTATAACAAAAGTTTCGAATATTTGCTTTAAACTGTCAACCAAAACTGGAGGAAACTTTTTATCTCCAATTCCCCGAAATTAAGTGCGGCGATGCTTCCCCCCGCTATTTTAAATACCTGACAGGTACAAGCTAAGAAACAAGTTTCCTGCTTATATCCATGGCCAGGCTCAGCACCTCGAAAGGACCGGTACCCTCCACCTGCCGGGCTGTCTCCGGGCAGGAGTCGGTTATCCAGAAGCGCTCAAAGCCCTGATCCAGGAAGCGTTTCCAGGATTTTCGAGGAAAAACCCCGTGAGTTACATAGGCGCTGACGCTCTTTGCCCCGGCCTCTTTCAAGGCCTGTCTGCATTTCAGGAGCGTCCCCCCGGTCATGACCAGATCATCCACAATGATCACGTTTCTGCCCCGGGGCTCTCCTTCCTGGATGATAACACTGCGTCCCTGCTTTCCCCGGACCTTGTGCGCGGTGATCAAGGGATAATCCTTGAACATCCGTCCAAAACGCTTCCAGGCCCCTTCGTCGGGAAAAGCCACAGCCACATCCTGCATACCCTGCATACGCTCCAGCAGCAAAGGTATGGCCGTTTCCAGCCTGGGTACCACATGGTCCGAAAAATAAAACCTCTCCTGCAGGGCATGGATGTCGTAGATAATTATCTGTACCGGTCCGGACATGGTCCCCGGAATCTGGGAAAGCATCCTGGCCAGGGTGGCTGCAGTGGCCACCTCGCCTTCCTCGTCCACCCGTTCCATGGTCCCGGTGGGAAAATAAGGCAAAAACACCTTCAAGGACCTGACCGCCAGGCGGGGCAAAGCATAAATTACCGCCAGCTGACTGAAAATCTCCGCCGGGCTGTCCATGGAGGCCAGAAAGACTACATGGGCATTTCCAAGGCCAACTGCTTCCTGAATCTTTAAGTCAGGAAAACCATCCTGGAAGTAGTTCCAGGAAATTTCACCAGGAACGCACATTTCACTGCTCTGGCAGATTTTATGGGCCAGGTCCTGCATCTGAGGGCAATATAACACTTTGATCATGAAGACCTCCGTTGAAGTGAATGCAGGTTTTATTTTGCAAATTTAACCCCTTGTCAAGAATAAGGAAGATAGCTGACTACCCCTTCCTTATAACCTTTTCATTCTTGACAACAATTTCGAAACATGATTGATAACGAACTTCAAATTCATCTTGACTTTTTTTAAATCAAAATTAATGATAATGAAATTCAACATGAAAATCATAAGAGGGAAAGTATGAGCTGGATACCGATGGCTGTAGCGGCATGGGAGAAAATGAGCAGTTCCTCGAAGATTCTGACCTGGCTTTATTCCCGGCCTTACCGCCAGGTTATAGAAAACGAGATCAAGCTTGCAAATCTTGGAAAAGACGACATTGTGCTGAATATTGGCTGCGGAGCTGTGCCTTTTACTGCCCTGTACACTGCAAAGCTGGCCGGGTCCAGGGTTTACGCCCTGGATATCGACCCCTGTGCTGCGGGTTACGCCAGTCAGTGTGTAAAAATGGCCGGCCTTGAGGATAGAATAACAGTTATGCATGCCGACGGTGCCCAGGATTTCAGGCATTATTTCACCGCATCCATAGTGGCCCTGCAGGCTGCCCCCAAAAACAGGATACTGGAGACCATGCAGAAGAAATCCCCCCTCGGAGCAAGATTTATTTTCAGGCTGGCCAGCCACCAATATAAAGATCACTACGACTGTCTTCAGACACAGATCCTCCCCGATGCAGTAACCTCTCAACCCATGCGCACCTTTGACCGCTCTGCACTCTATCTCAACAAGGAAGCGGTGGCCGGTTTTCATCCCTGTTTCAACCCTCAAGCCGCAGATCCGGCCATTGTCGCCTCGAAAGCTGCATGAACAGCATGTCCATATCAAAATTAATTTTTTTTCTCCTGGGTATTGCAGCCCTGCTGTTCATGGCCCTGCTATTGGGAACCCAGGAACTGGGACAGGCTCTGTCCCGGGTCAGCCCGCTGGCAGTTGCGGTGCTTTTTACCCTGCAGCTTTCCACCCTGCTGGTCAGTGCCTGGATCTGGCATTTCCTGCTCAACCGCAAAAGCAGCATCACATTCTCCGCCGTATTTCTGGTAAACCAGGCCGCTGGACTGATCGAGAGCCTGACCCCGTCGGTAAAATTCGGCGGTGAAGCCGCAAAGGTTTACCTGTTCAGGCAAAGAACCGGCCAGGCCTACCAGGAACTTGCCGGAACCCTTTTTGTGCACAAATTTCTGACCATGACCCCGTTTGTACTGCTATGCCTGGTGCTTGTCCTTCCGTCCTTTTTTATGTTCGAGCTGCCGGTATATTTTTATGTGGCCCTTGCAGTTCTTACAGCCATGTGCGCAGGTCTTGGTTTGTTATGTTACGGTAAAGACGGTGAAGAAAGAAAAGCCTCCCCCCTTCAGGACCCATTGGAAAAAAGCGTCCCGGGCAGGTTGGAGTACTTGAAAAAACTGCCCTCCAGGGTGGCGGTGTTTCTGCAGCAGTCCAGACTGGCCGCCTCCAGACTTCTGTCCACCCGGCAACTCCTTGCGGCCATGCTTGTCTCGCTTCTTATCTGGGTTTTTTACCCCATCAAAGTATACCTGGCCTGCACCTTTCTGGGCCTGGAAGTGCATCCCCTGATTATCGGCCTGGCAACACTTTTCGCCTACATGGTCAGCATGGTCCCCCTTTTGCCCGGGGGACTCGGTACCTATGAGGGAACCATGGCCCTTTTCTTCACCATAGGCGGGTTGACTCCGGCCGAAGGCCTGGCTGTATCCCTTCTGTCCAGACTGACCACATTCTGGTTTCCCCTGTTTATCTCAGCCCTTTCCTGCCTGGCCCTGTCCAGGACTTCCCCGCTGTTGCCGGAGCAGTCCGGCATCCAGGAAAAGCAGCAGGCAAAACAGACTCTTTAGAACCACCCTTTTCTATCATAACCTGTGGCTTGCCCTGATCTGCAGACCTGAGCCCGTGAAATGTCTTTTTTGACGCAGGTCTTTGCAGACGCTGGTTCAAGGCCATCATCATTATTCAATGACAATCTATATACCTTGCCCTGTGCTTGACAACTCTGCCCTTTCTGTGTCAGAGTTAGATGTTGCATTTAAGGATGCATCATCCTTGATTGCCTTCTTAACATGCCACTTGTTTCACTCTTTCCTTGCCAAGCTTTAAGCAGGAAGATCAACAGGGGAGCCGGGTGGCAGGGACACTGCCAATCCCGTCAGGCCCGAAAGGGAGCAGCGGTAACAGCTGGACCTGGGTGCCCGGCTTCCCTGGCAGGGGCGTCCAGCACTTACTTTTAGTATTAATTTAACTGTTCTGATCTAAAGTCTCAGTCTAAAAGTAAGTGCTGGACGTCCCTGCTTTTTTATGAGGTGACTGCAAAAAATCGAAAATCTGGCTACCCGCACTTACTTTTGAAGTTTATTCCTGCTCTTGAGATTGACAATAGCCAGCAAAAGTAAGTGCGGGGCTAATTCCTGACATCATAACTCTTTGATTTTTCTGACTTTTGTCCTCTGACTTCTGATCTCTGGAGCCTGCTAAACAACTTTTTGCAGGCGCGTCTTTTATCCCCCCTACCTCAAAGGAGAATATCCCATGGACCTAAAGGAATACTTTGAAAACACCAAAGGCACAGGAGTGTTGTCCACCGCAGACAGCCAGGGCAATGTGGACTGTGCCATCTATGCCAGGCCACATGTGATGCAGGACGGCAACATCGCCCTGATCATGCGCCACCGCCTTTCCCGGCAGAACCTGCAGTCCAATCCCAAAGCAGCTTACATGTTTATAGAGCAGGGACCTGGATACAAAGGCAAGCGCCTTTTTCTAACCAAAACCGGCGAAGAGCAGGATCAGGAGAAAATCCAGTCCATGAGCAGACGCTCCTCCCACGCCGACCGGGACCTGAACCCCGAGCCCAGGTCTCTGGTATACTTTCGCATTGAAAAGGAATTGCCCTTAGTGGGTTCCGGCGAATAAGTCTACAAGGAGGTGGTCATGGACCAGGCACATACGCAAAAG
>PWFB01000171.1 GCA_003553695.1 Desulfonatronospira sp.
TCAGCCTAAATTGACTGTTTACTGTGGGGTTGCTCTTTTTAAGGCTTCAATGCGGTGCTCAATAGGCGGATGGCTCATGAAAAGCATCTTCCAGCCATAGTCCTTTTTGCCGTTGATGCCGAAGGAAGCCATCTGGTCGGGAAGCGGCTCCTGGATACCCTTCTGGAGTTTTTCCAGGGCGGAGATCATTTTACCTGAACCGGCCAGCTGAGCCCCGCCGGCATCAGCCCTGAATTCACGTTGTCTGCTGAACCACATGACTATTGTACTGGCTAGAATACCGAATACTATCTGGGCAACCAGGGTGGTCACAAAGAAACCAATACCGTGACCCTCCTCGTTCTTCAGGATGACCCTGTCCACGAAGTGCCCCACGATTCTGGAAAGGAAAATAACAAAGGTATTCACTACACCCTGGATCAGGGTCAGGGTAATCATGTCCCCGTTGGCCACATGGCTTACCTCGTGACCCAGGACTGCCTCAACCTCGTCCTGGTTCATATTCCTCAAAAGACCCGTACTCACTGCCACCAGAGCTGCATCCCGCTTCATACCGGTGGCAAAGGCATTGGGTGCCGGGGAATCGAATATGGCCACTTCAGGCATGCCGATGCCGGCCCGTGAAGCCTGGCGCCTCACTGTCTGCAAAAGCCAGTTCTCCACCTCGTTGTTGGGCCTGTCTATGACCTTGGCCCCGGTAAGGCGCTTAGCCATCCACTTGGATATGACCAGGGATATAAAAGACCCGCCAAAACCCAGTATGGCGGCAAAGATCAGAAGATGGGTCAGATTCAGCCCTGTACCGGTCTCATCCAGATAATTGTTCACCCCCAGGATTGAGGTGACAATTAGCAGCACCACCAGGATAGCTATGTTTGTGGCTATAAATAAAGCGACTCTTTTCATCTTATAACGGTCCTCCCTGCTGATACAAAGATATTAATGAAAAAATCCATGCCGATAGTAAAATTATCGGCAAAATCAAGACGGTTGTCAACAGCGACAGAATCCAGGGCATGACCTGAAAAGCTGCTTTACAGGGCATGACCTGACGGATATATTTCCCACTAGCGCCGGAAAGTTGCACTGAATCAGTATATTAATTCTTATTAAACATGGGTCAATACCCGAAAAAATAACTCAGAGAAAAGACATGCTCAGTAGAGAGAAAGCTCTGGAAATGGTTAGGGATAAGATTAAGGAAGACAGTCTTTTCAAACACAGCCTGGCCACGGAAGCAGTCATGCGCAGCCTGGCCCAAAGGCTGGATCAAGACGTTGAGACCTGGGCACTGACCGGGCTTCTGCATGACCTGGACTATACTCTGACCCAGGATGATTACTCAAGGCACGGCCTGGAAAGTGCAAAAATGCTCCAGGATGAATTACCCCCGGAAGCCGTCAGGGCTATACAGGCCCACGCATCAGAGCTGAATCAGGCCCGGGGGCCATCCACCACTCTGGACTACGCCTTGCGCTGTGCTGAAACAGTTACCGGCCTGGTCATGGCCGCAGCCTTGGTACGCCCTGAAAAACTGTCCGGCATGAAAGCCAAAAGCCTGAAGAAAAAAATGAAGGACAAAGCCTTTGCCGCTTCTGTAAACAGGGCGATCATCGCTGAGCATGAAAAACTGGGCCTGGATCAAAGTGAATTTCTGTCCCTCTCCATACAGGCCATGGAAGAAATTGCCCCGGACCTGGGTCTGGATCAATCCTGACTGTTATCATGGCAGGCATAAAGTTCCGCCAGGATCTGCCGTCCTCCGGCCTCCAGAATCTGCCTGGCCATATCAACTCCCAGGCTGCGGGCGTCCTTGGGCTTGCCTGAAACACTCTTGCGGATCATCCTCTCGCCCATAAGGTCGCAGACAAGGCCTGTGGCCTGAATACTGTTGTCTTCATGGGTGCAGTAACAGGCTATGGGTACCTGACAGCCGCCCTCCAGTTCCGCGAGAAAGGCCCGTTCACATTCTACGCAGCATCTGGTGCTGAAATCATCCATAAACCCCAGAAGCTCATCCAGGTCCACGCGCTCCTGCTGGTATTCTATTCCCAGGGCCCCCTGCCCCACCGCCGGCAGGAAATAAGGCGGAGCAAGTTCAGTAAAATACCTGGTCTGCAAGTTCAGCCTGCTCATGCCGGCAGCTGCAACTATAATGGCATCATATACACCGTCGTTTAACTTCCTGAGCCTGGTATCCAGGTTGCCGCGAAGCATCTGAATTTCCAGGTCCGGTCTGAGGTGCAGTATCTGGGCCTGACGTCTCAGGCTGGAGGTTCCCACTGAGGCCCCGGTGGGCAGGGAGCTTATGTCTGGATGGCTTTTGGATAAAAGCACGTCGAATCTGGATTCCCTCTCGGGAATAATGCCAAGTTTTAATCCTTCCGGAAGCTGGGCCGGCATATCCTTCATGCTGTGCACTGCAATGTCGGCCCGGCCGTCTAGCAAGGCTTCCTCTATTTCCTTGACGAAAAGCCCCTTGCCACCCACTTTGGCCAGTGGCACGTCCAGGATTTTATCCCCGGTGGTTTTTACCTTCAAAAGCTCCACTTCCAGCCCTGAGTATCGTTCTTTAAGCCGTGCAGATATATGTTCCGCCTGCCACAAGGCCAGCTTGCTGCCCCGGGTGGCTATGGTAATCTTTTTCATGTCTTTTTGCCTGTGAATTATAAAGTTGCTGATTATGTATCCGACCAGGCCTGGATTTCTTTCCTGGGGGGCAGCTGGGTCTTGTGCCCCAGGGAATCCACGCGCACAAAGGTAATCTTGTTGGCAAACACCTTTACTTCGTGCTCCCCGCCCGGCCTGTCGGAATAGACATTTACATCATAGGTTACCGAGGATCTGCCCTGACTGCTGAATTCAATGTTAAACCGCAGGATGGATCCGTTGGGGACCTGTTCGGTGAAGCGGATTTCGTTCATGGCAATGGTTACCAGCTTGCACCCGCGGTATTCTTTGCTGGCGGCCAGCCAGGCAAACTCGTCCACCCATTTAAGCATGACCCCGCCGAATAAAAAACCATGATGATTAAGGTGCTCCGGCCTGACAAGGGTATAATTGTTCATTCTACTGTCCTCAAGCGTTATATTTCCGGCCTTTTAACAAGGCTGCTCCCTTTAGCATGCCGAAACATCCGGCCAGCATCATGTCTCCCCCGGGGCACAGAAAATGTACTCCAAAGCCCTCCAAAATCCTGCGCCTGGGCCCCAGCAGAAAAACAGGACCAAAATCCATGCCTGAAGCCTCCTCCAGAATGCGACAGCCATGCCCCCGGTCCTCAAAGACCTCTTCATTGCTAAGTCTTCCGCACCGGAACTTCTCAAGCTGAGCCCACAGCTTTTCTCCGTCCAGCATGCCGGTATGGTGTTCGTATATCCCCATGACCCGGCCCCTGTATACCAGGAAGGCTATGGTATGGCTGTTGCCGGCGTTGACCACGCAAATCCCCTGCTCATCTGACAGATCCTCAACCTCAGGCACAAAAAGGGCCCCCAGAAGGGCTGCAGCGCCTGTATCGCAGACCAGTCCCCCGCCCATGCACTGCTTCAGGCTTATAAGCCTGGTCATTTCTTTTGGAGGTACGTCAAAAATAAGTTTCTGAAGATCCCCCTGCTCCCGGCTCAGGAACTTCTGCCAGATATCGAACCGCCCCAGGCGATTGCTGCCGCCGGGATGAAATCCGTGATCCTGGACGCTGGCCAGGATCATCTCCGGGTAGTCCAGCCCGGCCTGAGCCAGGTATGACTGCCAGAAACCTGGGTCAAAATCCGCAAGATAAACCGGGGCAAAACCCGGGGGGCAGTTCTGAGTTATATCAATGCCCATGGCCCGGACATTGTCCGGTGAATCTGACATGGCATAGGCGGCTTCGGGGTGTACAGCAGCCTGCAGACCTGCCTGCATGTGCTTCTTTAGAACCCGGGTGAACCCCCCGCCCATGTTGTGTCCATAAAGGTAAATATTTTTGTTGGCGTTTCCCAGCTTTTCTATTCTCTGACCCGCCATCACTGCAGGTGAAGGCAGAATGAACTTGGGGCAGTTCTCCAGCTCCCGTCCCGGGATATAATAAAGCACGTCCTGGGTGCCGCTGCCGATATCCAGGCAGAGTACAGGCTGATCCATAAAACAAAACCCCTGTAGAAAATGATGAAGGGCACAACAAAGGAAGGTCTTTACCTGCCTTTTTTGTGCCCGGTTTGTCCAGTATTTATTGTACCTTGATGCTTAGGTGGTCGTTTTCCAGGTCTATGGTGACATGCTGACCGTCCATTAGTCTGCCGGCAATGATCTCCTTGGCCAGGGGTGTTTCCACATGCTGCTGCAGATATCTGCGCAGGGGCCTGGCCCCGTAGACAGGGTCATAAGCCTCTTTGGCGATGAAGTGCCTGGCAACCTCGCTTAACTGCACGCCTATCTTGCGGTCCTGGAGTCGATCCCGAACCTGCTGCAGGAGAAGTTCAATAATCTGCTCAATCTCTTCCAGAAGCAGAGGCTTGAACATGACGATCTCATCCAGACGGTTTAGAAACTCCGGCCGGAAATGCCCCTTAACCGCATTCATCACTTGGTCCCTGACCTCATCACGCAACTGTCCGTCCGGGGTAATGCCCTCCAGAAGATACTGCGATCCCAGGTTGGAAGTCATAATGACAACTGTGTTTTTAAAGTCCACAGTGCGGCCGTGACTGTCAGTGAGCCGGCCGTCATCCATAATCTGCAGCAGCACATTGAACACGTCTGCATGTGCCTTTTCCACCTCGTCAAAAAGGATTACGCTGTAAGGCTTACGTCGCACAGCCTCGGTAAGCTGACCACCCTCGTCATACCCCACGTATCCCGGGGGAGCCCCGATCATGCGGGCTACGGTGTGCTTCTCCATATATTCCGACATATCCAGGCGGATCATGTTTTCCACGGTATCGAACAGATTCAGGGCCAGGGTCTTGGTCAGCTCGGTCTTACCCACTCCAGTGGGTCCCAGAAACAGGAAAGAGCCGATGGGTCGGTTGGGATCCTTCAGTCCCGACCTTGCCCTTAACACTGCGTCTGCCACTGCGTCCACAGCCTCGTCCTGGCCTATGACCCGCTCATGCAGGATATCGGCTAGCTTAAGAAGCTTTTCACGTTCTCCTTCCAGAAGCCTGGTAACTGGTATGCCGGTCCATTTGGATATGATCTCAGCCACATCGTCAGGACTAACTTCTTCCTTTAAAAGCATCTCCTCGTCACTGTCGCCGCCTATGGCTGATTCCTTCTCTGCAAGTTCCTTTTCAAGCTGATGAAGCTTGCCGTAGCGCAGTTCCGCCGCCTTGTTCAGATCATAAGCCCTTTCGGCGTTTTCAATCTCCAGCTTGGTACGTTCTATATCTTCCTTGAGAGAGCGCAGGGAGTTGATGGATTCTTTTTCGTGCTCCCATCTGCTCCTCAGCCTTGACTGCTCTTCCTTCAAATCCGCAAGCTCTTTTCCCAGCTTGTCCAGTCTTTCCCTGGAGGCATCATCCTTCTCCCTTTTCAGAGCCTCCTGCTCGATTTCCAGCTGCATGATCTTGCGGTTTATCTCGTCCAGCTCCGTGGGCAGGGAATCTATTTCACTGCGGATCTTGGCCGCAGACTCGTCTATCAGGTCAATTGCCTTGTCCGGGAGAAAACGATCCGATATATACCGATGCGAGAGGGTGGCTGCTGAAACCAGGGAGCCGTCGCTGATACGCACACCGTGATGTACTTCAAAACGTTCCCTGAGACCACGCAGAATGGATACTGTATCCTCAACGCTGGGCTCATCCACCATGACCGGCTGAAAGCGCCGCTCCAGGGCCGGGTCTTTTTCGATATTCTTACGGTATTCATCAATGGTGGTGGCCCCTATGCAGTGCAGTTCCCCGCGAGCCAGCATGGGCTTCAGCAGGTTGCCGGCATCCATGGAACCTTCGGTTTTGCCGGCGCCCACAATGGTGTGGATCTCATCGATAAAAAGTAGAATCCGGCCCTCAGACTGCTGCACTTCCTTGAGCACCGCCTTGAGGCGCTCTTCAAACTCCCCGCGATACTTGGCCCCGGCTATAAGGGCCCCCATGTCCAGGGCGAAGATGGTCTTGTCCTTGAGCCCCTCAGGAACGTCCCGGTTAAGTATCCTCTGGGCCAGGCCCTCGGCAATGGCCGTCTTACCCACCCCGGCTTCACCGATGAGAACCGGGTTGTTTTTAGTTCTCCTGGACAGAATCCTTATGCACCGGCGTATCTCGCTGTCCCGGCCTATAACCGGATCCAGCTTACCTTCCCGGGCCTCTTCCACCAGGTCCCGACCGTATTTTTTCAAGGCATCGTATGTTTCCTCCGGTGAAGCCGAAGTCACCCTCTGGCTGCCCCTGACGCTGGTGAGAGCAGACAGCACCTTGTTCTTATCGATTCTGTACTCGGCAACAACCTTGCCCGACCCTGTTGAAGGGGACTCATCCAGAATGGACAAAAGTATATGCTCCACGCTTACGTATTCGTCCTGCATATTTTTGGCCAGGTCCTGTGCCTTGAGCAAAAGCGAATTAAGCCTCTGGGTCACGTATATCTGCCCAGGCTGGCTCCCAGGCCCGCTTACCCGGGGCAGCTTCTCCAGCTGCTTATCCATGGAAATGCTGATGGAAGAAGGGTTGTACCCGGCCTGCTGCAGAATCCTGGGAACCAGTCCCTGTTCCTGCTCCAGCAGAGACTTGAACAGATGCTCCACGTCCACCTGCTGGTGCCCCAGGCGCATGGCCACTTCCTGGGCAGCTGATATGGCTTCCTGTGATTTCTGGGTGAATTTATTTATATCCATGATTGTTCCTCCAAATTATATTAATCTTCTGAGTTGCCTGATTTCCTTATCCTGCTGCTCAATTCTGTCCAGCAGGTCAATAATGAGCACGCCGCCTATAGTCGGCAGCTCAAAGTCCCGGCACAGCCGGACCAGTTTCTGTACCCGGAAAACTTCCTTTTCCGGGAAATGATAGCTTTCAGGCGAAGTGCAGATGGACTCAACCCAGCCCATCTCAACGAGTTCGCCCAGCATACCGGGGCAGACCCCGGTACGCTGCACGAACTGGGACCAGTGTATCAGGTTTGCCCTTATCAAAGTTCCCTGTCTTCGGGTTTGAATATAATTGGACATGCTTTCCTCCGTAAAAAAAAATCTGCTCTAATCCCTGGGGTTAAAACCGGACTTTTCAGAGAGTTGTTGCCAAAGGCTTCTTTCTTCTTCAGTTATGCTTCTTGGGACTTTTATCATGATCCTGACCATCTGGTCGCCTTTGGTTGCACCCCGGCCCATTCCACGTCCCTTAAGGCGCATCTTCTGACCGCTGCTGATGCCGGCAGGAATATTCATTTCCACATCTCCATCCAGGGTGGGAACCCGGACTTTGGCCCCCAGAGCAGCTTCCCAGGGTGTCAGGGGCAGGTCGTAGACAATATTGTTGCCATCCACCTTGAAAGAGGGATGCGGGGCTATCCTGACCTTCAGATAGAGATCCCCGGCAGCTCCCTGACCACGCCCGGGAGAACCCTGTCCTGAAAGCCGGATTTTGCTGCCGTCCTTGATTCCCTTGGGCACATTAACGCTGAGAGTTTTGTTCTGCACATGGGGCATGCCGTCGGCTCCCATTACCTGCTCCTGCAGGGTAATACTCTTTTTGCCGCCTTTATAGGCCTCTTCCAGGGTCAGTTCCAGGGTGGCTTCTGCATCATGTCCCTTGGAGGAAAAGCCTCCTCCCGAAAAAGGATCTCCCCTGAATCCCCTGGATCCGCTGCCCCGGAAATCCTGACCGGTACCGCCAAACCCCCTGAAGACAGACTCAAAGAAATCGCTGAATCCGCCCATGTCGAATCCCTGTCCTGCACCGGGATCACCGCGGAATTCAAAATGAACATTTTCATAACCCGGGGGCGGCTGAAAGTTCTGTCCATGCTGCCAGTTGGGACCAAGGGCGTCGTAATGCTTTCTCTTTTCCGGGTCCTTAAGCACTTCATAGGCCTCATTAACGTCCTTGAACTTGTTTTCAGCCGAAGGATCATCCGGGTTAAGATCAGGATGATATTTTCTGGCCAGCTTTTTATAGGCCTTGGTGATTTCTTCCTGGGGGGCCTTTTTGTCCACTCCCAGGATTTTGTAATAGTCCTTGTATTCCATAATCGCTTTTTCCCTCCAAAACCAGAATTAGAACCGCATCTCTGTAAAACCAGAGGACAGATTACAGAAAAATCAAATAGTATCCAAGCCACTCTATCAAACTGCTCCGGCTTGGATTCTTTTTCATTTAAGTCCCATGATTGCTGACATGTTTTTTAAGTCCGCAAACATGTTAGTCAAGTTTTTGAATATTTGTGCCCTCGTATTAATAAAAAAGCCGAACTCAAGAAAATGAGTCCGGCTTTTGACTGTTGAAAAAACCGCTTTAATCCTAAGATCTTTCAATGATATCCTTGGCCACTTTCTTGCCGGACCTGAGCATGCCTCCGAAGACCGGACCCATCCTGAAAGAGCCGAAGGTGGCATTGGCGGACATTCCACAGACATAAACCCCGGGAAAGGCCTCAGTGGTGTTATCTATTGTATGTTCCTCGGCCTTTTCAGCCCACATGGACTTTTCACCTTCCAGCCTGCCTGAAGGCGTATTGAGCCGTGTGTCCATCTTGCTCTCAATGACCTGCATTATCTCCACCGGATGCCCTGTAGCCTCCACCACGAAATCGGCGCGCACGGTCAAAGGATCCACATGCAACCCTGCGCTTTCCACTGCGGACCAGTTGATGACCAGCCCTGTAACGCGGTTTTCCCTGATCATGACGTCCTCGATACAAATCAGGTTGAAAAACCTGGCTCCTGCCTTGGCAGCCTTGGAACCCAAGGTACATACTGCTTCCACCGAGTCCGCAGTGTAATAGCCCGGGGTGTACTCAACTGATTTGATGCCCAGTTCGTCCAGAATCTCTCTGGCCTCTTCCTGGACCACCACCTCGTTGAACATCATGCCCCCGCCCCACATGCCGCCGCCGGGGGCCAGATTGCGCTCGAACACAGCCGTCTTTTTCCCGGCGCTGGCCAGGTAATAGGCGGCCACCATCCCGGAAGGACCTGCGCCGCAGATGGCCACGTCCAGTTCCAGGCAATCCATCAGCTTTTTGGTATAGGTTTCTATAATCGCCCGAGAAATTATGATCTCATCCAGTGCCATTTTTAAGCCTCCTGTAGTTTGGATGGTATCTGTCCTGAACTTGTAAGCACTGCTTGCCGTCAGTACGGTACTGTTCCTGGCCGGGACTGAACAGATACATTATGTTAAACAAAAAAAAGGCTGTTTCCAGAAGAAACAGCCCTGATAAACTTGTCCTTTGCCCTTAAGTGCATGTCAAGTTATGCCGAAGCCGCTTCCCTACGCCGGTATTATCCGTATCAGGTGCGAGGGGTCTTTCGGGAAATTCCGAAATCTCAGGCACAGGCCTCCCCCAGCGACACACAGCTCCCTGGTTGCGGAGCATGTAATTAAAGAACGTCCAGCCTTATATCTTAAAGGTTGAAAAAATACAAGCAGAAACTTTTATCATCAAGTAAATATGTTGTTAACAATCCGTAACTGTTCACCATAATGATAATGAGTTCCAGTGGTCCGGAAATTCGGCAAACAGGACGTAAAAACTCCCTCCAAGGCAGCGTAAATCAAAACCTCTACACGAGTTTTTAAGCTGGGATAACTTCTAATAACATGCTTTAAATCAAATTCGGTGTTTTACGGTTTTGATTAACGCTTCCTACGTCGCTCA
>PWFB01000133.1 GCA_003553695.1 Desulfonatronospira sp.
ATCCTTTAATATGACCAGGGGCATGTTGGTCTTTTCGTCCATGGCCAGTCCGAATATTTCCATTTTGATAAGCATTAGATCACCTCTCCGCTCAGGGAATGTTTGTGGGCTCTGACAATGGCCACGCGGAGCAGCTCTCCAGTGCAGTCCCGCTCCACGGGCAAGTGCACGTGTACCAGTCTCCCTCCAGGATCCCGTCCGGTCCAGGACACTGTATCCTGAGGTCCCTGTTTTTTGCTTCTGCCTTCCACGAGCACCAGCTCCTGTCTTCCCACACGGCCGGCAAGTCTGTCCCGGGTCAAGTCGCTTTGCAGCTGCTGAAGCCGGGTAAGCCTCTCTGTCTTTGTTTCATCGTCGATCTTGGGCTGCATGTCCGCTGCCCGCACTCCGGGACGATCCGAATATTTAAAGGAAAAACTGCTGTCAAAGCCGACCTTTTCCACCATGTCCATGGTATTTTCAAAATCGGCCTCCGTTTCACCGGGAAAACCCACAATCAGGTCGGTGGTCAGGGAAATATCCGGACAACTAAAGCGCAGTCTGTCAACAATGCGTAAGTAGTCGTCCCTGCTGTACTTGCGCCCCATGGATGAAAGCACCCGGTCTGAACCCGACTGCAGGGGCAGGTGCAGATGGGGGCAAAGTGTCGCCATTTCCCCGAAGGCCTGGATAACCTCCTCATCGATATCCTTGGGGTGAGACGTGGTAAACCGAAGCCTTTCCAGGCCCGGCAATCCGGCCACGCGGCGAAGAAGCCCGGAAAAGGGCATCTCCCTGCCTGCTTTGTCCTGTCCGTAGCTGTTGACGTTTTGCCCCAGAAGTGTAATTTCCCTGCACCCCCGGGAAACCAGCCCGGCGCACTCCCGCAGGATTTCCACGGATGAACGCGATTTCTGCCTGCCCCTGGTATAGGGGACAATACAGTAAGCGCAGAAATTGTCGCAGCCCTGCATGATATTCACAAAGGCCTGGACCGGAGCCTTTTCAGGGAGGTAACCCTTTCTTTCCGGATAGTGGTTCTGAAAGTCAAGCAGACTGGTCTTCAAATGCCTGTCCTTGAGCAACCGATTGATTGCCTCAGGCACCATGACCAGGCCGTCCGTCCCGAACACCAGCCGCACAAAGGAAAACCGCTCCAGAAACCCCCTGCCTACCTGCTGGGCAACACATCCTCCCACCCCGGCGAAGACGTGCGGCTTTTCCCTGGTATATTCATGCAGCCTGCCCAGCAGACTGTATATCTTTTGCTCCGGCTTTTCCCGCACACTGCAGGTATTTATGAGAAATATGTCGGCTTCCTCCTCCCTGGCGCAGGGCTTCAGGCCCAGGCTCTGCAGGGCCTGGTCCAGCCACAGGGAATCGCTGACATTCATCTGGCAACCGAAGGTAAAGATATAATAGTACATATTTCAGAACTTAATACAACGGTGTAAAGAGTCAACAGCCATAACCCGTAATCCTTCAATTCCCGAATCCTACACCAGATACTTATTTATATTCTCATAATCAAACTCTTCATCCTGCAGGACATTTTCCATGAACCTGAAAAGACTCATGCGGACTTCCCTGGAGTGACCGGGATACCACTTGGGAGAAGCGATAACCAGGGCCCGGAATACATAAAAAGGTGCCGCTGCATGAAGAATTTCCCTGTCCCCGGTTTCCTCAAGGTAAGTATCCCACATTGTGCGATACAGCCTCTCAAAATCGCCTTTAAGGAAAGGACCGCTGTAAAGGGAGTACAGGAGATAATTACTGGTCATTGTGGTGATGTCATCGGCCGGTTCACCCCACTCCCCCCGGCTGCGGTCCAGCACCCGGAAGTCCCCGTCGGGCTGGACAAGTACATTCCAGGGATGAAAGTCCCCGTGTACCGCGGCCAGGCGATGGGTGAAACCGCGCAGTTTCCAGCGCCAGGTAAGAAGCCTGCACTCAAGTGCCTCAAACCTTTCCGGAGGAAAAAGCTCATAGGGATGGGGGTAGGAATCCACCAGGCCGAAGATGCATTCCGATGCACCCATAAGATTTCTGATTCGGCGCAGGTAAAGATCGGGCTCATCAAGCCTGCGGCTGTGCAGGCGGGCCATCCACAGCGAAAACTCTCTGGTCAGTTCCAGATCGCCTTGCTCCAGCCCCTGTTTTTTTATCCTTTCCAGGTCCAGGAAATAATCATAACCCTGGGCCATTTCATGCAGGATAAAGAACTCCCTGGGCTCAACCACCGGCACAAGGTTGTCCTTTTTATCCACGTACCCGAAACCAAGGGAACTTACATGCTTTTCCATGCTTTCCCCGGTCTCGTACTGAAACATAAGGATGGCCGCCCGGTCCCAGTAAAACTGGTGACCGAAGCTGTCCCCGCGCATTGTGGAAAGTACTGCCTGATTTTCCTCCCCATCAAGCTCAAACCTGATGTGCAAAGGCTTACCATAGCCGAATTCCTTCATGCCCTGCTTGCCTGCAGAACCCATCTCCCCGGCCTGAATAAGCCTGGCCCCGGACCCGAACTGCTTTTGAAGATAATCCTGCAGGCTGTTCAAGTCTATTTGCAGGGTCGGACTTCTTTCTTGTGAACTGGACATGCTGCACCTTTTTCTGAGTCACGGGAAATCCGGACTGGCAGGATTATTTATTCAAAGTTATCTTTATACCTCTGCCAGAATTCTTCCGAAGTAAAGTAATGCTCCTGAGTTCCGTGGCACTCCACTGCATAGGCTGCACTGGTAAGTCCCACCTTGGACGCCTCGGACACGCTGCGCCCGTCGGCCAGGCCCTTGATGAGCCCGGCCCGGAAACCGTCCCCGGCACCGGTGGGATCAACCACCTGTGACACCCTGGCCGCGGGAAGGGTGACCTCTTCTCCGCCGTTTAGCACCGAACAGCCATGTTCACCCAGGGTAGTAATAATATTTTCAGTATACTCTAGAAGATCGGCCTTGCTTTTGCCGGTGTTCTTCATGATCATTTCCAGTTCATAGTCGTTGGCTACGAGAATATATGAACCATTGATCATATCCAGCATCTTTTCACCGGAAAAAGCCGGTATATTCTGGCCCGGATCGAATATATAGCGTACTTTCTTCTCCCGGTATTTGCAGCTGTAATTGTACATATCATCCAGGTTGCCCGGGGAGACTATGGCCAGGGTATCCTCCGGAGAGATGTTGTCGAAGCTGTACCGGGAGGAATGGTTCATGGCTGCGGGATTGAATCCCGTTATCTGATTGTCTGACTTGTCAGTGGTTATATAGGCTGATGCAGTCAGGTCGTCTTCCATGACCCGGATGCTTTCCCGGTTGATACCATGCTTCTGCATCCATGCTTCATAATTGCCGAAATCCTTTCCCACAGTAGCCAGGACCTCGGGGTCCTCACCCAGAAGTTTCAGGGTGAACGCTATATTGCCGGCGGTGCCTCCGAACTTTTCAATGAGTCCATCCACCAGGAAACATACATTCAGGATATGTATCTTGTCCGGCATGATGTGGTCTGCAAATTTACCCGGAAAAGGCATTATACGGTCATAAGCAACAGATCCCGAAACCAAAATCTTCATTTCAACCTTCCTTTGATTTTCATGACCCTCCTGCTGGCAGGCCGGGTCAACATGGTTATATGTTGTTGTTTTCAAGCCTGTAACTATTCACTGCCTGCGGGCGAGTCGACTAGCCAGGGTCCGGGGGTTCGGCAAACTGGGCGTAAACTGTCTGAGCGACGTAGGCAGCGTTAATCAAAACCGTTAACCACCGAATTTTATTCAAAGCATAATATCGGAAATTTTTTTGTTGAGAAAAACTTGTAGAGGTTTTGATTTACGCTGCCTTGGAGCGAGTTTTTACGTCCTGTTTGCCGAACCCCCGGACCACTGGAACACATATCATATGATGAACAGTTACTTAAGCCTTAACCCAGCAATTTTAAGCTTATCCACTTTTTCCGGTTTCTGTATCAATCCAGTCCAGAAATTCAGCATGCCCGCCCTGAATGGGCACAAAAACCACGCAGGGACATTCATAACTGTGTACCTCGAGAACCTTCTGCACCAGTTTATCCTTGAGATCTTCCCTGGTTTTGGCCAGGAGCACCACCTCTTTTGCGGTTTCCATCCGTCCCTTCCACATGAACATGGCATTCATGTTGTCCAGCGCGTTAACACAGGCTGCAAGCCCGTTCTCCACCAGGGCCCGGCCCACACGCTGGGCCTCCTGCATATCTGCGGCGGTGATGTATGCAAATACATGAGACATGTCGCACCTCCTTACCGGAAAGTTCTTTATTAATTTCTCATCTGCCGGGCTATCTTCCGGCCAGGTATTCCACCACTGCCTCCTTTTCCTCATGGGAAATCCGGGCACCGTAACTTATCATCCTCTGCACGGAACTTTCCCATTCTTCCAGGGACTTATCAGCTTCCTGCACCCGGGAGAGTCCATGGCAGCCAGTACAAAGCTGTTCAACCAGTTTCTCCCCGCTTTCATGGCTGTCAGCCCTGAGATCCATGCTCAGGGATAAAAACACCACTACAGCGACAGTACAAATTATGGTCAAAAATCTGTTCATGACCTTCTCCTTTAACCCTTTCTCGAATTTTAGATAAACCATTTGAAACTGCAATGCAAACGGCCCTGAATGCTTATGCGAGATTAAAACCGCCTGGACAGTGATTTCTGATTCAAAGACTGATTCCAGGATGTTTACTTACGACATGCTTTACGATATATGCACTGACGCAGCTGGCCATATATAATGATAAACAATCCTCCAAATCATGAAAAAACAGTTCCTGATCTGCCTGCTTTTAGTTTCAGCCTTGGGCCTGCAGCCTGACCTGCTTGCCGCACAGGATAATGACAGCCACCCCCGACAGGGAAAAAAATGGAGTCTGACCCTGTCCAGCGGGATGTACACCGACCGCACCGTGGGGCAGGCCATATTCAACGTCCCGGGAAGACTTGAAAGCAACTACATGCACAGCCTGGCCCTGACCCGGGAAATGGGCAGGTTCTGGGACCATTTTTCCTGGGAGCTTGAAGGCATGTTTGCCAAGCATCACGGCAAGCATAAAACGGGCCGGCAGGACTACGAAGAGTTTGTAGGGGCCCTTCTGGTTCGCTACCACACGTTTCCCTGGGACCAGTGGATTGACACCACCCTGGCTGTTGGAAGCGGAGTCTCAGCCACCACTGAAACCCCGAAACGCGAACTGCAGACCGACAGGGGCAAGAGCCAGAATATCCTCAATTACCTGGCTTTCGAGCTTGAATTGACTCTTCCCCGGTTTCCGAATACCAGCCTGACCTACCGTATTCATCACCGCTCCGGGGTATTCGGTCTCTACGGCGGGGTGGAAGGTGCTTCTGATTTTTATCTTCTGGGTTTACGCCAGAGGTTCTAACCGAGCTTTTCCCGGGCTTTTTCCTTGAGTACGGCCCGGATGGCCGAACTGACATCCAGATCCGGCTCATTTTCCAGAACCCTGTCTACAAGAGGGGTCACTTCTGCAGCTGAATAACCAAGGCTGGTAAGACCGGCCAGGACATCCTGGCGCACACCGCGTGGACCAGGGGAAAGGCGCGCCTCTTCCTGCTGCAGGGAAATGAATCCCAGGCGGTCTTTAAGATCCAGAATGAGCCGGCGGGCGGTCTTGGAGCCTATACCCGGAACCTGGGTCAAAGAAGCCTCATCTTCGGTATTGATGATCTTCTGAATTTGAGCAGGCGTAAAAATCCCCAGTATGGCCAGGGCTGTTTTGGGGCCAAGCTTGGGTGCATTGAGAAGAACGTTGAAGGTCTCGCGCTCATCCCGGGAAAAAAATCCGTAAAGGTCCATGGAATCCTCCCGCACCACCATACTGGTATGCAGCTCGATCTCATCTCCCTGTCCGGGCATGTTCTGCACTCCCATGGCGGAAACATACACCTCGTAGCCCAGCCCGGAATCGGTTATGACCAGGCAGCTTTTGTCATTAAAGCTCACCAGCCTCCCCTGGACAAGAGCGATCATTTAAACCCTCCACAGCCCGGCTGCCCGGCGCTGGTTCAGATGAGCAATAGCTACCGCCAGGGCATCGCTTGCATCCTGGGCCCAGCTGGGCTTGCATCCAAGCATCCGGGCCACCATGAAGGCCACCTGTTCCTTGCCCGCCCGGCCGGCCCCCACCAGGGATTTCTTGACCAGGGTGGGCTCGTAGGAATAAACAGGCACTTTCTGATGAGAACAGGCCACTATAACCGCTCCCCTGGCCTGACCCAGCTTCAGGGCCGAGGATGCATTCTTGGAGGTGAACACCTCTTCCACCGCGGCCTGATCCGGAGAAAACTCCCGGATAAGTGAACAGATGCGGGTAAATATGGTATCCAGCTTCATGCTCAGATCATCCTGTCCATTGGTCCTGATGGTACCCGTGCCCAAAAGCTCAAGACAGCCGGATGTTTCCCGGACTACTCCGTACCCTGTGCACCTGGAGCCCGGATCAATGCCCAGGACCACCAGGCCTGCCGAGGCGCTGTTCACCCTTAATTCTCCAGTTCCTGCAACAGTTCCTGCGGCAGCTCGAAATTGGTGTAGATATTCTGAACATCATCCAGGTCATCCAGGGCATCGTAGAGCTTGAGGATTTTCCGCCCTGTCTCCGGGTCCACACCCACGGTATTCCCGGGCACCATGGTCAGCTCAGCCTCGCTTATTTCCATGCCTGCTTCCTGATAGGCCTGCTGCAAAGCGGTGTAGTCTTCAGGGGCACAGCGGACCTGCCAGACCTCCCCGTCATCGATTATATCCTCGGCCCCGGCATCCAGACCCACCTCCAGGAGCTGGTCCTCAGTGTAGCTCTCCTTGTCCAAAGACAAAACCCCCCTGTAGTCAAACATCCAGGCCACGCAACCGGATTCGCCCATGGAGCCTCCGTGCTTGCTCAAAACATGCCTTATCTCGGCCACAGCACGGTTTTTGTTGTCCGTGGCCACCTTCACCAGCATGGCCACGCCGCCGGGGCCGTAACCTTCACAGACTGATTCTTCAATCTGGTCTGCTGCCAGTTCTCCGGTGCCTTTCTTGATGGCTGTCTCAATTTTGTCCTTGGGCAGATTTGCTGACTTGGCCGAATCAATGGCCGCCCTCAGCCTGGGGTTCTTGTCCGTGTCCCCTCCTCCATCTCGGGCTGCCAGCATAATCTCCTTGGTCACCTTGGTGAATATCTTGCCCTTTTTTGCATCCTGCCTGCCTTTTCTGTGCTGGATATTGTGCCACTTGCTGTGTCCTGCCATATATCAGTTCTCCTGTATTTAAACCGGTTCATCTCTTTCACATCAAGAGTCCTTTTGATGCATTTCCATCCCCAAGAGAAATATCTCCTTGCTCTCAGCCCTGGAGCTTTTGGGCTTGAAATGCTTGATGCGCTTGAAGCATGCCTTCATCTCCCTGGCCAGTTCCTGTACGTCCGGCCCTTCAAATATCTTGACCACCAGGGTACCGCCGGAGCCAAGCATTTCCAGGGACAGCTGGAAGGCTTCCCTGGCAAGCTGGTGAGACCGGGCCTGATCGGTTATCTTTATTCCCGTGGTCTTGGGGGCCATATCGCTTAAAACCAGGTCAAAGGGGACAAAATCACGGACTTGCTTCCTGGCCTCATTTTCGTATATGATATCTGCCTGAATGAAAACAACATGTTCTGGAAAAGACACAGATGGTTCTTTCAGGTCAACTGCAAGCACAAATCCACTGGACTGGACTTTCTGGGCCGCAAACATGGACCAGGAACCCGGCGAGGCACCGAGGTCCAGAACCTTCTGCCCTGGACGCAGCAGCCCAAAACGCCTGTCCATTTCTTTTAGCTTGTACACGGAACGAGCCGGATAATTATCCTGCCCGGCCTGCCTGGAATAGTGATCGCGGACTTTCTTCATAGCAAAGCTTTCCCGGGACGTCGGAATCTGCTGACATCCTATATGATATGCGCAGCACCGATGCAAGTACAAAGATGACCACAACTTATACCCACAGAAAAAGGGGGATTCAATGGTAGTATTCATAGGCAAAGACAAGCCGGGCGGCTTGGAAATCAGGAAGGCTCAGCGTGAACAGCACGTGGCCATGTTAAAAGATCTGCAGGGCCGGGGGCTTATCCATTTTGCAGGACCGCTTCTGGATGATCAGGGAGAGATGAACGGCAGCCTGATTATCTTCGACACCGAAGACGTGGAAAAGGTCAAATCTATTATGGACCAGGATCCCTATGTAAAGGCCGGACTTTTTGCTTCCCGGGAAGCTGCCCGGGTCAAAAAGGTCATGTAGCGAATTGTATCACATAACAGGCGCAAGCTTGATCAGCATGCAAAATTACCTTCAGCTGTCACTATCCAACAGGGCAGGCCAGGCTGGTCCGGTTTGCGCCTTGCTAAAAACAGCGTTTTCAGTATAGTTGTCTTGAGAATTGTCTGCTGGGGGCGTAGCTCAGCTGGGAGAGCGCAGCCTTCGCAAGGCTGAGGTAGCGGGTTCAAGTCCCGCCGCCTCCACCACCAGGCAGTTCAACACCGCTCTGCCTCATTAGTAACTGATATATTAACTGACAACGGTGAAATACCATGTTCGTCCCGGTAATCATGGCCGGAGGCTCGGGCACAAGGCTCTGGCCTCTGTCCAGACAACTCTATCCCAAGCAGTATCTTCCCCTGACCGGGGAAATGAGCATGCTTCAGGAGACTGTGCTCAGGCTTGAAGGCCTTTCCTGCGCACCGCCCGTTCTGGTGTGCAATGAGGAGCACAGGTTTCTGGCAGCGGAACAGATGCGCAGGATAAACCTGGAAAACATCCCGGTCCTCCTGGAGCCCCAGGGCCGCAATACCGCTCCGGCCATAGCCCTGGCCGCCCTGTACGCCATGCAGGGAGGACAGGACCCCATACTTTTTGTGCTTGCCGCCGACCATCATATTCAGGATATGCACAGCTTTCACGACAGCATCAATAAAGCCCTGGTTCTGGCTGAAATGGACAGGCTGGTCACCTTCGGAATTGTTCCCTCATCTCCTGAGACCGGGTATGGATACATCCAGAAAGGTGAGGCCCTGGCTCAGATTGGGTACAATGTAAAGCGGTTCGTGGAAAAGCCGGATCTGGAGACTGCCGGGTCATATTTGGAGTCCGGAGATTATTTCTGGAACAGCGGGATGTTCATGTTCAGGGCCGGGAGATACCTGGAGGAGCTTGAGCGTTTCCAGCCCGGGATGCTGGATCTATGCAGGCAGGCCATGGACAGGGCCGTTTTTGATATGGATTTCATACGGGTGGACAAGAAGAGCTTTCTGGCCTGCCCCGAGGATTCCATTGATTATGCGGTTATGGAGAAGACCAGTGACGCAGCCCTTGTACCCATGAATGCCCACTGGTGCGATGTAGGCTCCTGGAACGCCCTGTGGGAGATAAGCCCCAGGGACGAAAACGGCAATGCCTGCAGGGGAGATGTTCTGACCCGGGACAGCAGAAACAGCCTGATACTGGCCGAGGACAGGCTGGTGGCCATCCTGGGAATCGAGAACCTGGTGGTGGTGGAGACCAGGGACGCGGTACTGGTTGCTGACAGGAACAAGACCCAGGACATCAAGTCCATTGTCCAGGAGATAAAAAAAAGGGGGCGCAGCGAGCATGTGACTCACAGGGAGGTGTTCCGGCCCTGGGGCTCTTACGACAGCATAGATGTGGGCGGCAGATACCAGGTCAAACGGATTACGGTAAAGCCTGGTGCAAAACTGTCCACCCAGATG
>PWFB01000046.1 GCA_003553695.1 Desulfonatronospira sp.
GAGTAAATCGCTTTCATGTGCTGCAACCTCTTTTAAAGATTAGACATTATACAAAAAACCAAAACTATTCCGCAGCGTTTTTTGCTATGGCTCTTTCCAGAAGCTTGTGGGTCCTGTTGTGAAACATCTCGGAGCGTTGTCTCCAGAGCTGTTCCCTGCAGGACATGTAGATGTCGAAAGCCAGATATGTAAGCCGATCCAGTCTGGTAAGCAGCTCCGACCACTCTCCGTGCAGGCTGTTGCTCTCGATCTCCCGGCCGCAGACTTCCCAGACGGTCTCCCGCAGCATGGGCAGAAAACAGAGAGCTTCGGCGGGGGTAAAACCCTGCACTGCCCGGATACGGGTTATACCGTCCAGGTACTGGCGCAGTTTTTCCTGGTCATTGTCATGGAAAAATTCGTCTAAAATCTTTTCCATATTTACACGGAAGGTGTAGCCCACGGGGTTGTTGAATTGTCCGGGGCTGTTCTTGAAGAAACGGGCGGATTCGTCCGGGTAGGTATCGGGGAATTTTTTGAGCCAGAGGTTGAGAATTTGGGATTTGTTCTGCTTAATACTCGCATCCAGACTCATTATAATACCCTTGGTCCTTTATGAAATGATTATAGGAGAATATCATACACCCGGGTGGGGCAAAGTATTCATAAGCCTGTGACTGCCCGGGGTAAAAACAGGCCTGAAGGTGCTGCCCGGCAGGTTGAGATTCCAGCCGCCAAGATTAAAGCCTGCAATGGTATAATTGAGCACTTTCTAAACTAGCCGGAATCAATCGTCAAGAAAGATTTGAGAAAAATTTAACAAGTGTAAACTTAAATTAATTATGGATTGAGAAATTCTGGAATTCAGGCAGGAATCAACCACGCGCATCGCGTGGTTGGCGTGGTTCGCGTGACAAAATTAACTTTTTGCAGTTACATCAATGAGGGGATCCGGGGTGGTTGTATGAGATCTCTTCCTTAAAAAACTATTCAACTATGATGCTTACTGAGTTTGAAGGATTATCTTTCTTGGGAATGGAGATGGTCAACACTCCGTTTTTAAACACAGCCCTTATGCCGGAGGGATCCACGTTTCCGGGAAGCTTGAATTTCCTGCTGAAAGGACCGTATGATCTCTCCACCAACTGATATGCACTGCCGGTGGCGTCCTTTTCTATCCTCTTTTCCCCGTGCACCAGCAGATGGCCGCCCTTGGTCTCCAGGGGGATTTTTTCCTGATCCACTCCGGGCAGTTCCAGTTCTATAATGTATTGCTCCACAGTCTCGTACAGGTCAGCAACCGGCCGCCACAGAGCAAACCTGTCTCTCTCGGCGGACCGCCCCATTCTCCACTCCTGGGCGTCCTCCATGATCCTGTCGATTTCTTCGCGCATGCTCTGTATTTCCATCCAGGGATTGTGGTGCTTGCTCATAATCGTGTTCTCCTCATCAGATACTTGTCCATGAATTTCTGGTTTAAACATTCAAATGACGGTGTCAACCACTTTTTCCATAAGCAAACCCCATTCACCCCCAATATTCAGAGTTGACAAAGTTCAGGCTTATAATATCCTCTATATGTCTTAAACTGACATTGATTAGAACATTTAACCATCCAGGAACAATTATTGATGACCTCCAGCTACGACACAACCATTGAAACCATCGGCCCGGCAAAAGTAACCTCCCCCCTGCCCTTGTGGCGTAATATCGAAGACCGCGAAACAATCCCCATGAACCTGGACCCCGAGGTGATCGGCGAGGAGCCAAACGGCCCCATCCCTCTGGAAATCGAGGTGGCCGGACCCAGGTCAAACCTTTTTTTCGACCCCTCCAAGGCCAAGTGTGCAATTGTGACCTGCGGCGGCCTCTGCCCGGGGATCAATGACGTGATCCGGGCCATTGTCATGGAGGCTCACCACAACTATAAAGTACCTTCTGTCCTGGGTATACGCTTCGGCCTTCAGGGCTTCATCCCCAGTTACAGACACCCGGTGGAAGAACTCACCCCGGAATCAGTAAGCCACATCCACGAATTCGGCGGAACCATTCTCTCCTCTTCCAGGGGGCCTCAGCCGCCGGAGGATATTGTGGACGCCATGGAACGCATGAACATAAGCATTCTGTTCATGATCGGGGGCGACGGCACCATGAAGGCGGCTCAGGTTATCCAGCAGGAAGTAGCCAGAAGGGACAACAAGATGTCCATCATCGGCGTGCCCAAGACCATAGACAATGATGTTCACTTCGTTTCCAAGACCTTCGGCTTCGATACCGCAGTGGAGAAGGCCACCGAAGCCATCGGATGCGCCCATGCCGAGTCCCTGGGTGCACCCAACGGCATCGGAATGGTCAAGCTCATGGGCAGGGAGTCCGGCTTTATTGCCGCCCAGGCAACCATAGCCCTCAAAGAGGTCAATTTTGTCCTTATACCCGAGTCCAGGTTCGACCTGCACGGTCCCAACGGTTTTTTGAGTCACCTGGAAAAAAGACTGGACAAAAGGGGACACGCTGTAGTTGTGGTGGCAGAAGGTGCCGGACAGGAACTTTTCAACCGCAAAGGCGCAGACCCCTCCGGGAACATTATTCTGGGCGATATCTGCACCCTGCTGCGAAAAGAAATCCTGGATCACTTCCACAATAAGGGTCAGGAGATCACTCTGAAATTCATTGATCCCAGTTATATAATACGTTCTATCCCGGCCAACTCCAATGACAGGGTATACTGCGGCTTTCTCGGGCAGCACGCCGTGCACGCAGGCATGGCCGGCAAAACCAGCATGCTGGTGAGCATGATTCAGGACCGCTACATCTATCTGCCTCTATCCCTGGTGACCCAGAAGCGCAAGACCCTGAACATAAATTCCAACTACTGGGGTTCAGTCCTGGCCAGCACCGGCCAGCCCTCTTCCATGAAAAACCCGGAAAAAAATGATAACTGCTGAGATTACTCAATAACGGAGGAAATATGGATAGCAAGAATCTGGAATGTATTTCCAACACCGATCCGGACCTGATGCAGATCTTCAAGGCCTATGCCCTGAAGATGGAGGAACAGTCCCTGCCGCCCATAGTGCTCAACCTTTTCAAGTGCTATTTTTCCCAGCTTCTATATGGCAGCCAGGGAAAACTGACACAGCAGGAAATCATTCCTGTAGAAACTGACGAACTGGAAAGCCTGGACAGTATATCCAGGTATAAGGAAAATGTTTCCGAAGCCATCTCCGAACTGGCGGTCATCAAGCTCAACGGCGGCCTGGGCACCAGCATGGGTCTTGAAAAGGCCAAGTCTCTTATAAGGGTCCGCGATGATAAGTCATTTCTGAATCTCATAGCCGAACAGATCAAGGTTTTGAGGGAAAAATACCAGAGCCGGGTGCCTCTTTTGTTCATGAACAGCTTCAGGACCCATATGGACACCATGATGCATGTCCAGGAGATAGACAATCCCTATCACCTTCCTCAGGCTTTCCTGCAGCACAAGTATCCCAAGATCATGGCTGATGATCTAAGCCCGGCCAGATGGCCGGAAAATCCCGAACTGGAGTGGAATCCCCCCGGGCACGGGGATATCTATACTGCCCTGGTCACTTCCGGAGTGCTTAAGAATCTCCTGGAAAAGGGATACAAGTACGCCTTTATATCCAATTCCGACAACCTGGGGGCCACGGTGGACGAAAGTATCCTGGGATACCTCAAGGCCAAGGAGTTTACCTTCCTCATGGAGGTCACCCCCAGAACGGTTACCGACCGCAAGGGCGGTCATCTGTGCAGACTGCTGAAAAACAACCGCCTGGCTGTCAGGGAAATTGCCCAGTGCCCGGAAAATGAACTGGAAGACTTTATGAATATCCAGAAGTATTCATTTTTCAATACCAATTCCATCTGGCTGAATCTGGAAGAGCTGGAAAAAGTATTCGTCAGGCACAGAATGGTTCCTCTGGACCTGATTATTAACACCAAGAACCTGGACCCCAGGAACCCCGACTCTCCCAAGGTATACCAGCTGGAGACCGCCATGGGTTCGGCCATTTCCGCCTTCGACCACGCAGGGGCCCTTAATGTCCCCAGGAATCGCTTTGCTCCGGTCAAGACCACCAGCGACCTTCTGGCAGTAAAATCCGATCTGTACGAAATGACCGACATGTTGACCATCGTACCCAATCCCCGGCGTAAGGATCCCATGCCGGACATTCAACTGGATTCCAGTTTCTTCAAGAATATTGACCAGTTTGAGGACCGCTTTGCCGCCGGAATCCCCTCGCTTCTGGAATGCCAGGAACTGAAGGTGGAGGGCAATGTCTACTTCGGACGGGATGTAACGATAAAAGGCACAACGTTTATCCGCAACACTTCTGCCAAACCGGCGACCATCGAGGACGGAGCCGTCCTGGAAGGCCAGGTTGATCTATAATAAATTCTGCCATTGTCCATAAAGTCTTTTGTAATCAGCCCATTAAGGGGCCAAATGGACAAGATGGCATGAACAGATGAACTGGCATTATGTCAGAGGAGGCCGGCAACAGTCTCTATTCTTTCCCCGGCACCTCTAAATTTTTCAGATTAAACGCAATTCCGCGTCTTACATATGGGCACCGGCCTGAACAGGCCTGTGGTGCAACCCGGAAAACACAAAATGCAAAAACTGAATAAACACTTTCTCCTTGCTGTAAGCGATGACGCTTCACTCCAGTATGGAGCCAGGTTTCTTGGCTACTTTTTTCACAACAGGCCGGAAATTCGCGTAGACCTGCTTAATATCGCCTACAATCCTCAGAAAACCATGGCCGAGCCCGGAGACCCCCCCCCGCATCAAACCACTCATATGCAGCACGCAAGTCTGGAAAAAGGCAAGCTGGCCCTGCAGGCTGCCCGGGAAAAACTCGAGGGCTACGGCTTTGCCCCGGACAGTCTCAAAACCGATCTCAGAATGCAGACTTTCTCCACGGTGCAGGATCTGGTCTCTTACGGCCGCAAGGGCCTTTACGACTCCCTTGTTCTCGGCCACAGGGGTACAAGCATGCTGGAAAACCTGGTTCAGGACAGTATCAGCAGCAAGCTCATGCACCAGGAATGCGAAATCCCCCTTTGGATCTGCAGGGAACCAGTCAGGGCCAAAAAAAATATTCTTATCTGCACCGATGGCTCTCAAGCAAGTCTGGGTGCAGCCGATCACGCAGGCTTCATCCTGTCTGGTGAACCGGAGCATGACATCACGGTGCTGCACGTTGCCGGTTCCGGCAGTCAGGCAGACCGGGAAAAAATCATGAACAGCACTTTAGAGCGACTCCAGGACAACAACATCGATCAGGAGCGAATAACCACCAAAAGCCTGGACAGAGCCGATGCTGCCCGCACCATCCTTGACTATGCCCGGGAGAACAGTTTTGCAGTAATCGCCATGGGCCGCACCGAGCGTAATAAAAGCCCCGGAAGACTGGGCCGGTTTTTTATGGGTTCGGTGAGTGAAAAGGTCTTCAAGCATTTCCGGCAGGCCAGCCTGTGGATACACCATTGAGGCCAGGCCGGCACAAGGTCAGGTCTCAAACACGGTTTCTGTAACCTGCTGTAAGTGCAGGTCTGATATTGTGCTGATGGTCGCCCGCAAAAGCCGCAAACAAAATTCTTGATTTTTTCACCAAAAGAGTTAATATTACGGTTTTTGAGGCGAGGTAGCTCAGGAGGTCAGAGCATGCGGCTCATATCCGCAGTGTCGGGGGTTCAAGTCCCTCCCTCGCTACCACAAAAAATACAAGGGGTTCAGGCTGCTAGCCTGGACCCTTTTTCTTTCAGGGCTTAATCCCGCCTCTTACCTGATTCAATATCCTGCCCGGGCTTGATACCCTGGCCGGGCATCAATCCAGAAAGAAACCCGGAATCTCATTAATACTCTCTTGGTTGCATTAGCCTCTTTTTCGATTACTTCCGGTTTTAAGTCCAATCATCTTCTTAATCCTGTCCAAAAGGTATCCACTCTGCCCTTTCACCTGTCCCATGTGTCCAAATTTTGGACACAATCAACAGCTTGATTTTATTCACTTATGCTTTTGTCATCAGTTTCATGTCTAAATAGAACACAAAAATCACCCTAAACTTGTATGCTTTCCACTGCTTCACTTCATTAAGTTTAATCCAGTCACATCAGCTGACCGTTGAGCCATGCTCCTTGCCGAAAGCTATTGTGCCTGATGGCACGATGCTTGCCCTACATAATATACAGTTTCATTTCGTAATGGATTTAAAAGTAAAGATTTTTTGGGCTGTTTGTTATGATTAATTACTTTTAGGAGGAGCCATGAAACAAATGAACATCGGCGGCAGTGAAGATCACGGCGGGTCCACCAGGATCAGCCGCAGAACCTTTGTCAAGGGCGCAGCAGTTACAGGCGCCGGACTGGCCATGGGTGGTCCTGTTCTCAGAGCGCTCAGCACGGACACGGTCCATGCTGCGCCGGGGGTCATGCAGGGTGAATGGAAGAGCACCTTCTGTACCGGCTGCACCACCTGGTGCTCGTTGCAGGCCTACGTGGTCAACGGCCGGGCCATCAAGATGCGCGGACATCCCCAGTCCAAGACCAACGGGCAGTACTGCTGTCCCAGGGCTCACCTGGCCCTGCAGCAGTTGTATGATCCGGACCGGCTCAAGACTCCCATGAAACGCACCAATCCCAAAAAGGGCCGCAATGAAGACCCTGGCTTCGTGCCCATCTCCTGGGATGAGGCCATGGGTACGCTGGCGGATAAGATCATGGAGTTGCGGGACAATCGCGAGCCGCACAAGTTTATACTGTTTCGGGGCAGGTACACGGCTGTCAACAGCATGTTTTACGGAAGCCTCCCACGTATCATAGGCTCACCCAACAATATATCCCACAGCTCCATCTGTGCCGAGGCGGAAAAGATGCGCTATTTCCTGGACGGCATATGGGGCTACATGCAGTACGACATGCCCAGAACAAGATATGTACTGATCTGGGGCGCAGACCCCCTGGTGGCCAACCGCCAGGTATCATCGGCCCTCAGGGACTGGGGGGATGTCCTGGACAACGCCCGCATCTGTTCCATTGAACCCCGGCTTTCCGGAACCGGCTCCAAGTGCGATGAATGGATGCCAGTCAAGCCCGGGTATGATGGCGCCCTGGCCTGTGCCATGGCTCACGTTATTCTTACCGAGGGCATGTGGTACAAGCCCTTTGTGGGCGACTTCAAGGATGGTGTAAACCGGTTCAGACAAGGGCAGACAGTGGACGAGGATGCTTTTGAGGAGATTCACACCCATGGTCTGGTCAAGTGGTGGAACATTACCCTCAAGGACGCCACACCGGAATGGGCCGAGGATCTCTGCCAAGTCCCGGCGGATCAGATACGGCGGGTGGCCATGGGTTTTGCTGATGCCGCTCCCAGGGTCATGTCCTGGGTGGGAGGCGGACCCGGCATGCAGCCCCGCGGTTCTTATGCCAGCATGGCTGCCTATGCCCTCAACGGACTTACAGGAGGCATCGACAACGAAGGCGGAGTCCTGACCTACAATTCAACCCTGTACCACGGACTGCCCTCGCACAGTGATTTTATCGACAGTATAGCCGAGGAAGGAAATAAATACGAGAAAATCGACCAGCGCGGCCGTCTGGAATGGCCCAACCTGGCCCGGGGAGTTTCCGGAGCCGGAGTGAACACCAACAACGTAGCCGATGCCATCCTGGACGAGGACCCCTACCTGCCCAGGGTGGGCATAGGCTATTTCGCCAACTTCAATTTCTCCTGTCCGGGGACGCAGCGCTGGGAAAAGGCCATGCAGAAGCTGGAGTTTTTTGCACACATGACCACCCACGCCTCAGAGATGAGCTGGTATTCGGACATTGTCCTGCCGGTGAAGAACTGCATGTATGAGCAGTGGGCCACCCTGAACCACTCCAGCCATAAGCACGCATCTGCCGCCATCAGCAGTCCCATGGTCAAATCCATCTGGGATGCCAGGGCCATGGAAACGGAAATACCCTGGCTACTGGCGGAAAAACTGGCTGAACGCGGTTTCGACAACCTGCTCAACTTCTACAAAACCTTCAAAGATCCCGAGACCGGCAGCGAGCCAAGCACTCCGGAAGAACTGGATCTATATTCCCTGAAGATCAGAACGCGAAGATTCTGGGATCCTTCCGAATATAGAGGCGGGGACAGATTCAAAAACTGGGAGGAGTTCAAGAATGTCGGCGTCTGGAATTCGGACGAATATGAATATCGCCACCGCTGGAGCAAGATGGGTACCAGGACCGGAAAGTTCGAGTTTTACAGCGAGACCCTCAAGGAGGCCCTGGAAAAACATGCCGAGAGACACGGTGTCAACGTGGACCGGATACTGGAAGTCTGCAACTACGAGGCCCGGGGAGAGGACGCCTTTGTCCCCCATCACGAGAACCCTTATGAATGGGGAGATCCCGGGGAATATCCCTTCAAGTTCGTGGATTACAAATCCAGGCTCAACCGTGAGGGACGCTCGGCCAACTGTGCCTGGTACAACGAGATGAAGGACGTGGATCCAGGCGATATTCCATACGAAGATGTGGCCAAGCTCAATCCCAGGGACGCAGAAAGACTGGGGCTCAAAGCCGGAGACAGAGTGCGACTCACTTCTCCCATCGGCAGCATTGTCTGTACGCTCAACACCTGGGAAGGAGTCATGCCCGGCACTGTTGCCAAATGCTTCGGCCAGGGACACTGGGCCTACGGACGTTATGCCTCCAAAGTATTTGGAAAGGAGCCTCACGGAGCCAACAACAATGATATCATTCCGGCGGACTATGACCGCCTGAGCGGCTCAACAGCCTTTTACGGGCACATCCGTTTAAAAGTGGAAAAAGTATAGAGGAGGATAGATAGATGCCAAGATATGCCATGGTTATAGATCTGCAGCGCTGCGGGGGTTGCGGAGCCTGCATTACCGGATGCAAGTATGAAAACAACCTGCCCGAAGGGGTACGCTGGTCCAACAAGATGACCGAGACCCTGGGCACATTTCCCAATGTTCGATATTACTACCGGCCCACGCTTTGCAATCACTGCGAGAACGCCCCCTGCGTGCGCGGCTGCCCAACCCGGGCCCTGCACAAGGGCGAGGGCGGCATAACAGCCCACGATCCCAACAAGTGCATCGGTTGCCGCTACTGCCTGGTCAACTGCCCCTACGGAGTGATCAACTACACCTGGTACAAGCCACACCGGGAATGGGAAAATGATGACGCGGTGATACCCGACTGTACCATGTCTCCCAGGGAGCAGGCCCGGGCCCTGGATGTGCCCAGCTGGCCCCTGTACAACCCGGACCCGGACTACAATTATCAGGCCATCCGGCCCACCGGGGTTGTGGAAAAATGCCATTTCTGCCGCCACCGCGTGGTCAACGGTGAGCTACCCTGGTGCGTGGAGGTCTGCCCATGCGATGCCCGTATCTTCGGAGATCTGAACGACCCGGACAGTCTGGTAAACCGGGTGCTCGGACTGTTCCGGGCGGAAAAACTGCGGCCGGAACTGGGTACTGAGCCCAGAGTGTTTTATGTCAGGGAATTCTGCCCCTGCGTGTACGAAGCAGGCAAGGGCATGATCTAAGATCTTCATATTCTGTGTAATACCCTGTTATTGCCGGAAAACACCTTGAACATCACCCGGAAATGCAGTCAAGATACATTGCATCCGGGACACATCTACAGGA
>PWFB01000028.1 GCA_003553695.1 Desulfonatronospira sp.
ATACGACTTTTGATGTTGAGCTTATAGTACCGATAGCCATGGATCCGGGTTTGAGGTTCGCCATTCGTGAGGGCGGCCGCACCGTGGGCGCAGGCGTGGTCTCGGAAATCGTGGAGTAAAAGATATGCGTGTAAATATCCTGCTTTCGTGCAGCGGGTGCAAGCGAAGGAATTATGCTACCTGCAAAAACAAGAAGAACACCACCTCCAAACTGGAGTTGAAAAAGTTCTGTTCGTTCTGCGGCAAACATTTGCCGCACAAGGAAAGCAAGTAGCTTAATATAATGCAGGCCAGTAGCTCGAATTGGCAGAGCATCGGACTCCAAATCCGAGGGCTGGGGGTTCGAGTCCCTCCTGGCCTGCCACAACCCATTGAGTGATACCGGATGACCAAAAAAAAGAAAAAAGAAGCATCAGAGCCGCAAGGGAACCTGCAAGCCAAGTATGAGCACACCAAAGAGTACCTGGAGGAGGTCAAGGGAGAACTGAAAAAAGTAACCTGGCCCACCCGCAAGGAGACTTTGAGTACAGCTCTGGCAGTGGTTGCCCTGGTTATAATCGTGTCCATATATCTGGGGATTGCGGACTTTATATTCTCCAGGCTGGTAGCGCTCATTCTTCCATAACGCTGTCCAATCACCTGCTGCGGCCATCAAGCCCGCCAGGACAACTCACAGGCCAGACACTTATCAAACATTTACAGTTCCCGGAAATAAAGACTCAGCAATACTGTCGCTGCTGCGTAAGAGGAACAATATCAGCAGGCTGGTAATCAATTTTATGGAAGATACAGCACAAAAGTCCAGATGGTATATCATACATACTTATTCAGGTTATGAACAGCGGGTGGAGCGTACCATTAAAGAAATGATGCGCACCGGCCAGGACAATGGGCTCATTGAAGAGATCGTGGTCCCCACGGAGCAGGTGGTGGAACTGGTAAAGGGCCAGAAAAAGACATCAACCCGCAAATTTTTCCCCGGTTATGTACTGGTAAAAATGGTCTTCAACGACGAATCATGGCATCTTATCCAGTCCATCCCCAAAGTCACCGGGTTTATCGGCAGTAAAAACAAGCCTTCTCCCATTACGGATGCAGAGGCGGAAAAGATCCTGACCACTGTGCAGTCCAGAAAAGAGCAGCCGCGTCCCAAGTTTCACTTTGCACGGGGTGACGAGATCAGGGTTGTCGACGGTCCCTTCGCCAATTTTAACGGTGTGGTGGAAGATGTAAATTACGACAAAGGAAAACTCAAGGTGTCTGTATCCATTTTCGGCAGACAGACTCCGGTTGAGCTGGATTTTGTACAGGTATCCAAAAGCTGACATAAGAGGTAGGATTTAAATGGCCAAAAAAGTCAAGGCAAAAATCAAATTGCAGATCCCTGGTGGAGCAGCGAACCCTTCACCTCCGGTGGGACCGGCTCTGGGACAGCACGGCGTTAATATCATGGAGTTTTGTAAGGCATTCAATGCCAAGACCCAGGAAGACAAAGGAATGATAATTCCTGTGGTCATAACCGTCTACCAGGACAGGTCTTTTACATTCATCACTAAGACTCCCCCGGCACCGGTACTGCTCAAGAAGGCTGCCAAACTGGACAAAGGTACAGGTGAGGCCAAAAAGGTAAAAGTGGGCAAGGTAACCCAGGATCAGGTGGACGAAATCGCCAGGGTAAAGATGCCCGACCTTACCGCCAGTGATATTAAGGCCGCAAGGAAAACCATTATTGGTACAGCAAAAAGCATGGGCATTGAAGTAGAAAAGTAACTTCCAAGGGGATAAAGGCTATGCCAAAACACGGAAAAAGATATATAGAATCCAGAAAGATGGTTGATACCACCGACAGGCTTCCTGTGGACGATGCTGTGCGCATGGCCCTTGAGGCCTCCTTTGCCAGATTTGACGAGACTGTGGATGTGGCAGTCAGGCTTGGTGTAAATCCCAAGCATGCCGACCAGATGGTTCGCGGGGCCTGCAGCCTGCCTCACGGCCTGGGTAAGGATGTTCGCGTGGTTGCTTTCTGCAAGGGTGAAAAGGAAAATGAAGCCCTGGAAGCCGGAGCCGATGCGGCAGGCGGAGAAGAACTGGTGGAAAAAATCAAGGGCGGCTGGCTGGAATTTGACAAGGCAGTGGCTACACCGGACATGATGGCCCAGGTGGGCAAAATCGGCAGGGTGCTCGGGCCCAGAGGACTTATGCCCAATGCCAAGACCGGTACCGTGACCTTTGATCTGGCCAATACCATCAAAGAACTCAAAGCAGGCAAGGTGGACTTCAAGGTCGACCGTACCGGCATAATTCATGCGCCCTTGGGCAAGGTGTCTTTCGGTCCGGACAAGATCAGGGACAATCTCAAGGCCCTGGTGGAGACCCTGCAGAAACTCAAGCCTGCAACGGCCAAGGGTACATATTTCAGAGGTCTGGCCCTGTCCACAACCATGGGGCCGGGGGTGAAGGTGGATTCCACCAGCCTTAGGGGTCTGTTGAAGTAGGCTTATCCGGATGAGTACCCTGAAAGATAATTTTTTTAAAGAGTCAGAGACAACAGGCGGGTGCAACCCTTAATTTCCTGTCGAGACGGCTTTGGCTCTTATACTATAGTATAAAGAGAGGTGATAAAGTGCACAGAGACGACAAGGGCAAAATCATTCAGGATCTGCATCAGCAGGCGAACAAGGCGGTCATAGCCGTTGTCACCGACTTTCAGGGCATGAAAGTCGAGGAAATGACCCAGCTTCGCAGTACATTGAGGGAAAAGAACATGGAGTTCAGGGTGGTGAAAAATACCCTGGCCAGGATAGCTTTTGAAGAGACCCCTCATGCAGATGTGAAAGACAGGTTCAAGGAATGCTGCGCCATAGCCTTCGGTTATGACGACCCGGTAACAGCTGCCAAGGTCCTGGTTGATTTTGAAAAAAAGAGCAAGAAGTTCAAAACCCGCTTTGCCAGCCTGGAGGGCAGATACCTGGAAGCAGAGTCCATGAAGGAGCTTTCAGAACTTCCCAGCCGCGAGGAACTGCTGGCCAAAATGCTGGGGACAATGAACGCGGTGCCTACCAATTTTGTTTCCCTGTTCGCCAATCTCATTCGCAATATGATGAATGCTCTTGAGGCCATCAAGGAACAGAAGGAAACCAGTTAAGACGAGCCAAAGCAAAAAACTTTTCAGGAGGAATCAATGTCTGATATTACCAAGGAACAAGTGATCGATTTTATTTCCAATATGACCGTTCTGGAACTCTCCGAGTTCATCAAAGAGCTTGAAGACAAGTTCGGTGTGTCCGCTGCCGCTCCAGTGGCCGCCATGGCCGCAGCCCCTGCAGGCGGGGCAGGCGAGGCCGCAGCTGAAGAGGAAGAACAGACTGAATTCGACGTAATTCTCAAAGAAGTAGGCTCCAATAAGATCGGAGTGATCAAGGCTGTAAGGGCCCTGACAAACCTTGGACTCAAGGAGGCCAAGGCCAAGGTCGATGAACTGCCTTCCCCCATTAAAGAGGCCGTGTCCAAGGATGATGCAGCTGAAGCAAAGAAACAACTGGAAGAAGCCGGCGCGACTGTTGAAGTTAAATAAAAACAGCTTGCAGCCCTCAGGGGATGCAGCATTATAAGTTTAATTCAGAGGGCACAGCACCAAATGGATAATTGTGCCCTCTGAATTCTTTTATTTTCCGGCAATAGTTATCATACATATCTGTTTAGATAAAAGTAATTATCCTGGTGGACAGCTGCATAAATAATTCAGATTTGAAATTGTATAAGACCTTCCTTTAATACAGTTTAAAGAAAGGTCTTATGCGGTTTGCGAGGGTTTCTAACCGGACATATTTCCTTATTCTGCCTTAAAAAAAAGCAGGAGAGGATTTAATCAATTTTGCGAGGAGAAAATGGTACAATTTACCAAAAATTTTGGTCAAATTAAATACGGATTGGATGTTCCGCATCTTTTGAAGCTTCAGCTGGATTCTTATCTGAATCTCCTGCAGGAAGAAGCAGATCCCATGAACCGACAGGACAAGGGTCTGGAGGCGGTATTTCGATCTGTTTTCCCCATTGAGGATTTCAATAAATCAGCAACGCTGGAATATGTCAGCTATGAAATAAACCAGCCCAAGTACGATGTTGCCGAGTGCATCTCCAAAGGACTGACCTATGAGGCCCCCATCCGCATCAAGGTCAGGCTTATTGTGTACGATGTTGATGATGAAAGTGGCATCCGCAATGTACGCGACATCAAGGAGCAGGATATTTACTTTGGAACTCTGCCTCTGATGACGGATAAGGGCACTTTTGTAATCAACGGTACAGAGAGGATAATTGTAAACCAGCTGCAGAGATCCCCGGGAATAATATTCGAGCATGACTCCGGGAAGACCCATACCAGCCGTAAGGTGCTCTACAGCTCCAGAATCATTCCCATGCGAGGTTCCTGGCTGGATTTCGAGTTCGACCCCAAGGACATTATTTACGTGCGCATAGATCGGCGTCGCAAAATGTATGCAAGCATCCTGCTCAAGGCCATGGGCATGAGCGAGGAGGACATACTCAACTATTTTTACGACCGTGAACAGCTCAAGTTCAAGGACCAAAAAGTTTTTCGCAAGGTCAGATCTTCCCATTTCCGTAAGGAAATCGCTTATACAGACATTCTGGACAGCGAGGGAAATGTCCTTGTAAGGTCCGGCCGCCCAGTGACCAAAAGGGTCTGGAGGCAGATGGCCAAGGCCAGGGAGCATATGGAGATCGATCCCGGGATCCTGCCCAAGCAGTTTGTGGCTCACGACCTGGTACACCCGGAAACAGGGGAAGTTCTGGCAGAGGTGGGGGATTCCCTGGAACAGGATGTAGTGGATAAGATCTTTGAGGCTGGTATCGAGGATGTAGAAATTCTGTACACCGGGGGACAGGATGTTTCATCTTCACTGCGGGACACTCTCAAGCTGGACAAGACCCAGGATCAGCTTGAGGCTCAGGTGGAAATCTACAAAAGACTGCGGCCCAGTTCTCCTCCCACACCTGAGATAGCATCCAGCTTTTTTGACAATCTGTTTCGCAATCCAGACTATTACGACCTTTCCCCTGTAGGAAGATACAAGCTTAACTCCAGGCTGGGACTCAACCTTCCCACGGATTACAGGACCCTGTCCAACGAGGACATCCTGCGGGTGGTGAAGCACCTGATAAAGCTCAAGGACTCACATGGTCCGGCTGATGATATAGATCATCTGGGGAACAGAAGAGTGCGCCCGGTGGGAGAGCTGGTGGAAAATCAGTACCGCATAGGGCTGGTGCGCATGGAAAGAGCCGTGAAGGAGCGCATGAGTCTGCAGGAAGTAGCCACTCTCATGCCCCACGATCTTATCAATCCAAAGCCTGTGACAGCAGTGCTCAAGGAGTTTTTCGGCACTTCCCAGCTATCTCAGTTCATGGATCAGACCAACCCGCTGTCCGAGGTGACCCATAAGCGCAGGCTTTCAGCCCTGGGGCCGGGTGGTCTGACGCGGGAGAGGGCCGGTTTCGAGGTGCGGGACGTGCATCCCAGCCACTATGGCCGCATCTGCCCCATTGAGACACCTGAAGGTCCCAATATCGGACTCATCGTCTCTCTTACCACTCATGCCCAGGTCAATGATTACGGCTTCATTGAGACTCCATACCGTATTGTCAGGGATGGCAGGGTGACCAATGAAATCAAGTACATGGACGCATCCAAGGAGGCAGACGAAGTTATCGCTCAGGCCAATGCGCCCGTGGATGAGGAGGGCAGATTCACCTCGGAACTGGTTACTTCGCGTATTCATGGCGAACTGAACCTCACCCCCAGGGATGAGGTGACTCTCATGGACGTCTCTCCAACCCAGATCGTATCAATTTCTTCGGCTTTGATACCTTTTCTGGAACATGATGACGCCAACCGAGCTTTGATGGGTTCCAACATGCAGCGTCAGGCCGTGCCTCTATTAAAGCCGGAGCGCCCTCTGGTGGGAACTGGAATGGAAGGGCTTGTGGCCAGAGACTCAGGCAGTTGCGAGATTGCCCGTGCCGACGGCATCGTGCGTTACGTGGATGCCAACAAGATTATTGTCAGTTATGATGAACCCACGGAAAAGTCCACTCTGGACACTGTGTGCTATGATCTGCAGAAATATCACAAATCCAACCAGAACAGCTGCTACGGCCAGCGGCCCAGGGTGTTGCCGGATCAAAGGTTCAAGGCCGGGGATATTCTGGCGGACGGTCCCAGTATCGTGGATGGTGAACTGGCTCTGGGCAAGAATCTCTCAGTGGCTTTTATGCCCTGGTGCGGATATAATTTTGAGGATTCCATTCTCATTTCCGAACGTATGGTTAAGGAGGATGTGTTTTCCTCGGTACATATTGAGGAGTTTGATGTAATTGCCAGGGATACAAAGCTGGGTCCGGAAGAGATCACCAGGGATATACCCAATGTGGGCGAGGATATGCTCAAATACCTGGACGAAAGCGGTATCATCATGATCGGGGCCAAGATAAAACAGGACGATATCCTGGTGGGAAAGATCACTCCCAAAGGGGAGACCCAGCTTACCCCGGAAGAGCGTCTGCTCCGGGCCATATTCGGAGACAAGGCCAGGGATGTGAAAAACACCTCCCTTAAGGTTCCGCCGGGAATCGAGGGTACGGTCGTAGATATCAAGGTTTTCAACAGACGATCCGGTGAAAAGGACGAACGTACCAGATTTATTGAGGATAGAGAGCTGGACAAGCTTACCCAGAGCGAAGAAAAGCATGTTCAGGGTGTTACAGCCCAGACCAGGGACAGGATCTGGGAAGTGGTTTCCGGCAAGAGGCTGGCCCAGACCATTATGGGCCGTAAAAAGGGACAGGTTCTGGCTGAGGCCAACAGCACCCTGCAAAGGGAAGATCTGGACAGAATTCCCCTTAAAAAACTTGCCGGCGCATTTGTCAGCAAGGAAGTGAACGAATCCATCGAGCACCTTCTGAGTCTCTACGATGAACAGATAAAATTTATCCAGAACGTCTATTCTCAGAAGAGGGACAAGGTGGTGGAGGGAGACGACCTTCCTCCCGGGGTTACTAAAATGGTCAAGGTCTACGTGGCTGTCAAAAGAAAGCTCAATGTGGGCGATAAGATGGCCGGCAGACACGGAAACAAAGGAGTGGTGTCCTGTATTCTACCCGAGGAGGATATGCCCTTTTTTGAGGACGGAACGCCGATAGATATTGTTCTCAGCCCCCTGGGCGTTCCTTCCCGGATGAACATCGGACAGATAATGGAGACTCATCTGGGCTGGGCGGCCAGAGAGCTGGGAAGGCAGCTGGGCCGCATGCTTGAGGAGGGTGTTGACGTAGACGTTCTGAGAAAGGAAGTGGACGAGATATTCAATTCTCCTGATATAAGCAGGCTGGCCAGGGAAATGGATGACGAAGGCTTTTTGAGCGCTGTGCGCGAGTTGGAGCCGGGCATACTGACCAAGACCCCGGTATTCGACGGGGCAAAGGAAGAAGAGATCTGGCCCTGGTTGAAGAGAGCAGGTCTCAGCGACGACGGCAAGGCAGTGCTGTACGATGGACGGACAGGAAATGCTTTTCACAACAGGATAACAGTGGGCAACATGTATATGCTCAAGCTGCATCACCTGGTTGATGAGAAAATCCATGCCAGATCCACCGGACCTTATTCTCTGGTCACCCAGCAGCCCCTTGGGGGCAAGGCCCAGTTCGGCGGCCAGCGCCTGGGCGAGATGGAGGTTTGGGCCATTGAGGCATACGGAGCCTCCTATCTTCTGCAGGAGTTCCTCACTGTTAAGTCCGACGATGTAGCCGGACGGGTGAACATGTATGAGAAAATTGTCAAGGGCAACAATTTCCTGGAATCGGCGATGCCAGAGTCCTTCAATGTACTCATCAAGGAACTTATGGCTCTGGGGCTGGATGTGGACCTTGTACTGGATGAAAAGAAGAAGTCCAGAAAATAGGTTTTTACCAGGCGTCGGATAGAATGAATCAACATGCAGACAAAAATTATTTCCATATAAAAGGACACGGATATGAGCCTAGATGATCTTTTTTCTCAAAGGTCTTCCAGCACAAGCTCCATTTCCGGCAAGGAATTGAAGGGCATTAAAATCAGAGTGGCATCACCGGAAAAGGTCAGGGAGTGGTCTTTCGGAGAGGTGAAAAAGCCTGAGACAATCAATTACCGCACATTCAAGCCCGAGCGCGACGGGCTTTTCTGTGCCAAGATATTTGGACCGGTAAAGGACTACGAGTGCAATTGCGGCAAGTACAAGCGAATGAAGCACCGCGGCATAGTCTGTGAAAAGTGCGGAGTGGAAGTCATTGCATCCAAGGTCCGGCGTGACCGCATGGGACATATAGAACTGGCCGCCCCTGTAGCTCACATATGGTTTCTTAAAAGCCTTCCCTCCAAAATCGGAACTCTGCTGGACATGACCATGGCGGATCTGGAGAAGGTCCTGTATTTCGACGCTTATATGGTTCTGGACCCAGGGGACACCTCTCTTACCCCAAAGCAGGTGATCTCCGAGGAGCAGTACCTGCAGGTTCTGGAGACTTACGGGGAAGACTCAGTCCGTGTGGGCATGGGAGCTGAAGTGGTCCGGGAGTTTCTCATGCATCTGGACCTGGAAAAGCTCAGGGCGGAACTGCGGGAAGAATCAGAAGCCACCCGTTCCCAGACCAAGAAGAAAAAGCTGGCCAAGCGCCTTAGGATAGTGGAGGCTTTTCTGGAATCCGGCAACAGGTGCGAGTGGATGATCCTGGAGACCATCCCGGTGATTCCGCCGGAACTAAGACCCCTGGTCCCCCTGGACGGGGGGCGCTTCGCCACTTCGGACTTAAACGACCTTTACCGCAGGGTGATAAATCGCAATAACCGTCTCAAGAGGCTTTTGGAGCTGGGGGCTCCGGATATCATTATCCGTAATGAAAAGCGTATGCTTCAAGAGGCCGTGGACGCCCTTCTGGACAATGGGCGCAGAGGCAAGGCCATATCCGGAACCAATGGACGCCCCCTGAAATCCCTGTCGGACATGATCAAGGGGAAGCAGGGACGTTTCAGGCAGAATCTGCTGGGCAAACGCGTGGATTATTCCGGGCGTTCAGTTATCGTGGTGGGTCCCAACCTGAAGCTGCACCAGTGCGGCCTGCCCAAGAAGATGGCCCTGGAGCTGTTCAAGCCTTTTCTGTATTCCAAGCTGGAGGAAAAGGGCTATGCCAGCACCATCAAAAGCGCCAAAAAAATGGTGGAGCGAGGCGATGTAGTGGTCTGGGACATTCTGGACGAGGTGGTCAAGGAATATCCTGTCCTGCTGAACCGGGCGCCAACCCTGCACCGTCTGGGCATCCAGGCCTTTGAGCCCATACTGGTTGAGGGCAAGGCCATCAGGCTGCACCCTCTGGTATGTTCAGCCTTTAATGCGGACTTCGACGGAGACCAGATGGCGGTGCATGTGCCCTTGTCCATAGAGGCCAACGTGGAGTGCCGGGTGCTCATCATGTCCACCAACAACATACTTTCCCCGGCCA
>PWFB01000190.1 GCA_003553695.1 Desulfonatronospira sp.
CGGGATGAGCGCTGGATAGGAACCACTGGAAACGCCTGCTGGATTGCCGCTTTCGCCCCCATGGGCTACAATGAAATCCAGGTCGTCTGGCCGGACAGGCAGAACTTTCTGCAGTGGACCCTCCAGGACGTTCAGGACCTGGCCCGGGGTCTTAACCATGTGCTGAGCGTCTGGCATGAAATGAGCCTTTCCACTTTCAATTTCACCTGTTTCAGTGCTCCCCTGGACCAGGACAGCCCGCATTTCTGCTGCGTGATGCGTCTGGTGAACAGGCAAAACGTCATACCGCATCACAGGACGGATGATTATTTCTTCCAGAAGCTCATGCAGAACGAACTGATCCTCAACAGACCGGAAAACCTGGCCCGGAAGATGCGTGAAGCCTTTACATCATAATTGCCCTTGTGAAAAATCAATGCCTGATAAATATCAATTCAAACAGATCATAGAACATGTAAGGCAGGATGAAAGAATCCTGGCCCTTTACCTTATGGGCAGCGCTGCAACAGGAAAAATGCGTCCGGACAGCGATGTTGACCTGGCGGTTCTGGTCAGAGATCCCAAGGTATTTAACGACATGGACCGCCTGCATCTGGCCGGGGACCTGGCCTTCAGGACAGGATTGATGCTGGATATAGGAGAAATAAGCTCCAGCAATCTGGTTTACGCCAAGGAAGCCCTTTTGAAAGGACAAAAAATTTTTGTCCGGGATGAATCCGAGGCTGACTTGAAAGCCTGCACACTCCTGGGAATGTACATTGTCTTCAACGAAGCAAGACAGAGGGTGCTCCGCGCCTATGAATCATGATTTCATCCCAAACAACTCTAACCCGGGAAAAAACTATTGACTTGACCCTTTCCAGGGAGTTTCAGAATATTGTGGTCCTGGACCTGGAGATCCATCCGGAAAGGGAAACCCTGCTCAAGATCGGGGCCACGGGACCCGGAGGGGAGCCCAGGCTGGTCTTCCAGGGAAATTTAAAGACCGCCGAAGCCCTGTCCAGGCTGGAACAGTCCTTCGGCAGGGCTTCCTTTGTGCTGGGGCACAACATCATCGGCCATGACCTGCCCTGGCTGCGCAAACACTTCCCGGAGTTTCCCCTTTTAAAGCTGCCTGCCCTGGACACCCTGCACCTCTCCCCCCTGGCCTTTCCCAAAAATCCCTACCACCACCTGGTCAAGGACTACAAGCTGGTGCGCACGGCAAGAAACGATCCTGTGCAGGACTGTGCCCAGGTCGAGCTTGTCTTCCAGGACGAAATCCGGGCCTTTCAGGCCCTGCCCCGGGAACAGCTGATATTTTACGGCACCCTGATGCACAGGTCCTATCCACAAAGCGGTCTGGGACATCTTTTTGCAGTTCTGCCCTGGGGAAGCAGGTATCTTGTCTGCAGCGGAGGGGTTCCAGTCAACGCCCTGTCGGACAGAGGCAGCAGAATATACGAAAACTTCATGTCCCGGGGTTTCAATGCAAAGCAGGTCATCTTCCTGGCCGCCCTGCACCGCAAGGCCTCCCAGGAAGACCAGGCCGGCCTGAACCTTCGGGAACTGCGCTGTTCCTCGTGGTACGTGCCCCTGTTCCAGGTAGTCTGGAGCAGGGGCCGGAATTAAACCCCGACCCCATGAAGTACCGTCATACAAGTATTAATCATCCGTTTCTTAATAGCCTGAATCAGTAGATTAAATTTTCTCCAAGATGTAATTGTGTTGTCTTATACACCTGGAAAATGCCTTTTTGCAGGTAAATTATTGACTTGCAAAGCGGGAAGAGAAAACAGATGGACATTAATACTGGTTCGAGGTAATATTAATTGTGGTTAGTAGACTGTCGTCAACCAGCTACAAAAACACAACTTTGCTTTCAAGTTGTTAACTTCACACCTTAAGATTTCATGGTTAACAACTTTTCGCAACTATCAAAGCCAGTCCCCTGGCAACGCCGATAAAAGGACGATGTATGGAGATAAGCGTAAGCCTCATAAGGCAACTGGACCAGGTAGATCCTGATCTGCGCAATATACTTTTTGCCATACTGGAAGAATTTGAACGACAGAGCAAGGAAAGGGTGACCAAGGACGAATTCAGGGAACTCAGGCAGACAGTGCACGAGCTTGCCCAGGCCCAGGCCAGGACCGAAGCCAGAATGGGTGAGCTTGCTCAGGCCCAGGCTAAGACCGAAGCCAGGCTGGACTCTCTGGTCCAGAGAGTGGATGAACTTGCCCAGGCTCAGGCCAAAACTGAAGCCAGACTTGACTCACTGGTACAGAGGATGGATGAGCTTGCTCAGGCCCAGGCTAAGACCGAAGCCAGGCTGGACTCTCTGGTCCAGAGAGTGGATGAACTTGCTCAGGCTCAGGCCAAAACTGAAGCTGAAGTGCGAAAACTGGCCATCAGCCACCGGGAGTTGAAAACCCAGGTGGCAGGATTGTCCGATTCAGTAGGCTATGGCCTGGAAGATCGCCTGATGCCCTATATCCCGGAATATGCCCGCCTGGAATTCGGCCTGGATGTGGAGTCCCTGGATCGGAAAAATGTGATCTATCCCGATGGCAAATACGATGAGGTTAATATTCTGGCCAGGGGAAGCCTGGACGGAGAAACCGGGTACCTGGTGGGAGAATGCAAGGCCAAACCCGGCAAGAAGGATGCGAACCGTTTCGCATCCATGCTTGATCGTTTGTCCACTGTGCTGGAGGGCAGGCTGATACCTGTACTCATAGGCTATACCTTTGCCCCTGAAGTGGAGAGTTACGTGTCCAGGAAGCACCCACACATACGTCTGGTCAAGACCTACGCTCTGGAAATGCGCGCTCGTGGCGTCAGAAAAGATTCGGCCTGAACCTTGTGGCTGCACTGCCCGGCATGGTCATCCGTAAAATACCGGGCAATGCGTCCTTAAGCAGATCCAGAGCATATATGCCCCTGAACGTTTACCAGCTTGGCGTTCCAGGGGAAGGCTTCTGGACTGTGTTTGATCTTCCAGGACAGACGCTTAAAAAGCCTGTCCCCGCAGGTTCATAAATAAGTTCGACTGTAGTGTATGCTCCCCCCTCTACTAAGGTCTGATGGTCATTACCGGAGCCTTGGAAGTCTTAACTACTTTTTCAGCTATAGAGCCGAACAACAGTCTGTCGACTCCCTTGCGGCCGTGGGTGCCCATTACGATCAGATCGACATTTTCTTTATCGGCGTATTTCAAGATCTCTTCATCTGCATGACCGCTCAGCACCTTTGCGGTTACTTTGTCCGTGCTGAACTTTTCCCCGGCCAGAGCATCAATCTTCTTTTCAGCTTCCCCCAGGACTTCCCCATGAATCTCCTGAAGAGAAGGAGGTGAGACATTGAAGCTGGCATAGTGGTCCAGGCGCTGGACTACAAAAAGCAGATGGACCTCGGCGCCCAGTTTATTGGCCAGAGTGTCTGCGTATGAAACGACTTTGGGGGTCATTTCTGAAAAGTCAACAGCGCATAATATTTTCTTTATCTCAGCCATAACTACCTCCTGTTTTGAGTTTCATTTTAGGAAATACCCTTGCATACCGGTTAAATTATCAAAATTTTCCAGATGTAACTGCATAAACTCAAGAAATATTTTCAGCCCTAAATGACAGGCTTTCAGCTCTTGGTTTTCCTATTCCTGTAGTCCATCTTCTTTTTAAGCGAACCATTCTGAATTATTGGCATAAAATCTGAAAAAATTTTTTGCAGGAGTATCTATCCAAATTGATATTAAAAAAATAATATTTTATTTGCAACTTAAAAATATCAGTAAACATCTTTTATTCTACGGCAAGGGCTGATTCATGCTCAATTTATTTTTTAATTACAAAACTGACTATTCAACACATCTTGTACCTTCTCTTATGCTTGGCACAAAAACATTATCATGAGCAAACAACTACAAAATTACGTGGCATACTGAACCAAAACCTGTCCCTGGACTTTTTGCAGTCAGGCAGGAGCCTTTTACCTTGCCCTGGAGCATTATTTTTGCCTGCCCCTGTTCCGGTAGTGGGTATAAAAGGATTCACCACAGTACAGGCAGATGTGACTGCAAAAAGTCATTTTTGTCACGCGAACCACGCGAAGCGCGTGGCAGGGCGCGTGACAGACGTCAGAGATCAGATGTCAGATATCCCTAGTTAAACCCGTCTGCGACGGAAACCTGCGGTTTGTTTAACGGGGCAGGCAGTAAAAACAAAGATTTATGTCCCGCGAACCACGCCAACCACGCGAAGCGCGTGGCAGGACGCGTGGCAGGGCGCATGATTGAATTATTCATTTTTCGACTTTTTGCAGGTGCATCAGGAATAAGATACAAACAATTTCAAAAAGGTTGCCCCTCACAGTCCAGATGACCTGATGAAAGTTTTATCAGAGAGTAAACCTAAAAAATGGCGGCCCGGGAATACTCTGAATTACCGGGCCGCCATTTTTAAAAATCTTTTTTTGTCTTTAAACTGATAAGGATAAGCTGCTTTCATCCTTCAAGAAACAAGGGACATAAAATCAGCCTCCAAGCCAGTTGCAATTTTCTGTATGGCAATGCAGATTATCTATCTGTTCCTGGGTCAACTCTTTTTTTGCTGCTTCAAGTTCACTCTTGGTAAAATCAAAGCCTTCTGCCTTGCCCAGGTCAGATTTGCAGAAGTCTTCTACTTCAGGGTACTCTGCCAGCTTTTTGGCAAAATTCTCGTCGGATTGCACCTTCTGACAAAACTTTTTCGCGGATTCCAATGACATAATCTTTCTCCTTTTTAATTTTGTTTACTTGAAAAACGTCTTTACTTCCACACTTAACTTTTATGCTATTCTTTTATAAAGGTAATGTCAAGATTGTTTGTGATTGTTCATCAAAAATTTTCAACAAAATCTTGACATGTGGATTCTGAGCGACAACTCTCAGATAAGGGTGGAAAGCGGTATTGCGTAAAAGGCCGGAAATCTATTGTTGTGCCTGCTGTGAAAATAAATTAATATGAAGCCCTGTGCAGGGTCCCTTATGCATAAACATCTGATGCTTCCAGACAAATATTTATTACCTTATAAACCTGTAAGGACTAACAGTTGCCATGTGCTCAAACAAAAAGCCCGACTTAAAAGACTTTATGGGCAACCTTAAAAAACCCATGCCTTTCACCAGGAAGCTTGGTCTCTACTTTCGCAATAACCTTTTGAAAATCAAAAGCTTACAGTCCTGCTGCGGCAATCACGGAGAACCGGGCTGCTGAGTTGGAGACAAGCCAGCCGGTCCGGCTGAGTAGTTGCCCGCAATAAAAATTCTCTAAAATAATACTTGTAATCCCACCAAGTCCGTGAATAAACGTTTCCAAGGCCCGATTCACCTTGTAAAATCTGGATGCAGACAGGAAAAATGGACATGTTTACACTGCATTTATCTTTACTTTTTCAAAACATAAGCTGAATATCATGAATAACACCTCTGACACAGAATCCTTCACGGATTGCCACAAAGCTTCAATAATGCAGTTTGACCGGGCAGCGGACCTTATGAGCCTGGACAGCGAATTACGGCAGTGGCTAAACACATCGTTTCGTGAATTGTCAGTCAGGATTCCTGTCAGGATGGACGATGGAAATGTACGGGTCTTCAGCGGGTATCGAGTCCAGCACAATAATGTACGCGGTCCGCATAAAGGTGGTCTGCGTTACCACCCTGACGTTTCACTGAGTGATGTCAGAGGTCTTGCGGCATGGATGACCTGGAAGTGTGCCCTTCTGGATTTGCCGTTGGGCGGTGCCAAGGGAGGAATCACCTGCAATCCAAAAGATATGTCCCCGGGAGAACTTGAAAGACTGACCCGGGAATATGTTCATGGAACCGGAGATCTTATAGGCCCGTTAAAAGATATACCAGCCCCGGACATCAACACCAATGCCCGGATTATGGGCTGGATCATGGATGAGTACAGCAAAAGGCAGGGATACTCCCCCGGGGTGGTTACAGGCAAGCCAATAGAACTGGGCGGTTCTTCAGGGAGAGAGGATGCCACCGGCAGGGGTGTCTCCATGATTGTCAGCAGATGGGCCCAAAAAGAAAACAAGCGGTTGAACCAGACTTCAGCAGTAGTTCAGGGATTCGGAAATGTAGGATATCATACAGCTTTGCATCTCAGCCGTCTTGGATGCAGGGTTGTTGCTGTATCGGATTCCGTAACCGGTATAATCAATAAAAACGGAGTGGACATCGAAGCTGCCGGAAGACACAAAAAGAAAAAAGGCAGCTTGTCTGGTTTTGCCGGCGGAGAATCTATCCCTCGGGACGAAGTTGTGACTTTCCAATGCGACTACCTGATCCCTGCTGCCCTGCAGAATGTAGTTCATGGCGGAAACTTCCAAAAGATCCAGGCCAGGATAATCTTTGAAGCGGCCAACGGACCTATCTGTCCTTACACTGAGCCCCTGCTTCCTGGTGCAGGTATCACTGTTCTGCCCGATATCCTGGTAAACGGCGGAGGAGTTACTGTTTCTTACTTTGAATGGGTACAAAACATCCAGCATTTTCAGTGGAAGGGCGAGGTTGTCCAGGCGGAACTGCAAACTGTTATGAACAGGGCTTTTGATAAAGTCATGGCCCTGGCTCAAGAACGAAACATCTCCTTTCGCATTGCGGCTTATATCCTAGCCATTGAAAAGGTGGTCCAGGCCGGACACCTGCGTGGTATTTATCAGTCCCAGTACTGATAATGCTGACAATCAACTCCCTGGATCAGAAAATATTACATATAACCTGGTCATAACTATGCTCAAAGAGACACAAACAAATACCTGATCTTAAAATTTGCTTAAATGATGCACCTGCAAAAAGTCGAAAAATGAATAATTCAATCACGCGCCCTGCCACGCGTCCTGCCACGCACTTCGCGTGGTTCGCGTGGTTGGCGTGGTTCGCGTGCCATAACTCTTTGTTTTTACTGCCTGCCCCGTTAAACAAACCGCAGGTTTCCGTCGCAGATTTACCCGGTTTAATTTCCCCATTTAACTGGGCGGGCTTAACTGGGGATATCTGACATCTGATCTCTGACGTCTGTCTTTTTGCTCTCCCGAGGAAATCCTGTATGAACCTTTATTTTTATATCAAGCTCTATCTGATAACTGTACCCGTTTTTTTTGCTGTAGACCTGATCTGGCTGGGACTGGTGGCCAGAAATTTTTACCAGAAACATCTGGGATTCATTCTCAGTCCGGAGGTCAACTGGGCTGCGGCTGTTACCTTTTACCTCATCTACATTGCCGGCATCATTTTCTTTGCCGTGCTTCCGGCCCTGGAAAGGGACTCCCTGGCAACCGCCCTGATCTGGGGAGGTCTGTTCGGATTCTTTACCTATGCCACCTATGACCTGACCAACATGGCCCTCATAAAAGGCTGGCCCCTGAGCGTGGTAGTGGTGGACATAGCCTGGGGGGTTGTATTGTGCGCTGTTGTCGCTGCACTGAGCTTCAAGGCCGCAGGGTGGATAAATTAATTTCTAAGCCAGAAACAAGGCCAGGGACAGCCCGGCCATGGGCAACAGACTGAAGCTCACACTGGAAGCCACAAAAATTGAAAGTCCCAGGCTGCCCGGCCTTTGATCCAGCAGCAAGACCCCTGAAAACCACAAACCCAGGCAGAGAAGGACAATCAGATACATTCCAGTGTAGCTTATTAGGCCGTGAAGCATAAAAAGGACAAGAAGAAAAAAAGAACAGGCATTAAGGGCCAGAACAAGCCTCTGATTGAGTCGTGACCCCAGGATGACAGAACTGCTCTTTTTCCGGCTCAGGCGATCCGAAGGCTCATCAGGTAGAGAGGTGCTCATGGCACAGGACAGAGCCAGAAGAAGCATCAACCCCATGAAGGGCCAGGAGATTCCGCTCAGGCTTCCATGCTGCGCCAGATACCCGACCATGGGCAAAACACCGCCCACTCCAAGCATCTGCAGCAATTCTCCACCTCCACGGTAAGAAAGGCGAAGGGGTTCAAAGCTGTAGGCCCATAAAAGAATAAGCCCTGAAAAAACCAGATGCAGCGGTCCCCACCCAGAAGAAATCCATGCAAGCACCCCCCCTGCAAGCACGCACAGCAGGGCGCTTACACGGGCTGCAGAAGACAGGGTTCTGGAAGGCAGGGCATTATCCACCAGCACCCTGGAACCCCCGGAAAAAATTGTATAAGTGGAGTTGAGCCTGTCTGTATCCTCATCAGCGACATCATTGGCAAAGACAGTAAACAGCTGCATAAAAAAACCGTACAGGTGGCAGATCAAAAAAACAGACCAGGAAAATGCCCCCTGAGAGAAAGCCATGGCCTGCCCCATGAGCAGGGGCAGAAAAATGTACACTTGTGAAGGCATCCTGGCCGCCTGAAACCATTTGGACCATTTGCTGTTTTTTGAAGAATGATGTGCAACCGCCTGCACTTCATTGAAATGTCTGAAAGAATCTGCAGGAGTTACAAGCTTTCTGATTTTAAATATCATTCTTATATTCTAGACGGCAGGAACTGCATTATCAAGCAAAACCATCCAGCATAGTTGCTTAAACCCGAAAACACATTCCTTGACAACTGAAACAATATAATACAATTTTAATATTCATATAAACTCCATACCAATTTTACTGGTATCATGCCTTTACACACCATTCTTATGCTCAATCTGGCGGCAGTTATGCTGCTTATGCTGACGGCCTGGATCTTATCCCTCATCCGGGGCAAGGCCTGCGTGGCTGATTCCTTCTGGGGGGCGGGTTTCATTCTCATTGCCTGGCTGACCTGGTTCATGGGGCCGGACACTTCAAGAAGTCTCCTTTTGGCCCTGCTCATCAGCATCTGGGGAGTACGCCTCGTTTTGCACATTACCAGGCGCAACTGGGGAAAGCCCGAAGACAGGCGATACCAGGCAATGCGGGATTACCACGGAGAAAGTTTCCGGTGGGTAAGCCTGTTCAAGGTTTTCATGCTGCAGGGGAGCTTATTGTGGATTATCGCCCTGGCTCCCCAGGTCGCCCAGGCCTCACCCCGCCCCGGTGAACTTGTCTGGCTGGACTTTCTGGGAATTTTCATCTGGGCCCTGGGCATGCTCTTCGAAGTTGTGGGGGATTACCAGATGTCACAGTTTAAAAAGGACCCAGCCAACATAGGCAGGGTCATGGACATGGGACTCTGGGGATGGACCCGCCACCCCAACTATTTCGGGGAGTGCCTGGTCTGGTGGGGCATATTCTGTATCGCCCTTTCGGTACCTGGAGGATGGCTGACCATTATCAGCCCCTTGCTTATAACCTTCCTCCTGGTCAGAGTTTCAGGAGTGGCCATGCTGGAGAAGGACATGGGTTCAAGACGCCCGGAATACGAAAACTACAAGAAAAGAGTCAGTGCATTCGTGCCCTGGTTTCCCCTTAAAAAATAAAAAAGCAGGAGATCATGAACAGCCA
>PWFB01000177.1 GCA_003553695.1 Desulfonatronospira sp.
ACTCGAACCCGCAACCCTCAGCTTGGAAGGCTGATGCTCTAGCCAATTGAGCTATTCCCGCCAATCTTGTAGTCCAGCAACAGGTCCTTCCTGTCTCCTACAATAAAAAGGCCCGATTCAGCTAACTCCCGGCACAGTCCGGGTGTATATATAAATCTGATCTTTTCTTTCAGTGGTGGAGGGGGGAGGATTCGAACCTCCGAAGGCTTACGCCGACAGATTTACAGTCTGTTCCCTTTGGCCACTCGGGTACCCCTCCACGGTGGAGCTGGCGATGGGACTTGAACCCGCAACCTGCTGATTACAAGTCAGCTGCTCTACCAATTGAGCTACGCCAGCCTCTTAAAAAAGAGAAACATATAATCTTGCTTCTTAAAATGCAACCCTTTTATCTTAATTTTTTAATTTTTTTTCAAAGCTTCCCTCAAAAGGCAACAGCCGCGGCTATGGACGCAAAATCAACCGGGAAGCTTCCTGCCCCTGGCCACGACAATGTTTTTGCCGTTTGCAACCTCTCACCCCGTCCCTTACACCCCCAAATCCCCAATTCCTTAATTCTCCAACCCCCGAATCCCCTAATCCCTGAATTCCATAATCCCATAATTAGAACTTATGTGAAGTGGAAACCGCCTCCAGACTGTCTTTGGCCGCCCTGTCCACTTTAACGGCCAGCCGGGCATGAGCCTCTCTTGCCGGGGATGGCTTGCTGCTCAAAACCACTGGTATGCCCTTCTCAGCAGCATCTATACTGGCCGGGTCAAGGGGGATGGAGCCAAGAAAGTCAATCCCGTATCTTGTGGCCAGTTCTCTGCCTCCGCCTGCCTTGAAAAGGGCGATATCCCTGCTGCAGTGCGGGCAGGCCAGGCCGCTCATGTTTTCCACAAGGCCAAGGATGTTGGCTTTGGCGTACTGCAGAAAGTTGACCGCCTTACGCACATCCGCCAGGGACACTTCCTGGGGAGTGGTGACAACTATGCACAGGGCGTCGGGAATGGTCTTTAGAACCGTCATGGGTTCATCACCGGTTCCCGGGGGCGAGTCAACCACCAGGTAGTCCAGATCTCCCCACCGCACATTGGAAATAAACTGCCTGATGGCGGAAGTCTTCATGGGACCTTTCCACAGTATGGCCTGGTCGGGATCCTTCAAAAGAGACTCCATGGACATCACCGAAAGACGCTCGTTGTATCTTTTGGGCTCCATGAGACTTTGAGTTCCAACCTCAAGAAGTCCGGTGATTCCAAGGAGGCGGGGAACGCTTGGACCGTGGATGTCCACATCAAGAAGCCCGGTCCTGTTGCCTTCACCGGCCAGTGCAGCTGCCAGGTTGACCGCTACGGAACTCTTGCCCACCCCGCCTTTACCGCTCATGATAAAAATCTTGTACCTGATCCTGGAAAGAACTGAGCTTAAAATCTCTTCCTGTGATCCGCTTTGAGGGGAACCTTTACTGTACCCGTCCCCGCCGAGGTTGCAACCTTGTCTTCCCACCTGGATCATACTGTGCTACTCCTGCAATTATGCATTTGCTTAAATTCAGCATGAAAACCTTTTATCATACGAACCTGAGAACAACAAACCCGGCAATCACCAGAATCATGGCGGCCACAATGAAGGAATCCATGCGTTTTTCCAGGAACTCTCTGGCCCGGTCACCCTGCCAGTATATAAGGGCCGCTATCAGGTAAAACCTGGCCCCCCTGCTGAGCACTGAGGCGATTATGAACACGGCCAGGTTTATCCTGAAGGCCCCTGCGGTCAATGTACACACCTTATAGGGAATCGGGCTGACCCCGGCCACAGCCACGGCCCAGGCATCGTAACGGTCATACCATTCCCGGATAATTTCATACTGCTCCATGAGACCATAAAAACCTATTATGGCCATCCCCACAAGTTCCATGAAAAAAAGCCCGATTATATAACCGGTCACCCCTCCCAGAACGGAAAAAATCAGGCAGATGGTAGCCAGCCTGAATACCTTTTTGCGCTGGGCGAGACCCATGGGTATAAGCAGCAGATCCTGCGGCACTGGAAAAAAGATCGACTCGGTAAAGGCCACCAGCATCAGCACCTTTTCCGCTCCCTTCCTGGAAGCCAGATCCCAGAGCATATCCATCCATTTCTGGAAAATCCTCACAGCCCAAGCCTACCAGCCGAACTTGCCCACCAGATCCACAAAAGCCACACTGCCCATATTCTCCCTTTTTACTTCCCCCCTGTCTTTTATTACCCGCAGCAACTGCTGATACCTTTTACTTTCACCCACCGGTATGACCAGTATTCCGGGATCATCAAGCTGCTCCATCAAAGGGGCGGGCACCTCAGGCCCACCTGCCGTCACCAGGATACGGTCGAAAGGGGCCTGTTCGGGCCAGCCTGCAGTCCCGTCATCCAGCTTGGTTTTAATGTAAAAGTATTTCAACAGATTGAAACGCTGTCTGGCTGTCTGATACAGGGCCTTGATTCTTTCCACGGTGTAGACATCGGCCCCCATCTCCGCAAGAACTGCAGCCTGATAGCCGGATCCGGTTCCGATTTCCAGCACCTTCATTCCCGGCTTCACCTCCAGCATGGCGCTCATCATGGCCACCACATAGGGCTGGGATATGGTCTGCCCATGCCCGATGGGCAGTGGATGGTCAGCATAAGCCTGCGCCTGCAGGGCCTCGTCCACAAACATATGTCTGGGAACCCTGCGCATGGCCCGCAACACTTCTTCATCTTTGATTCCACGGGCTTCTATCTGTTCCCGGACCATCTTTTCCCGGACTCTTTTAGGATCAACGCTCAATTTAAATACCCCGGAAAGCGGTTGAACTTAATACATTCCCACCATTGCAGTCAGAAAACCCGCAGAAACCCGACCTCTACTCATAAAAATTTTTTAAACCTCTGTCCATTTATAATTTCTGGATGCCTGGAAAGCAGATACTTTTCCCTTTAGAGCCACCGCCGGAAATAAGAAAATGCACCTGAAAAAAGTCCCAATGCAGACAGTCAGACCTGAATTGAACTTATTTAAATCCTTAACTTTTTATCTTCTGGAATCTGTGATCCGTACTCTAGGCCTGTAAAATATCTTTTTGCAGGTACACCTGTAAAGGGGCCTGCCCAGTGCCGAGAGATTTGTTTGACTATGGCACAGGGCAGAGGTAATGATGTTTTCGGGAAAAAACAAAGTGATCAGCGGGATAAACGGCTGCAAAAGACAAAAAAAGGCAGGAAATTATGCTTACTGTAAAGGATCTTATGACCCGTGACATTTTTACTCTGCAGGAAACGGACAACCTGGCCCTTGCCAGGTCTCTCATGGACCTGGCTCGCATCAGGCATATACCCATCGTGGATCATGACATGAGTTTTACAGGCCTGATCACCCACCGTGATATACTTTCAGCCACTGTTTCCAAACTGGCGGGAGTTGATCCCCAGACCCAGGAAGAGCTGGATATGGGAATCCCGGTTCAGGAAATCATGAACACCAGAGTCAAGACCATTCATCCCGATGACAACCTAAGAGATGCTGCCGGATTGCTTCTGGAGCACAAGTACGGCTGCCTGCCGGTGGTGATGGAGGGCAAACTGGTGGGAATCCTCACCGAGGCAGACTTCCTGAGCCTGACCATAAGCCTCATGGACGCCCTGGACCATGATCATGAGCTGTCCTGAAATCAACCCGGGCATGCCGGGAATTGATCAGGCCAGCCTGGACGCTATACCCGCTAAGTGCTCGCCCTGAAATATGGCTGCGTCCAGTTCGTTTTGACTGGGCATCCGCGATCCGTCGCTGCCGGCGATAGTGGATGCCCCGTAGGGTGATCCCCCGGTTACCTCTTGCGTGCCCATCTGCCCCTGGAAGGTATAGGGCAGCCCCACAACTACCATACCTTGATGCAGAAGAGTAGTATGGAAACTGAGCAGTGTGGACTCCTGTCCCCCGTGTTGAGTGGCGCTGCTGGTGAAAACGCTTCCTGCCTTGCCCACCAGAGCACCCCTGGCCCACAGGCCCCCGGTGCCGTCCAGAAACTGACGCATCTGTCCGCACATATTGCCGAATCGTGTGGGGGTCCCGAATATTATTCCCTGGGCTTCTTCCAGTTCTTCCACTGTACAAACTGGTATATCCTGCATTTCTTTTGCGGCTTCAAGGGCTCCCATCTTCTCCAGAATGTCATGGCTTAAAGTTTCTGGCACTCGTCTAAGATCCACACGGGCCCCGGAAACCCTGGATGCTCCCTGGGCAGCGGCCCGGGCCATGGCCAGTATATGGCCGTACATGGAGTAAAATACTACTTTTATAATCATTTTTGTTCTCCTCTTTTAAGCCCCAGAGATGCAAGTATCTTCCCCCATAAGCTGGGAGTGTGCTTTGGCTGCTGCAGATAATTCAACCCCATCCACACTCCGTGAGAAGCAGCCATCTGAAAATCTTTTCTGGCTGCAAACTCCTTGCCCTGCTTCAGCAGAACCACCCCGCGATTGTGATAAGCTTCCCCGAAATCAGGCTTTAAATTGACTGCCGTGCTGAAATCGTTCAAAGACTCCTGCATCCTGTACTCGTCCATATTGGCAAGGCCACGGTCATTGTGCAGTTCGGCCCGTTGCGGGTCCTTTTCAATGGCTGCAGTCAAATATTCTATAGCCTGCTGCGGCGCTGCATAGCTTACCCCGTTCCACAAGTTGTCGGCCTTCTTTCTCCAGTCAGTTGAAGACATTTCTCCTCCAGTTTCCACTTGTATATTCTTATCTTCGTTTTTCTTCTTCATATTCTCAACTTTACCCAGAAGCTCCCTTTTTTCCCTTTCAAGGCCTTTATTTTGCTGCTCCAGGCGGGAGATCTTTTCCTGCAGCTCCGCTGCATTGGTCCTCAGCGACTGCACTTCCGAGGCCAGGCTGCTTTTTTCCAGGGCCTCCTGTTCAAGCTTTTGGTCTCTTTGCCGTAGTTTTCCTTCCAGTTCTTCTCGAGCCTGGGCGTTCCTGTCGGCTTCTGACTCGAGCTCCATTATCTGCTGATCCTTTTCCCTGATCTGCTGTTTCCAATTATCATCTGCGGCCTTGAGCCTCTCCTCCAATTGTTCCCGGGTCTGAATGTTCTTGTCAAGCTCTGCTTTGAGCTCCTTTTCCCTGCTCTGGTGCTGAGATACAAGCATGGCTTTGCTGGCAGCCTCTTCCTCCAGCCTTTCCTTGTCGGTCTGAAGCTGCTTCAGTTCAAGGTCTTTTTCCTTCTTGTCCTGTACAGCCTGATCAAGCTGGGTCCGCATATAATGGTAGTCACGCTCCAGGCGATCCATCTCCTCCACAAGCTTTTGCATGCGCTCCAAGATCTGGGCCTTTGTCTCCCTGGACCCGGGCATTTTTCTGTAATCCTGCCCTTCTGCCAAAGCCTCTTCCCGGGAGTCTTTCTCCTGATTCTGGGAAGACTGCTTTGATTCCATCTCTTCCTTGCTTACAGAAACAATTGTCCCGTGAGAGATACCAATCTCTCTTTTCAGACTGCTTTCCACCTGATCACTTAACAGACTTTTCAGAGCCTGCCCGCTTTCATTCTGAAACTTTTTTTTCCTGCCTTGCCTGTTCTGCTTGCTTTGCTTCTGTTTGGCCATAAGACTTCCTTGGCGTGGGTTGTTCTGTAATTTTTATGTATGTTTCAACGCTGACGGAATTTAAGGGCCGGATATCAATGTCTGTGCATCTTATCCAGCCTGTCCACCATTTCCCGGGCAAAGGCCGTATAATCCATGCAACCTGCCGACCTGGGCTCCATATCGCAGACGCACCTGTTGCTCAGGTTGGCCTTGTTGATGGCTGTATTCCTCCGGACAACACTTTTGAAAAGCAGATCCTGAAAATATTGCTCAATGGCTTCGCGTACGGTTTTGCCCGCAGTAGTCCGTCCATCGAACATGGTGACCAAGGCCCCCAGCAGGCGGATGCCGGAGTTGCTGTCCTCCCGGATGGCCTCCATGGCCTGCATGAGATGCCCCACTCCCTGCAAAGCATACACCGACTCACCTTCTATGGGAAGTATGTAGTAGTCGGAAGCGGCAATGGCGTTGGTTATAAGGGCCCCTTCTATCTGCGGGGGGCAGTCCACCAGGATGTAGTCATGTATGCGGCCCGTTCCTGCAAGCTCTGCAAGCCTGTTTTTCAGGCCGAAAATGCGCTTGGCAGAGTTGGCGGGCAGTCCTGCCACCAGGGAGTACGTATTCAGGTTGGCCGGGATGAGGTCTACATTGTAAGGAGTGTGCACCAGACACTTCTCAATGGCCAGATCCCGGTCAGCCAGGAGATTGCCCACGGAATACTGGTGCTCAAAAGGATTGCTGCGGCTCAGGGTCAGTGTGGAGTTGCCCTGGGGGTCCAGATCCACCACCAGCACTTTATACCCCTGCAAAGCAAGAACATGGGCCGTATTGACCACGCTGGTGGTCTTCCCTACGCCTCCCTTGTAATTGGAAAAGGCAATAATTCTGCTCATAAATTATATACCGGCATATAATGTCAGTCCTGCTGAAAAACCCCGCTACAGGTATCCTGAAATGCAATCTGTAATTACATAAGCTCAACCTGCCTGTTTAGTCAATGCCTGATGAGTTGTGAGTGCAAAAAGACTTTTTGCACTCACAAGAAGACAAAATCCAGGTGACAGAGTACTGAAAAATAAAATAGTTATGGAGCTTTGTTTATTGAACCCAACCTGCTTGGAAACGTTCTGCAGCCGTGCCAGACAAGCTGAAAACAGAGGAGAGACAGTCGCGAATGGTCTGGACGGCCCAGCTGGAAGCGTTTTGCTGTTCTGCAGACTCCACTTGACACTGGTAATAAAATAAAGAAATAATCCAGCATGCTGAAACAGATTTCTGGTGTTCTAAATCTACTGCTTATAATTGCTTTGCTTTGCTCCTGTGCCCTTAGGGAGCCTGTTCCGGACTATCCTCCCCAGAAAGCCCGGCTGGACAATATGCAGTACAGCATCCAGGCCGGGGCGTTTTCTGTTCTGGACAATGCCGTATCCCTGATGAAAAATCTGGAGCAGCAGGGCCTGGAAGCTTATTACTTTCAGGACAGAGACGGCCTGTATAAAGTCCGTGTGGGCAATTTTTCAAGTCGCAGGCAGGCCGGGCAAAAGGCTGAAGACCTGAAAAGCCGTGGGATGCTTAAGGAATACTTTGTCGTGGTTCCAGAAAGTTATCCCTCGGCCCGGGTGGATGAAAAAGGCACTGACTACGTCCGCAGCCGGCTGGTGCAGACAGCCCGGGAGTTCATCGGAGTGCCCTACAAATGGGGAGGATCGTCCCCGGATTCCGGATTCGATTGCAGCGGACTGACCATGGTGGTCTACCGCCATAACGGCCTGGACCTTCCAAGGGTGGCGGCCAGGCAGTACCAGTCCGGCACCCCTGTATCCCGAAATTCCTTGCAAAAAGGGGACCTGGTATTCTTTGATACCCGCGGCAGCGGCAAAGTGACCCATGTAGGCATCTATACCGGTAACGGCCGCTTCATTCATGCCCCTTCCAGCGGGCGCGACGTAACTGGAGCCAGTCTTTCCTCTCCCTATTTCCGCAGCCGTTACCTGGGAGCAAGGTCTTATCTTTAATAAATCAGAGCATGCGTCTGCAAAAAGGCTTTTTGCAGACGCATCATGCAAGGCAGCAACGACAATGTCAGCTGGTTCCAGACAAAACAGTCCTTTTCCAGACTACAACTCCCCATGCAGCCCTGTACTTCCCGGTCTTTCCAGCCTGCTGGAGCATCCGGGAGTAGCCGCGGCCCTGGATGTGATCAGCATCATGAAAAAACTGGGGTATACAGCTTTGATTGTGGGTGGAGCAGTGCGGGACATCCTCCTTGAACGCCCGGTCAGGGACGTGGATCTGTCCTCAGACATGCCTACAGACATTGTGCTCGAACATTTCAGGGCCTATGAGACAGGCAAAAGCCGCCTTTTTCATACCCTGTGCATAGTCCATCAGAGGCAGCATCTGGAAACCACTCTTTTCAGAAAAAATCATGCTTTGCCCTCTGGCAGGCCAGACCAGAAAGATATGAAACACAGCCTGTTCTCGGAAGATGCCCGTAAACGGGATTTCACCATAAACGCCATGGCCCTTGATGAAAAGCTGCACCTGCTGGATCCCTTGCACGGCAAATTGGACCTGTCCCTGAAACTCATCAGGGCGGTGGAAAATCCACGGGAGCGCATAACCGAGGATCCCCTGCGCATGCTCAGGGCGGTACGCCTTGCCTGTGAACTGGGTTTTGAAATAGAGGAGAAAACAGGCCGGACTATATCCGGGTTGGCTCCGGATCTATCCGGGGTGGCGCCGGAAAGGCTGGGCCGGGAAATACTGAAAACGGCCTCCCTCAGCGGACCGCAGTTTTCAAGGGGCATCAGGCTCCTGGACCGCCTGGGGCTTCTACCGGTTTTGCTGCCCGAGGTCGAGGTCCTCAAGGGACTCAGCCATGATCCCGGACATCATCCTGAAGGTGATGTATTCAGACACACACTAAGAGCCATCCAGTGCAATCACCTGGCCCATGATTCCATGAATATGGCCTTGCTGGCCCATGACCTGGGCATGGCAAACATTGCCTCCCGGCATCACGGCAGCGGGTTCTACCGCGGTCATGACCGCGCCGCTGAAAATATCATCCGGCAAATGGGTGACAGGCTGAGGCTTCCAGGAAGGATTACCAGGGCCATGCAGGCTGTTGCAGGCAATCATATGCATATGCATGGACTGGATGAAATGCGGCCCTCGAAAATCCTGGAGATGGTTGAACATCCTCACTGGCCGCTTCTGGCCAGGGTTTCGATCTGCGATCATGCAGCCCGGGGAGAAGAGCAGGGAAAATTACAGCAGAAAAAAATTAAGCGTGCCTTGAAAAAAATCAGGCCCTTGCTGAATGAAGCCACCGGCCAGGCAAGACCGGTTGTAAACGGCCGCCAGGTCATGCAGGCAGCCGGCATCCCCCCGGGGCCCCTGGTGGGAATGATTATCCGGGAAACCACAGTCTGGGCCAGGGACAACGGTATAAAGGATCAAAACCTGATACTTGATTACGCCAGAAATCTGGCCAGGGACCTTCACACAAGTCAGAGATCAGAGGTCAGAGGTCAGTAAATCAAGAATAGTTCAGGATTATTGAGCGTGATGCCAAGCATCTTGCCAACTTCATATTTTTCAGAAATCAGCTGCCCTCTGACTTCTGACTTCTGACCTCTGACCCGTC
>PWFB01000140.1 GCA_003553695.1 Desulfonatronospira sp.
TGATAGTCAGAATATTTCATATAAGATGCTTTGAATCAAATTCGGTATTGAACGGTTTTGATTAACGCTTCCTACGTCGCTCAGACAGTTTACGCCCAGTTTGCAAAGCCCCCGGACCCTGGATATCAGCTGTGCGCCTAGATTGACCTATTTTTTATCAGATGTTGGATAGTTACAAAAAATTATCAAGTTCAAGTTCATTGGTTTAGGAGTCAAGGAGTTTGTACGTGTTGATCATTTAGGTTCCCGGTTCAAACAGCGGATTCTTGCCTGTTTATTATCTGATCTAAATAATGATAAATGGATTTTATGGTGCTGTTGGGCGTGGATGCACCAGCTGTCAGCCCCACTCTGCTGCATCCTGCAACCATTTCCGGGTCGATTTCCTCTTTTGTTTCAATGTGCAGACATTTGGGGCAGTATTTCCGGGCCACCTGATACAGCCGCCTGGTATTGCCGCTGTTCCTTCCTCCAACCACAAACATGCACTCCACCTGTCCGGCTATTCTAATGGTTTCGTTCTGTCTGTCTTTGGTTGCGTCGCAGATGGTGTCCAGGGTAATGATTTCATTGTCCTGGCTGTGTGTCAGTTCACTGGCTATACTCAGAAATTCCTGGCGATCCTGGGTGGTCTGGGACACCAGGCAGTAGCGGGCGTTAGGAGCCAGTGCAATTTTTTTGAATTCCTGCATATTTTCAAAAAGAAAAGCCCTGCACCGGGCATAGCTTAAAAGACCCTTTACTTCAGGATGATCCAGTTCTCCGTAAATGAGCAGGTAGTCCGACACAGCGCTGTTTTTATAGATGAGAAGCTGAGCCTTTTTCACCTTGGGGCAGGTGGCATCCAGCATTTCAATATTTTTTTCCCTGAGTTTCTTTTCAACCTGCAAAGGGACACCGTGGGCCCTGATGAGGACCATGTCCCCGGGGCTGGGTTCATCCCAGTCGTCGATGACCTTGACCCCTTTGCCGTGGTAATAATCCAGTACCTGAGGGTTATGGATGATGGGACCGTAAGTGTATATGCGCTGATTTCTCTGGTTCTCCAGGGCCTTATCCAGCTTGCCCAGAGCCAGGCTTACCCCCATGCAGAATCCGGCGCTTTCCGCCAGCAGGACCTTTGTGCTCATTCTCTCTCCAGATTTTCTCGGGCGGATGTCATTACTTTCTCCAACTCGGCCCATTCTCTACATAATATTATCCTTTTGCGCAAATCCTTTGCCCCGGGCAGTCCCCGGATCATTCTGGGCAGAAGTGTCCTTAGTTTGAGCACCGCCCGGGAAGAAGCGTGCCTGCGATAGGTCTCTATGGCTTCCATGCACAGACTCAAGATAAACTCCTGGTCCCTGGGAAGATCATTCCGGCCCTGCAGCAGGTTCTGGTAGCGCATGCCTATTGCAGGATCCATGAGGGCTCCCCTGGCGAACATTACAGTGTCAACTCCGGTCTGCCGGACGCAGTCCAGGGCGTCTCTGGCGGTAAAGAGATCCCCGCTGGCCACCACTGGAACTGGGGAGACCTGCTTGAGATTTTTCAGAGCCTGCCATGAGGCCTTGCCGGTAAACTGCTGCACCGCGGTTCTGGGGTGCAGGGTTATCCAGCCAGCTCCAGCTTCGGCCAGAGGTGCTGCCAGGTTCAGGTAAATGTGCTCCTCACTGCTCCAGCCCAGGCGCATTTTGACCCCCACCCGGCCCGGTCCAGCCCTGTCGGCCATGGCGGAAACAATACGCAGCAAAAGACCGGGGTCTTTAAGCAGGGCTGCCCCAGCTCCTGTCTTGACCACTTTTTTCACCGAGCACCCGCAGTTGAGGTCGAAATATTCGAATCCCCTTCTGTTCAGGGTGCTGACGGCCCGGGCCATTATTTCCGGATCACATCCGTAAAGCTGAACCACCAGGGGAAGGTCCCGGTCACAGGTCTGCAAAAGACGCATGGTGTTGGCAGTGGAGTAAAAAAGGCCTTTGGCGCTGATCATTTCAGTGCAGGCGGCCCTGCAGCCCCATCTTCGGCACAAAAGCCTGAAGGACAGGTCTGAATATCCGGCCAGGGGGGCAAGCCAGGGTGATTTCCGGGATAGTGGCGGCTCAGGAGTCAAATTACCGCTGGAAGGCACAGGTTATCTCAAAATGCGGTCATTTTCCCGGTCAGTTCAGAATATATCTTTTGGGATCTACCGGCATGTTGTTGAGGCGCACTTCGTAGTGCAGGTGCGGGCCGGTACTTCTACCGGTATTGCCCACGTAGCCGATGAGTTCTCCCCGGGAGACCCGGGTGTTTTCATCAGCTGTGTATCGCTGCAGGTGGGCATACCTGGTGGTGATGCCCCTGCCGTGGTCAATGACCATGGTTATGCCGTATCCCCCGTCCCTGCCGGTAAAAGTGACCTTACCTGATGCCGGGGCATAAATGGGTGTTCCTTCGGGGGCTGAAATATCCAGGCCCTTATGAAACTCACGCTGGCCGGTAAAGGGTGAGGAACGGTACCCGAAATCCGAGGAAACCCATCCCTGGGCTGGCCAGATGGATGGAGTGCTGGAAAGAAGATCTTTCTGCTGATGCATGGCCTGCAGAATTTCCTGCTGTTTTATTTCTTCCAGGCGGGCTTCTTTGCTCAGCTGGTCCAGGAAGTTGTGCATCTGCCTGGTGAGTACTTCCTGGCGGTAAAACGGAAACGATGAAGAGGAGACGTTTTCACTGGTTCCGCCTATTGGATTGGGATTTACTTCTCTGGGGGGCTCAAGGTTCAGCATGACCCGGAGCTTGTCATCGAATTCCTGGACCCGCTCCAGGTTCTGTTCCAGTTCATGAACCTTGTGAAAGATGGTGGTGAGTTGAATTTTCTGGGACTGGACCTTGTCCTGGGAGCGCTGCAGCTGCTGACTGATGGTCCTGTAATCCTGATAATGCTTCCAGAGGTACACGTTGGTCCCGGCAATGGCCAGGACCAGCAGCAGAGCAGAGAGAAAAATCCAGCCTCTTAATGTAATTCTGGAGCAGGAACCATTTTTGTCTTTAAATATAACCAATTGGTATTTCTTGAAAAGCATATGAATCCCCATTGCAAATACGATTCAAATGTTTATAAAAGTGTAACTGTTCACCATAATTAAATGAGCTACAGTGGTCCGGAAATTCGGCAAACAGGACGTAAAAACTCGCTCCAAGGCAGAGTAAATCAAAACCTCTTCAAGTTTTTTCAACCAGAAGAGCTTTAATTATATTACGCTTTGAATCAAGTTAGGTGTTTAACGGTTTTGATTAACTCTGCCTACGTCGCTCAGACAGTTTACGCCCAGTTTGCCGAACCCCCGGCCACTGGCTTTTCTCCCGCAGGTGCTGAATAGTTACATAAAGGTAAATTCTGAAGACACAATTCCGGCTCTTATTTTAAGTTGCAGGCCAAGTCAAGTTGCCAGCGCTTAAAGGCATTCAATATATTCTGTCTTTTCTTTTTGTTTCCCATGGACAACACCTCCAGCATTTCCTCCATTTCGGTTCTCTTGCTTGCTCCGGCAGAGGGGCAGGGATTTTTCCAGACAGGCAGTTCCCATCTGCGGGCTGCATTGCGTATATATTTTTTTTCCACCAGCAGCAGCGGCCGGATAAGAGTCAAACGGCCCTGAAAAAAATCCTCCCTGGCGGAAAGGCCGTCCACCCTGGATGTCTGGATGAGGTTCATGAAAAAAGTTGCAGCCAGGTCTTCGGAGTTGTGTCCCAGGGCCAGGTGGGTCAGGCTGTATTTCCTGCAGAGATCGAAAAGGACTTTGCGCCTGTTCCAGGAACACAGGAAACAGGGAGATTTGGTGTTGTCCGGATTGTGAGCCCTGGGCCCTATGTCAGTGGACTGGATATGGCTTGGGAGGGGGTTTTCCCGCAGCCAGTCCATGAGAGGCTGGTGATTGCCGGGATAAAATCCTGGATTTACATGCAGAAGGATGATCTGGAAATTAAAGGGCACAATCCTCTGGCGTATCATCAGAACTCTGGTCATGACCCAGCTGTCCACCCCGCCGGAGACGGCGATGCCCACCCGGGCACCAGGCCTGAGCATGCCTGTTTGCTGCATAAGTTTACCGCAGCGGCTCAGGCAGATTTTTTGTGCGTGATTGAGATTTTTTCTAAGTCCCATAGATAACGTCCTGTCATGGCAGTTCTATATCCATTGACAGCATCGAATGCGGGCCTATTAATATAAAGTCCGGCTGCGGGCAATGCGCAGCCGGGATATTTTTTCCAATATTTTGTTCTTGACCGGGAAGGTATTTTGCAGTTATTTATACTCGTTTTTTCCCAGGGAACCGAATTTATTTTCCCTTGGGATCTGTTGAGGTGAGGATTGTTTTCGCGGATTCATGAGCACAGAGATGTTTTTTATATTCTGTATAACTTGCGAGGTAGGCTATGGCCAGGATTACTGTAGAAGATTGTCTGGAAAAGGTAAACAACCGTTTTTTGCTGGTGCAGATGTCCGTCAGAAGGATTCAGCAGTACCAGGAGGGGTATCCCCCTCTTCTGGAGAGTAAAAACAAGGATGTGGTCACTAGCTTGAGGGAGATTGCGGCCGGCAAGGTCATTCCATCCAAGTCCATTCATAAAGCCGGAATCAAGGTGGATTAGGCATGGCTGAAAAGAGGGATTATTACGAGGTGCTGGGGATATCCAGGGAAGCAGGTCAGGATGAAATTAAAAAAGCTTACCGCAAGATGGCTTTCAAGTACCATCCCGACCGTAACCCAGATGATCCCGAGGCTGAAACCATGTTCAAGGAGGCATCCGAGGCCTATGAGGTCTTAAGCGACCCGGAAAAACGTCAGAGATATGACCATCTGGGCCATGCCGGCATGGAAGGCAACGGTTTTCATGGATTCAGGAGCACTGATGACATATTTGATTCCTTTTCTGATATCTTCGGGGATTTTTTCGGTTTCGGGGGCCGCCGTTCCGGCCCCAGGGCCAGAGCGGGGGCAGATCTTCGTTACAATCTGACCGTCTCTTTCCGGGAGGCGGCCAAAGGTACCGAAGTGGACCTTGAACTTCCCAAGAGAGAAAATTGCGATCGCTGCACCGGCCAGGGCTCCGAGCCGGGGCATTCCGCCGAAACATGCAAGCATTGCGGCGGCAGCGGCCAGGTACACCGCACTCAGGGTTTTTTCCGGGTGGCCATGCCCTGCGCGGTATGTCAGGGACAGGGAATGCTCATTACCAATCCCTGTAAAAAATGCAAAGGTCTGGGGATCATCCAGGTCAACAAACATATCAAGGTCCGGATTCCTGCTGGTGTGGACAACGGCAGCCGTCTTCGGCTGCGCGGCGAGGGCGAGCCCGGCGAGCACGGAGGTCCTCCCGGGGATCTGTACGTAGTCATTTTTGTGGAAGAGGACGATACCTTCAAGCGGCAGGGCCAGGATCTGGTCACCCAGGTGGACATAACCTTCATCCAGGCTGCTCTGGGGGGCAAAGTGGATGTGCCTACCCTGGATGACCCCATTTCCATGGAGATCCCCAAGGGAACCCAGAGCGGCAAGGTTTTTCAACTAAGCGGAATGGGTCTGCCGCATCCCGGCGGAAACCAGCACGGCGACCTTCTGGTCCAGGTCCAGGTCAAGACTCCCACCAGGCTTAGTAAAAGGCAGGAAGAACTGCTGCAGGAGTTTGAAAATCTGGAAAAGGAAAAGGCCGGGCACAAAGTCAAGCGTTTTTTTAAAAAAGTGATGGGTGAGTAGGAAGGGTTATGAGTGATGAATTGACGCACGTGGACAAACAGGGTCACGTAGGCATGGTTGATGTGGGCTCCAAGCAGGAGACCGGTAGAAAGGCCGTGGTTAGAAGCGTGGTCAGGCTGGCGGCTTCAACAATGAAAATGCTTATGCAGCAGGCACTGCCCAAGGGGGATGTGCTGGTTACGGCCAAGCTGGCAGGCATTATGGCGGCCAAGAAAACAGGAGAGCTGATTCCCCTCTGCCATCCCCTTTTCCTGAGTTATGTAGACGTACGCTTTGATGTACAGCAGGCTGAAAACCGGATAGTGGTGGAGGCGGAAGCCCGCACCACAGCGGCTACCGGGGTGGAGATGGAGGCCCTGGTGGCTGCCCAGACCGCCTGTATGACCATATACGACATGTGCAAGGCGGTGCAGCGGGACATAGTCATAGAGGACTGCCGCCTGGTGCACAAAAGCGGCGGCCGCAGCGGAACCTACCAGGCCTGAGAAATAACTTTCCGTCCGGATTTACCATGTCCGGCGCACCTTTACCCCTGCCTGATGCATATGATCCTTGATGCCGGGAATGGTATATTCTCCGTAGTGCACTATGGAGGCGATGAGCGCAGCTGAAGCCCTGCCCTCGGTCACCGCCCGGGTCATGTGTTCCGGGTTGCCTGCCCCGCCTGAGGCGATTACAGGAATGCGGACGTTTTGAGCTATGAGCCTGGTGAGGTTAATTTCATAACCGTCCCTGGTGCCGTCCGCGTCTATGGAGTTCAGGCATATCTCCCCAGCACCCAGTCTCTCCACTTCTCTGGCCCACCACAGGGCGTCTATGTTCATGCGCTTGCGTCCCCCGTGGATAACCATCTCGTACCCGGAGGGGCAATGGGTGCTTTTTTCCACCCGCAGGACATCCATGCCCACCACTATGCACTGGGATCCAAAGGCTTCGGCACCCTGGGAGATGATTTCAGGGTTTATTATGGCTGCGGAATTTACAGAGACCTTTTCGGCCCCGGCCAGCAGGGCGGCCCGCATGTCTTCCAGGCTGGATATCCCGCCTCCCACTGAAAAAGGTATGAAAATTGTCTCGGCCACTTTTTCCACCACCTGAAGCATGATGCCCCGGGCTTCGGCCGATGCCGTGATATCGTAAAAAACTATCTCGTCGGCACCCTGTTCGTAGTAGAGTCTTGCCGTTTCCACCGGGTCACCGATCTCCACATTGCCCTTGAACTTGATGCCTTTGGTGAGCTTGCCGTCGCGGACGTCCAGGCAGGGGATAATTCTTTTGCTGAGCATATTTTCCTTAGATTGTATGTGCCTGCTGCTTTATAACAGCTTTGTTTCAAGTGGTTCTGCAGTACCTGTAAAAATTGTTCAGGATTTTCAGACCGGGACGGCCGCTTTTTTCCGGGTGAAACTGCATGGCCCAGAGTCCGGGTCGCCCGAAGACGGAACAGAAATCACGACCGTAGCGGGTAAGGCCTATTATCAGGTCCTGGCGGGGTACCGGGTAGTAGCTGTGAACGAAGTAAAACTCGGCTTCCTGCGGGACATCCAGGAAGAGTTCGCATTCCTGGACAAGCTTGACGCTGTTCCAGCCCATATGGGGAATATTTATGGGATCGTGGTGCTCATCCAGGAGTTCATCATCAAACCGGAGGCAGCTGCCTTCCAGTATGGACAGGGTGGAAGCGCTGTTTTCCATGCTTTCATCCAGGATGATCTGGCACCCCAGGCAGATGCCCAGCATGGGCTTCCCCCTGGATATGAGATCATTGAGTGTTTTGTCCAGACCGGTTTCCCGCAGATTATTCATGGCTGAGCCTGCTGCGCCCACTCCAGGAAAGATTATCCCCCGGGATTCTGCAAGTATGTGGGCATCGTCGGTAATACGGCAGGGTATGTCCTCATGGTCCAGGGCTCTTTTTACACTGGTGAGGTTACCGGCCCTGTAGTTGAGTATTGCAATCATGGAGTTCTCACAAGGGTGATATTATGGATGGTGGTCAAAGAATCACTGCTTTTCAAAGCGGCGGCAGAAGTCTTGCTGCATTATTTTTTTGCGTTTGAGAAATCCCTCATGCCCGATTAAGGAGCCTGACAGTCCTCCCATGAGGCTTATTTCCGAGAGGTAAAGCTCACCTTCGGGGCTTTGCAGAATGTCCAGCAGGGCATAGGGAAAGTCTCCGCGCTGCATGATTCTGCGGCATAACTCAGTAAGCTCCGGGGTCATCTGCACAGGACTGGCAGTGCCGCACTGGGCCAGGTTTTTGCGGTAGTTGTAAGGGTTGCTGCGTTCATATGCCTCGGCGTGGTCGTCGATGATGACCACCCTGAAATCCCTGGCTTCTTCCAGGAAAGGCTGGATTACCAGGGGAAAGGGCAGAGCGCCCAGAGAGTCCAGCCGCTGCAGCTCTTCCAGGGAGGACCAGCGGCCTATTCCAATGCCCAGATGCTTGCGTTCTCTCTTACTGATCACTGATCCATGTCCAGCATACACGGCCTGATGGCGGCACAGGTCAAGGCTGCGATAAGCCACGAAAGTATCCGGCAGCATGAACCTGGAGAGTACTTCGGCCTGCAGTACCTTGGAGCGGCTGAGAAAAGTCGAGAGTAATGAAGGGTAAAATTTTACCCCTCGATGCATAAGATCAACCACCTTGAACTCTTCTCCAGGAAAAAAGCTCAGCTGTCCCACAAAGGCGTCTCCGGGTCCGAGCTGATGGTAATGCTCTCTTAGTTTTCCGGGGGAATGTATAATCATTGCATGCAGGGCAAAGGTTCGTCTGCTTCAACAAAAAGAGTTTAATCTTTGTTGCGGGCTTTGTGGATCTTTTCCCTGATCCTGTCTCTGGTTTTTTCCATGTCTTCCCGGTGCAGGCCCATCTTGCCGGCATAATCAAAAAGACGCCTTTCAATTTCAGGCATGTTGTTTTGTAGCTTCTTTTTGCGCTCCTGGATGGAGTCCTTGATGCTCTTCAAAAATTCCTGTCTGGAAAAACCGGACATTGTCTGCCCCCTGTTTGCAGTTTGTTTAGTAACTGCCTGTTATAAAGATGCTTTTGTGGGATGTGACTGCAATGTCTGCCACTGCAGGCCCTGGCTGCTTGCCTCTTGAATTATGTCTGCCGGAAAAACAGGGGAAAGATTTACCACCGTCTTGAACCCCTCAGGATGTTTGATATGCATACTCTGTTCATCAAAAAAGTACAAGGAAGCTGCAACTGCAAAAAGTCTGCTATTGTCCCGCCCCTCGAACCCCGAGTTTGGACTTATACGGATGATATAAAAATATTGGGCGGTTTTTTAGTCTTATCCCTGCCCCGGCATAGATAATTGTTCTGCATGCAAGTCCTTTTGATAAGCCCTGTAGATTTATTTTTCAAGCGTAACTGTTCACCATAATGATAATGAGTTCCAGTGGTCCGGAAATTCGGCAAACAGGACGTAAAAACTCGCTCCAAGGCAGCGTAAATCAAAACCTCTTCAACTTTTTTCAGCCAGAAAA
>PWFB01000113.1 GCA_003553695.1 Desulfonatronospira sp.
CTTTCTGACCTCTGACTTCTGACCTCTGACTTCTGACTTCTGACTTCTGACCTCTGACTTCTGACTTCTGACTTCTGACCTCTGACTTCTGACCTCTGACTTCTGACTTCTGACTTCTGACCTCTGATTTAAAGCGTGGCCTTTTCCTCGCGCTCCTGATACGCCTCGATGATGTCTCCCACCTTGATGTCGTTGAATTTTTCCAGGCCCACGCCGCATTCGTAGCCCTTGGTCACATCCTTGACATCTTCCTTGAACCTCTTAAGGGAATTCAGGCTGCCGGTGTAGACCACCACACCGTCGCGTACCAGGCGGGCCTTGCCGTTGCGTATGAGCTTGCCGTCCATGACCATGCATCCGGCCACCATGCCCACCTTGGGCACGCTGAAGGTCTGCAGCACCTGGGCCTGCCCCAGGTACTCCTCCTTGATGATGGGGTCCAGCATCCCGGCCATGGCGTCCTTGATGTCGTTTACCAGGTTGTAGATGATATCGTAGAAGCGGATTTCCACGTTTTCCCTTTCGGCAACTTCCTTGACCCTTGTGGTCGGCCGGACATTGAAGCCGATGACAATGGCCGAAGAAGCCGAGGCCAGCATAATGTCCGATTCTGATATAGACCCGGCACCGCCATGGATTATATTTATCTTCACCGCACTGGTGGAAAGCTTGTTCAGAGCCTCGGTAATGGCTTCCAGGGAGCCCTGCACGTCCGCCTTGACCACCAGGTTCAGCTGGTGAGTTTCTCCTTCCGACCTGGAGGCCAGAAAACTTTCCAGGGTGATCTTGGACTCCCTGGCCAGTTCCTTGTCCCTCTGCTTGGTCTGCCTGGTATCGGCAATGCGTCTGGCCACCTTTTCGTCCTGGACCACCACGAATTCGTCCCCGGCTTCGGGTACACCCTCAAGGCCCTGGATTTCCACCGGGACCGCAGGACCGGCCTGGTCGATTTTCTGGCCCTTGTCATTGAACATGGCCCGGACTTTGCCGTGATAAAGGCCGCAGACAAAGGCGTCCCCATGTTTCAGAGTACCGCCCTGCACCAGCACTGTGCCCACTGCGCCGCGTCCCTTGTCCAGCCTGGCTTCCACTATGTGGCCCACTGCGAATTTGTTGGGATTGGCGTGCAGTTCCAGGACTTCAGCCTGCAAAAGGACCATTTCCAGGAGTTCATCAATTCCGGTGCCCTGTTTAGCCGAGACATGGGTATAAATGGTATCGCCGCCCCAGTCTTCGGGAACAAGTCCCAGTTCCGCCAGTTCTCTTTTGACCCGGTCCGGGTCAGCGCCTTCCTTGTCTATCTTGTTTACCGCCACCACAATGGGAACTCCGGCGGCCCTGGAGTGATTCACAGCTTCCCGGGTCTGATCCATGACCCCGTCATCCGCTGCAACCACCAGGATGACTATATCCGTAATCTGGGCTCCCCTGGCCCGCATGGCTGTAAAGGCCTCGTGTCCGGGGGTATCCAGAAAGACAATGTCTCCCCGGTGGGAACCCACGTAGTAGGCCCCGATGTGCTGAGTGATTCCTCCTGCTTCCCCTGAGGTGATCTTGGATTTGCGTATGGAGTCCAGAAGCGAGGTCTTGCCATGATCCACGTGGCCCATAATGGTCACCACCGGGGGCCGGGGCAGGAGATCCTCGGGCTTGTCCGCTTCTCTGGGGATGATGAATGCCTCCTCGGAAAAGCCGGTTTTCTCCACCTCGTAGCCGTGTTCCGCCGCGACAATGGACGCCGTCTCCAGGTCTATGGACTGGTTGATGGTGGCCATGATACCCAGTCCCAGCAGGGTCTTTATGAGCTCCTGAGCCTTGATGCCCATCTGTTTGGCCAGGTCCGAAACCCTGATGGCCTCGTCGATGCGGATTTTTTTCTTGGCCGCCTTGGTGGGCTGCACAGTCTCCTGGACTTTGGGCTCGAGTTTTGGTTTTTTACCGCGGCCAGGCTTTAGCCTGCCGCCGGTCCTGTCCGCTACAGGAGAAGTCTTCTGCTTTTTGAAACCGGCCTTGGACTGTTTTTGGTCGGCTGCCTCCTGGAACTGGCTGTCGAATTCCACCACCCGCTTGTCTTTCTTATCCTTTTTCTTCCTGCGTTTCTTCTTGCCTTCCTTGGAGTCGTCATCTGCTGCGGGTTCCGGGGGTACAGCAGCCTTATCCGGAGCAGGCATGGCCGGCTCAGGCTTTGCAGTTTCTGGTTTGACCGGGGTTCTGGGTTCGGCCTCAGGATCTGGTCTGGAAATGATCTTTACCCTGGGTTCTTCATGAGGGGGTTTCTTTTTTCTGGCCGCTTTTCTAGGGGGCCGGGCAGGCCTGGCTTCCTGGGCCACGGCTTCCCGGGAGGCATTAATCCGGGGTGCAGCCTTTTGTTCCTCCCGGTCAGGTGCTGCCGGGTGTCCTGCTGCATCCTCTACCCGGTCCTGGCCGCCTTCTTCTGTGTCCGGTTCCTGGGCCGATGGCACCTGAAGAGTTTTTTCCGGAACTTCAGGTTCAGTATCCACTGGTTTTCCTGGTGCCTGGGCAGTGTCTTCCGTCTGTATTTCTGCTTCTGTTTCGGTTTCAGGCGCTGGCTTGGGCTTTTTTCTTCTTCTGACAATGACTCCGCTTTTGGCCCTGCTCTGGGTGACATCCTCGTGGGCTCCGCTTTTGTGGCGTTCACGCACAAGTTCCACCTGCTCATCAGTCAGTCCGCTCATATGGCTTTTGACAGGGATATTCAGCCCTCTCAGGAGTCCAATCAGTTCCTTGTTGGAAATTCCCAGTTCCTGGGACACATCTCTTACTCTCATTTTAGTGGTCATTGTCCTTTCCCCTCTTGCACTTATGCCTCCAGCCCCTGAATCTGGCTGTTTTACCGGAGCATTCCGGGCTTTTGCAGGTATAAAATCCCCGCCCAGGCCTTTTCTTTTCAGGGTCAGGCTGAAGCCCCTGTTCCCAATCTGCGGGGCATACATAACGCTCCAGGTCTGCCTTGGGTTTTCTGGTGCGGCAGACAACGCAGGTGCGTATGGGAACATGCCTTGTCCTGGCCATGTCTTTTCCAGGCAGGGTGTTATTCTTGATCATTTTGCTCCGGCTTCTGTTCCTGGAGAAGGGGCTCTTCTCCGGTCAATTTCAATTTCTGGGGCCCCAGGAAATTTATGGCCCCTTTCAGGCTTTGCAGGTTCTCATCGTTCAAGTTCAGCCTTTCCTTCAACTCTTGGTCCGTAGATTGAACCAGGCTGTCAAGACTGTCATAGCCTTCGCGGTTGAATTCGCTGATGGAAATTCCGGCGGCGCTGGCCAGTTGCTCCATAATCTGGTGATGCTCGTAGACTTCATTGTATCTGGATTGGGTGTATACGTCGATTTTCCATCCCAGCAGGCTGGAAGCCAGCTTGACATTCTGGCCCTTCTGCCCGATGGCCGGGGTGAGCTGATCATCGGGTACAACCACCTCCAGGGTTTTTTCATCCTCATCTACGGTGATCCTGGTTATCCGCGCCGGAGAAAGGGCGTTGGCCGCGTAAGTGGCGATATCCGGGCTCCAGATAACGATGTCGATGCGCTCACCCTTGAGTTCCTGGACTATGTTGTGGATGCGCGATCCCTTGACCCCCACGCAGGCACCCACCGGGTCCACGTCCAGGTCCTTGGTCATTACCCCCACCTTGGCCCTCTTGCCCGGGTCCCTGACCACGTTCATGATCTTGATGGTGCCGTCGGATATTTCCGGAACCTCGCGCTTGAACAGACTTACCAGATATTCCGGGTGGGATCTGGAGACAATAATCTGTGGTGTCCGGCTCTCACGGCGTACTTCGATGATGTAAGCCTCCACCCGGTCCCCCCGGTGAAATCTCTCCTTGGGGATCTGTTCGTCTCTGGGGAGCAGGGCCTCGGTGCGGCCCAGGTTTATAATCCATCCGGCCCGGTCCCGGCGCTGGATGATGCCGCTTATGATTTCACCCACGCGATCCTTGTATTCCTCATAGATGATCTCCTGCTCTGCATCGCGCATCTTCTGCATGAGGACCTGCTTGGCGGACTGGGCTGCAATGCGGCCCAGGTCCTTGACATTGAGGGTAAAGCCCAGCTCATCTTCCAGCTGGACATTGGGATCGTGTTCTTTGGCATCTTGCAGCAGAATCTCGTTGTTGGGATCTCCTATTTCGTCCACCACCACCTTGAACTGGTAAACCTCGATTTCCCCGTTGTCTTCGTTGAAGTTGACCTCGATATCCAGGTTGCTTCCGTGCTTTTTGTAGACCGATGAGCGTACGGCCTCTTCCAGGGTATCCACCAGCATATCCCTGTCAATGCCCTTGTCCTTGCTGATCTGGTCTATGATTTTTTTTAGTTCCAGGCTCATACGGCCTTCCTCCATAATAATAAATATCCAAAAATAACAATCAAATACATACTATTCCACCAGTCTGGCCCTGTCTATCTCGTCCCATTGAAAACTCCAGGAGGAATCCGGAGAAGTCTGGATGCTGATGGTTTTGTTTTCCGTACCCAGCAGGGAGCCGGTAAAGTTTTTGCGTCCGTCTCTTGGTTCTTTCAGGGTTATCTTTACTTTCCGTCCTGTATATCCACTCATCTGCTCCGGGTAAAAAAACCTGCGGTTAAGACCTGGAGAAGAAACTTCCAGATTGTATGAGCCCGGAATCAGGTCTTCCACGTCCAGGGCCACGCTCAACTGCCTGCTCAGCTCGGCGCACTGGTCGATATTAACTCCCTCCGGTGAATCCACGAAAACCCTGAGCACTCCTTTCTGTTTTCCTGTGCCCGGAGCAAAGTCCATGCCCCACGGCTCCAGACCCATGAGCCTGCAGTTGGTCTGTACCAGTTCTTCAACCTGTTTTTTTATTTCCTGATAGTTCATGGCAAAAAAAAGTTTCCAGGGCTCTCATTGTTTGCATGAGACAAAATCATTATCATAATGGTTAGTCGCAAATCTTAGACAAATAAGGCCGATTCTCAATCTTCTCCCCTCCTTTGACAAGAGGGGCCGGGGGTGGTTGATAACCGGTTCCCTTCCATTAAATGCACACATCAAAAAAAAAGTGGACCAAGAGGTCCACCCCATACAAACGCAAATACGTTGATTTAAGCCTGGAGTGGAGCGGGTGACGGGGGTCGAACCCGCGACACCAAGCTTGGGAAGCTTGTACTCTACCAACTGAGCTACACCCGCTCGAAACACCCTCTTTCATGGCTAATCCTGGCCCAAATGTCAAGGGGTTGGAGCAAATAATAGCGAATTTATTCACCTTGCCCAATATGGAGTTTAAGGATAGACTGGAAGCCAGATAAAAGCGGGTTGAATGCCTGGGATATAAAAGGATTAAGGAGGTTATATGTACACCCTGGTGCTTTTGCGGCATGGAGAAAGCGAGTGGAATCTGCAGAACCGCTTCACCGGATGGACGGACGTGGATCTGACCCCGCAGGGTGTGGAGCAGGCAGAAAAAGCAGGGGAGCTTCTGCAGGAGGAAGGGCTTTTTTTTGACCTGGCCCATACCTCGGTTCTCAGACGGGCAATCCGCACCCTGTGGCTGGTCCTGGACCGCATGGATCTCATGTGGATCCCGGTTCAGCGTTCCTGGAGGCTCAATGAGCGGCATTACGGTGCCCTGCAGGGCCTGAACAAGTCCGAAACCGCTGCCCGATACGGAGAGGACCAGGTGCTTAAATGGCGCAGGAGCTATGATCTGCCACCGCCGGCCCTGGACCAAGACGATCAGCGTCACCCCCGCTTTGATCCCCGCTACAAGGGACTGGATGCCAGGGTGCTGCCCGATGCTGAATGCCTCAAGGACACGGTGAACCGCTTTCTGCCTTACTGGAACGACTACCTGGCTCCGCAGATACTTGCCGGCAAAAGGCTTATAGTGGCCGCTCACGGCAACAGCCTGCGGGCCCTGGTCAAATACCTGGATCATATCTCGGATGAAGAAATTTTAAAACTGAACATTCCCACCGGTGTTCCCCTGGTATATCGCCTGAATGAGAATCTGGTACCCATAGAAAGCAGATACCTGGGCGATCCCGAGGAAATACAGGCAGCCATTGCCGCCACTGCAGGACAGGGTAAGGCCAGGTGATCTTTTATGCTGAATAAAATCAAGGTCTTTCTGCAAACGGATATCTGGCGGCTGGATATACATGAACTGTCCCGGACAAGGGCCTTTATGGCCCACCACTTGAGGGTTTTTCTGGCTGCTCTGCATGGATTCAGCCGCAACGACTGCTCCATGCGGGCCTCCTCCCTGACTTATTACACCCTTTTGTCCATTGTGCCGGTGCTGGCTCTGGCTTTCGGAGTGGCCAAGGGTTTCGGACTGGACGAAATGCTCCAGGCTCAGCTGGAGCAGTACCTGGGGGCTCACGAAGAGATCTTTGACGAGGTGGTTCAGTTTTCATACTCCATGCTGGAGGTTACCAGGGGCGGGGTCATAGCCGGGGTGGGTTTTTTATTTCTGCTCTGGGCCGTGGTCAAGGTGCTGGATCATATCGAGCTTTCCTTCAACGCCGTCTGGGGGGTGCAGGAAGGCAGAAGCTGGGTGCGTAAATTCACCGAATACCTCTCGGTCATGGTCCTGGCCCCGGTTCTGGTCATCCTTTCCGGCAGTCTGACTGTTTTTCTGACCACGGAAATCTACAAATACCTGGCGGACGGGTGGCTGGCCCTGGTGGCGGATATTCTGCAGTGGGGGGCCCAGTTTACTCCGTACGTGATCATCTGGCTGCTGTTCACCTTTCTTTTCATGGCCATGCCCAATACCAGGGTGAACTTCAAGGCCGCCCTCATTGCAGGCATCATTTCCGGGACCATGTTTCAGCTTCTGCAGTGGGGTTATGTAAATTTTCAGGTGGGAGTGGTCAGGTACAACGCTATTTACGGCAGTTTTGCCGCTCTGCCGCTTTTTCTGGTGTGGCTGCAGCTCAGCTGGATGATCGTGCTTCTGGGGGCTGAGCTTTCCTATGCTTACCAGAACGTCCGCCGCTTTATCTATTCTGCAGAGATCGAAGATATAAGCTCCGGTTACAAGGAAAAAGTCAGCCTTCTGGTCATGCACCTGATCATAAAAAGATTTATTGCTGACAAGGGCGGGGTGACCAGGGAGGAGGTCTGCGAGGAATTGAAGCTGCCGGTCACACTGGTAAGCCAGGTCCTGAAGGAGCTTTACCGGTCCGGACTGGTGGTCCGGGTGGAAGTCTCTGGAGACGAGGCCTTCAAGTACCAGCCCGGCAAGGATGTAAACCGCATGAGCATAGCCTTTGTGCTCAAGACCCTCAAAGAGGCCGGCAGTTCAGATGTCCCCGTGGTGCATAACCTGGGCTGGGACAGGATAAATGTCGCCCTGGAAAACTTTGAAAAAACAATAGAAAAATCTACGGACAATGTTCTGCTAAAAGATATCGGTTCTTAGAAGACGCGCCTGCAAAAAGTCCTTTTTGCAGGCGCAGATGACAGATGACAGAGGACAGAAGACGGATGACCACCGCAGGTCCGGGTATCAGCAGTAAAAATGAGTTTGCCTGCGGAGTCTGTTGAGCTGCTCACTTCTGGTTGCCGTTTTTAAAGGTGCACAGGAATTTTTTCTCAGCTTCAGATGTGCCTATCAAAATGAGCTCGTCTCCCTCTTCCAGGGATGTGTCCGGTTCAGGGTTGATGAGGGTTCCCCTGGCCGGGGATTCTATGGCGATTACGTTGCATCCCGACTTCATGCGGATATCGCTTTGTCCCAGGTTTTTGCCGTGCAGTTTTCCGGCCACTTTTTCCTTGAATATGTCCAGTCCCTCGGCCACCATGAGAACATTGTCCCCCTTTATGAAATTGATGACCGAATTTGCTCCCATGGAGGCATAGGACATGACCAGGTCCGCCCCGGCCTGGTGCAGCTTGGAAACGCTTCTGTCCCTGGTGGCCCTGGATATTATCTGCACCTTGGGGTGCAGCTTGCGGCAATAGATGGTCAGGTAGATGTTCAGATCATCATTATTGGTGGTGATGATTATTGAAGGGGCCTTGTCTATGCCCGCCCGCTTCAGGGTATGATAATCCGCGGCATTGCCCAGGACGTACTTTTCCTTGTCACCCACGATGCGCGAGCTTTTTTCCACTATGCGGTAGTCGATGTCGCTCTCCGCCAGGGTGTCGGCAGCGGCCCTGCCCACCCGGCCTCCCCCCAGGATGATCACCGGGGCGAAGGAGAGGTTGTAGATGCCGTATATTTCGTCGTACTTTTCCAGTTGCTCCTGGGAACCGGCCAGCACCAGTACCGTGTTGGAGCCGATGCGCGTGTCCGGGTGGGGGATCTGGAAACTGCCCCTCTCCCAGATGCCCACCACGTTGACCCCGGTTGTTTCCCTCAGTCTGCTTTCAATGATTTTTTTGCCCACCAGGGGGGTGCGCATGGTAGGCGTCTCGGCGATGAGCAGGTCTCCGAACCGGCCCATGACGTTGGAGTGCATGCTTACCCCCAGCACCCGCCTGGCCAGGGCCTGCCCCAGCATGACAGGAAACTGGTGCACCTGGCTGGCTCCGGCCAGGTTCAGGATGTCCATGGATTCAAGGGTTTCCGCCGTGGCGATGATCTGGGTGCTTGAACTCAGCTCGCGCAGGGTGAACACGGCGTTGGTATTGGTGTGGTCGTCGTTGTTGAACAGGACCAGTTCAGCCTTGTCCGCACGGGATTTGCGGTACGTATTCAGGTCGTCCAGGTCCCCCAGCATTATTTTGTAGCCCTGGTCATGCAGTTCCAGGGCCCTTTGCTGTTCCTGCACCAGGATGCAGTAGCTGTAGCTGTACTGCTTAAGCTTTTCCACCAGGTTGGCGATCATGGGATCAAAGTTGCTTATCAGAACATGTCCGGCCGTCTTTTCCGGCAGCTCCCTGGGTGTCCTGGCTTTGTTGTGGGCCTCCAGCCAGGGCGCATAGAAAAAGCGGATGAATGTAAACGGAAGCATGACCAGCAGGAAGATAACTCCGGAAAGCAGGACAAGAACGGAAAACATGCGTCCCAGGTCCGTATGGAAGGTGATGTCCCCGTAACCCAGGGTGCTCATGGTCACTGCGGTCCAGTACAGACCGTCCAGGATGGTGTGCTCCTGGCCCTCAATAAGCATGATCCCGTGGAAGGCCATGGTATA
>PWFB01000194.1 GCA_003553695.1 Desulfonatronospira sp.
CAGGTATCTGAAGAAAGTCAAGCCAAAGCACGAAGACCTGCACACCTGGGAAAGGGTGCGCAAAATACTTGAGGAGCTTGGACCTACGTTTATAAAGCTGGGGCAGATCCTTTCCCAGCGCGCGGATATCGTTCCCGAAGGGCTGATGAAGGAGCTCAGCAAACTGCAGGATGACGTGCAGGCGGAGGACTTTGAAGACATAAAAAAGGTCCTGGAAAAAAACTACGCAGCACCTCTGGATGATATTTTTTCGGAAATAGATCCGGTGCCCCTGGCTGCCGCCTCCATGGCCCAGGTGCACAAGGCCCGGCTCAGAGAAAACGGCCGGGAGGTGGCCCTGAAGATTCAACGCCCCGGCATTGAGGACACAATCAGATCCGACCTGGAGATACTGGAGAAGATAGCTGTGCAGCTGGACGGGCGTATGGAGTATTTCAAGGTCTACAATCTGCCGCAACTGGTGCGGCGTATCAAAAAACTCATTTTTTCCGAGCTTAACTTCACCTTTGAGCTGCGCAATATGCAGGTGGCTGCAGCCCAGATGAAGGATGAGCAAAGGCTCAGGGTTCCGGATACATTTCCGGAGCTTAGCAGCTCTCAGGTGCTGGCCATGGAGCTTTGCAAGGGCACGCAGATGAAGAACCTGGATATTGCCGGGCTTTCAGGCAGGGAAGAACTGGCAAAAAGCGCCTTGCACTTCACTCTGCACCAGGTAATGGGCCAGGGTTTTTTTCATGCCGATCCCCATCCGGGCAACATTCTTGTGGACGACGAGGAAAACCTGATCATCCTGGACTGGGGCATGGTGGGCAGGCTTACTCCCAAGGTGCGCCATGATCTCATAGACCTTATCGCGGCCATAGTGGAAAACGATGTGGACGAGGTTACCGAGCTTCTGCTCAACTTTACCTCGGGCATGGAAAACATCAACATGGATGCCCTGCAGGGGGAGGTGCTGGAAATCGTCAGCCACTTCACCCGCATGCCGCTTAAGGACATCAATCTGGGCCGGCTTTTGATGGAGCTGACAACTGCCCTGCGAGAGCACGGCAGGGTGCTGACATCGGATCTTTCCATCATGATCAAGTCCCTGATAACCGCAGAACAGACGGCCAAGATGCTTTACCCGGACCTGGATGTGGTGGGGGAGGCCGAGCCCGTACTGCGCACTATAGGCAAGGAGCGATTCAAGCCGGACAGCCTGCTCAAGGGGCTGTACAAAAACTTCAGGTACTTGCTTCGGTTTCAATACCAGCTGCCCAGGCAGGCCATGGATATCATCAGCAAGCTGGACCAGGGACAGCTGGCCATACGCTTTCGGCATGAAAACCTTGAAGGCATGCAGTCCACCATGGAAACAGTGGTCAACAGGCTGGTGGCGGGCATAATAGCCGCAGCACTTTTTCTGGGGGCAAGCATGATCTTTGCCGCGGATACCGGTCCCATGATCTGGGGGCATCCGCTGCTGGGCACTCTCGGGTACGCTGCGGCCACAGTTCTTTGCCTGAATCTCCTGGTGACCATGCTGCGTTCCAGGAGACGGCGCTGGAGGAAATGATTGAACTGAAATTGTAGTTGCCTGTATGTTATGAGCGGCCATAAATCAGGCTGTCCACCTCCAGGGGAGGGCTTTTGTCCTTTTGGCGTATGAGTTTAAGTCCCTGCACTGGACACCTGCTCACGCACACTCCGCAGCCCATGCACAGGTCCTGTGAGACCACGGGTGTTTCCCCGGAAATGGTAATGGCCTGGAAAGGGCATATATCGGCGCATTCTCCGCACTGGATGCACATCTCCTGGTCCGGAGATGCCACGTAACCTGAAGAGGCCAGCATGGGGACACCGTTTCTGTGGGCCTGCATGGCCCCGCAGCAGCAGGAGCAGCAGTTGCAGATGGCGTAGAACCTGCCCAGCATGGCATCCTTGAAAAAGGCATGCTGTACACGGCCCCTGGCATGTTCCTGCTCCAGGATGCGACAGGCCTCGTGAGAGGTGATGCTGCGGGCCTTGCCGGGATGGTGCTCCAGGATGAAGCCTGCAAAAGGCTCGCCCACTATTAGACAGACCTGCAAAGGTTCGCAGGGGTGCGGGCTGGAGGCTCTGCAGGGGCACTGCAGGGCCACTATGTGCCAGGGGTTTTTAAGCACAATTCGCCTGGCCCTGTCATAGGGAATGACCTGCTCCAGATTTCCCAGGTCCAGGCTTTTGTTGACCTGTACCAGTCTTCTGGCCTCCTGCACGGGCAAGACCTTGCCGTGGTAGCCTTGGGCGAATTTTATTCTGGCTCTGGCCCTGGCCCGTGAGTCATTGGTGCGCAGAAGCACCCGGACAGCACGGAGAACTTTGCCGGCAGGCCCGGACAAGGGGTGCCTGCCCGTGGCCATGGAGATATAATAGTACGGCCAGCGGCCGTATACATATCCGTGCAGCCTGGAAGAGAGAGAGTCATCTGAATCCCGGGACGGTTCTGTAAAAAAAGCCCTGGTGGAAGGCTTGATCCACCTGATCACTCTGCTGGTCCTCCGGGTTAGAAGTTGTTGTGAAGCAACTTGCTGCAGGTTTATAAATATTCTAGACAAAAAAATAAATCATAAAAAGCCTTGATTTTTTTTGTGATTGAGTTTAACGATCTCCAAGTTCAGTCATAAAATTATAACCTACGCCAAGATATGAAAAAAATCATCTGCATTACCGTCATATACTTGTTTGTTCTGGTTGCGCCTCTTAACTCCTCGGAGTTTGCTCAGCCCGTATCCTCCGGTTCAACACTTATCCAGGGCAGCGAGGCCCGCGGATCTACAGAGCTGGCGGACAATCTCTCCTTTATTTCTTCAGGAGTGGTCAACACCATCATGAGTATGCTTGGGGACTGATTTTCCGCGCCCTGACTTACTTCATGCCCTCCTCCACTGGACCATATAAACCAGCGTAAATGGCAAAAAGGGTGCTTTTCATCTCCGGCTGGGCCGGATATCCTGAGCTTTTTCCGCGCCTGGCTGTCCATTCTTTTTTTGTCCTTCCTTTTGTCTCCAACAGCCAAAGCGATATACAGAATCTTCTGGGTTCTCAGTCCTGGGATTTGGTCCTGGCCTGGTCCCTGGGGGCCAACCTGTGCCTGCAAAATCCGGGAGTAATAAATACCAGGCATCTAGTCCTGGTAGCTCCTTTTTTTGATTTTACCAAGCATACCCCGGCTTCGAAATTGCAGGAAATGCTGACTGGTCTGGACAGGGATCCTGAAATCACTGTACGCTGGTTCTGGCGCAGATGCGGGATAAAATCTGCACCGCGGATCATGCAGGATGATGTAAAAGGTCTTGCAAGGGGGCTTGAATATCTTATGCAGCCGGGGACTGAATATATTGAGCAACAGGAAATGCAATTCTGCACAACCCTTATTCACGGAAGCCGGGACAGAATTGTTTCCAGACAGGCTGTACTCGAGGTGCATGCGGCCCTGGGCCAGGGAAGTTTTATTTCCGCTCCAGGCGGGCATTTTATTTCTGAAGAAAGAATACGGCAAATTATCCATGAGCAGACAGGTACAAAAATATTTTGACCGGGCTGCAGGCACATACCTGGAAGAGGCAGTGATCCAGGAGGAGGCCGCCAGGCGGTGCGCCGGGAACATACCCCGGGGATACTACCCCAGGGTCCTGGAAATAGGGGCCGGAGGAGGTCTACTCACCCGGCACTGCCTGGAAAGGATCCGGGCGGGGATTTACCTGGCCATGGATGTTTCCTCTCCCATGCTGAGGCTTTTGCCCCTGGACCGGGTTGTCCCTGTCCAGGCCGACGGGGAGGTTCTGCCCTTGAGGGAACAATCGCTTGATCTGCTCACCAGTTCCTCGGTGATGCAGTGGTATGCAAGTGGTGCCCAAGGCATTGCCCGCAGCCTGAGTTTCTTGTCTCCGGGGGGATTTTTTTCCCTGTCTCTTTTCGTGGCTGGAACTTTCCGGCAGATGAAACACATAAGCTCCATGTCGGGCTTTGGTTCGGTCTATCCCCTGCCCCGGGTCCGGGAATGCATGGCAGCCATATCCAGGTCCGGGACGGAATATAAGTCCCGGGTTGAAAGCTATACTGTTTACTATGATTCAGTGCAGGGATTTTTAAAGAGCCATAAGGGAACCGGGGCCGGATACACGGGCAGAAAACCGGTGTTCGGCAGGCAGAGCTACGGCAATTTCTGCCGCATGTACCTGGAAACATACGGTGAAGGCGGCCGGATTCCTGTTGATTACCGGGTGCTTTATATCCGGGGACAAAAGAAATGAGTCAGTAAGAGGTTGCTAAGCCGGTTCCAGGCCCAGGTCGGTGATCATCTGCATATCCTCTGCAACTACTCTGCCCTGGCGGGTCAGGTAATTGCCGGTCATGAGCCCGCTGGCCCCGGCCATGAAGACCAGGGGGTGGAGTTCCCCCAGGTTTTCCAGCCTTCCGCCGCAGATGATGATTTCCTGCCTGGGCAGCATATAGCGCAGAATGCTGATGATCTTGAGGCACCGCAGAGGAGTAAGCTGGTCATTATTTTCCAGCGGTGTGCCCGGGATGGGAACCAGGAAGTTGACCGGCACTGCGTCCACGGCAAGTTCTTTTAAAACAAGGGCCAGTTCCAGAACGTGGACGTCACTCTCCCCCAAACCGAACACGGCCCCGCTGCATACTGACAGTCCGGTGTTCCTGGCCAGGCGTACTGTATCCGTTCTCTGGGAGTAGTCGTGGGTGGTGCATATGGACGGGAAAAATCCCGGAGCGGTTTCCAGGTTGTGATGATACCGATTCAGACCGGCATCCTTGAGGTCCTGAAGCTGCTCTTTGTGCAGGACTCCCAGGGAAGCACAGGGGCTTATGCCCTGAGATGCAAGCTCTCTTATCACCTGACAGACTTGTTGCACTTCTTCTGCCTCAAGCCCCTTGCCTGAGGTGACCAGGGAAAACCGGGTCACCCCCTGGGAGGCCATATTGCGGCCTTCCAGGCTCATCTGGCCGGGGGCTTTTAGGGGGTAGCGGCTGATACTGGTGTTGTGGTGGGCGGACTGGGCGCAGAAGGCGCAATCCTCTGAACACCTTCCGGACTTGGCATTGGTTATGGCGCAGATCTTGATTTTATCTGCGCAGAAGTTGCGGCGCAGGAGTTCGGCCCCGGGGAAAAGTCTGTATGTTTCCTGGTATGGGAGTTCCAGAAGCGTTTTTTGCTCGGCATCTGTAAGAATGTAGCCCTGGGCTGTTTTCAGGGCCAGATCCAGGAAATACTGCATGTCTTATCCAAAGTATTCCAGAAATTTTGATTTAAGTCCCCGGGGGGTGATTTCCGGCATGGTCGGCACCTGGGCCAGGACCGGTGTTTTGCCGAAATGTTCAATGGCCTGAACATGATCCATATTGGGCTGGCCGTTTAAAATGACCCCCAGAATTTTCACACCGCAACAGCCAATGGCCTTTATAGTCAACAGGGTGTGGTTAATCACCCCCAGTCTGTTGGGGGCGACTATGAGCACTGGAACGGCCAGGGACCGCACCCAGTCCAGAATGAGCAGGTCGTCGTTCAGGGGCACCATGATCCCGCCGGCACCTTCGATGATAAGGGTTTCTTCTGTATCCGGGATGCGCAGTTCATCAGGATCGATAAGGACGCCTTGGCGCTTTGCTGCCAGGTGGGGGGAAAGGGGTTCTTGGAGTGTGTAGACCCCGGGAATGATTTTCTTCTGACCAAGCCCTGCCCAGAGAGCAACCTGTTTACTGTCCAGCCCGCAGGCTGCTCCGCTTTGTACCGGCTTCCAATAGCAGGCCTCAAGCCCGGCAGCCAGCAGGGCACTGATGACAGTCTTACCCACTCCGGTATCAGTGCCGGTTACAAAAAAACACTGGGGAAAATCCAAAAGACTGCCACCTACTGGCTGACCCTGAGTTTTTGACCGGGATAGATAGGATCGTCCGGTCCGAGGTCATTCAGTTCTCGGATTTCATCCGCGGACAAGCCATATTCAAGGCCAATGCGAAAAAGATTTTCCCCTACCTGTACTTCATGGTAGACATGCTCGGCGTCAGGCTCCGGCTCTGGTTGTTCTGCCGGTTCCGGAGGCCGTACCGGGGCAGGGTCAGGCCTGGCTGGAGGATCTTCTTCCAGGGCGGCCAGTTGCTGGCGCATGTCATCAATGTTTTCCCGCTGGACTTCAAGCCTGCGGTTTAAATCCCGGGAGGTTTCCCAGATATCGGTAAAGGCCACCTGTCTTTCTTCAGCCTGCTCTTCCAGGCTTTGCATACTTTCTTCCAAAGCCTGCAGCCTTGAAGAGATTTCCTGTATTTCCTGAGAAGACACGTCATCTCCGCCCCTGGCGAATATGACCACCAGGATAATAACCAGGACGATGCCCGCTCCGCCGGCAATGTATGGTACCAGGTTGTCCGGAGGTCGGCCCATCGCGAACTGTCTGCGCTTGGGGTTGTTGCCTTCTCTGGGCTGATCCTCGTCCAGGTCATCCAGTTTGTTTATCCAGTTTTTCCTTTCCACGGCGTTACCTCTCGTTTATGAGAAAAAGGTTTTAAGCAGCTACATTTTTTTAATATTACAGTTATGGACAGGCAGCAGTCAAGATCCAATGTGTTTTGCAGCCTTGAGCATGGCTGAGGTCAATGTGCTCAGGTCCCCGGACTCTATTATATACGGGGGCATGATGTAAATGAGATTCATAAACGGCCTGATCCATACCCCATCCTGGACGAAAATTTTCTGGATGTCGCCTACCGGGACCTGCCGGTGCAGCTCCAGGACACCAATTGCGCCCAGCACTCTTGCCCGGCGTACGCCGGGAAGCTTATTTCCGGGCATGAGTTCTTTTTGCATCTGTTCCTGGATGCGGGCGGTCTTTTCCTGCCAGCCGCTTTCCTGCAGAAGGCGGATGCTGGCCAGGGCAACGCTGCAGGCCAGGGGGTTGGCCATAAAAGTGGGACCGTGCATGAAAACGCCGGGATCGCCCCGGCATATGGTTTCGGCGACTTGCGTGGTGCAGAGTGTGGCGGCCATGCTCATGTATCCCCCGGTGAGAGCCTTGCCCAGGCAGATTATGTCCGGAGTAATTCCGGCGTGTTCGCAGGCAAAGAGTCTTCCGGTGCGGCCAAAACCCGTGGCGATTTCATCGGCGATAAGAAGTACATGGTACTTGCGGCAAAGTTCCCGCACCCGGGCCAGGTAGTCAGGTGAATACATGCGCATTCCCCCGGCTCCCTGGACTATTGGTTCCAGGATGAAAGCGGCCAGTTCCTTATGGTGTTCGGCCATAATCTCTTCTACAGCCTGAAGCTCCAGGGGGCTGCACTCCTGGTCAAAGGTGGATTCCGGAGCCGGGGCAAAGATATTCCTGGGGAGAAAGCCGGAATAAAGGCTGTGCATACCGTTATGGGGATCACACACGGACATGGCCCCGAAGGTGTCCCCGTGGTAGCCGCATCTAAGGCTCAAGAATTGTTTCCTGGATGCATCCCCTCTGGCCTGCCAGTACTGCAGAGCCATTTTCAGAGCCACCTCCACGGATACCGAGCCGGAATCACAGAAAAAGACTTTGTCCAGCCCTTCCGGAGTGATGCGGATAAGTTCCCGGGCCAGGTCTATGGCCGGTTCATGGGTTAGCCCTCCGAACATGACGTGAGAAGTCTTCTCCGACTGCCTGGCCAGAGCCTGGTTGAGTTCTGGATGGTTGTAGCCGTGGATCATGGCCCACCAGGAAGACATGCCGTCAATGAGTTCCTGGCCGGTGGCAAGCCTTATGCGCACACCGCTGGCCGACTCCACCGGATAGACCGGGAGAGGGTCGATGAGTGAAGTGTATGGATGCCAGATATGTTCGCGGTCCAATGAGAGCTTTTCTTTCCAGTCCATGTCTGATGGGGTTCCTTGATTAAAGCTTATCCTGCAGCCTCAGACCTCTATTTTTTTGTCGTCAGCAGGTCGGGGCCCATGCAAGGGTCAGTCCCTTTTGACCATAATTCTCTGTATGTTCCTTATCTATAAAGAAAACCAGCTGGTTCTGTATACGGAAAGAAAGATCTTCCAAATGGAAATCCACTACCCAACAACACTGTCCAGTGGCAGACATTCTATGCCCATGTTTTTCATGTCCTCTATATTGTTGTCTGCTATGCGCCTGGAGCTGGCAGAGCAGGCATCTGTGACCACAACCACCCGGTAGTCTCTGGCCAGGGCGTCTACTGCGGTGGAGCGGATGCAATTGGGGTACTGGGTGCCGGCTATGGCCAGGGTCTTGATGTTCAGGCGGCGCAGCAACAGGTCGAATTCGGTGAATAAAAAGGCACTGAAACGCTTTTTTTCCAGGATGTAATCCTCCGGCATGACCTCCAGGCCGTCAACAATCTCAGCGCCTTTTGTCCCGGTTACGCATATGCCCCCCTTGTCCATAAAGAGTTGCAGCCGGGTGTACTCAAGGTCGCTGGCGTCCTGGCGGTGGCCCCTGACAACATATATCACCGGCCACTTATTCTTTCTGAAGTGCTCGGCAAGGTTGCGGATAGCCGGGATGGTTTCCATGGCACCGGGCACATAGCAGGGTGAACCGGGCAGAACTACATCGTTTTGCATGTCAATAACGGCCAGGGCGGGGTTGTCCTTGGATGTCATATATACCTCAAGAGCAGCTGTTTTGCCTGGACCCTGCAATGCTGCATGTTTTACCGCAGGTCCTCAAAAAAATTTGCCGGCTGGAAAAAACTGTATTGGGGCAGAAATCCTGCAGTATCCAGAAGAATCCAGCATCCAATCAAAAGGAAAAGGCTGCAGGCGAATATTTTGATGAACTTCATGGGCAGTCTTGCAGCAAAACGGCAGCCAAGGAAGAGGGCCGGGGTTGTGACTGCAAGAATCCCCAGGGTGGCCCCTGCCACCACCGGCCAGAATGCTTCAAAAGCTCCGGCCAGGGTGATTACAGCCAACTGGGTCTTATCCGCCATTTCCAGAAGGAAAAAAGCCAGGGCTGAGGCCAGGAAAATACTTCCTGTGGAACGCTGCTTAAAGTTTTTGTCGTCCTCCGGGATGAGCACCCAGAAAGCCATGATAAC
>PWFB01000098.1 GCA_003553695.1 Desulfonatronospira sp.
CCCTGGCTATGATGTCCCGGTAATTGCGTATACGGCTTACGAAGTGCACCGGCTCAAAGCCCCGGGCATAGCCGTAGCGAAGGGACGGGTAGTAGCGTTCGTCCGAGAGAAGGGGCAGAACATCCTGCATGTCCTCCCAGGAGTCCGGGTCCTTGTCCAGGTTGCGGGCCAGCTGGCGGGCATCCAGGAGATGACCCCTGCCAACATTGTAGCTGGCCAGGGCCAGGTAGAGACGGTCCGGATCGGGTATGTCCTCTGGCAGCAGCCGGTAGCGTTCCTCCAGGTACCTTGCCCCGCCCTCGATGCTCTGAGCCGGGTCCAGGCGGTCTTCAACGCCCAGTTGCCTGGCTGTTCTAAGGGTAAGCATCGTGATGCCCCTGACTCCGGTGGGGCTTATGGCTTGCGGATCCCAGTGGGATTCCTGGTAGGCCAGGGCGGCCAGAAGATCAGCCGGTATGCCGGTTTCTTCTTCCGCCTGCAGGAAATACTCTTTGTACTTGGGCAGGCGCTCCTTTATACGCCTGTTCAGGGCGCGCAGGTCCACGAAGTCAAACTTGGAGATGTGTTCGTAATACCTGCTGTACATTTCGCTTATGGCCTCGTCCCCCTCCCGGCTGTTCATCCAGGAGAAGGCTTCCCGGGCCAGGTCTTCATAGCCCTCTGGCAGATACCAGCCCAGGTTCTGGCCCTCGGTGATATCGAAAGCGATGGACAGCCGGGGCATAAAGCGCCGGTTGATCTGGACAATATTGGAATCAGCCACAGTGCACTCGATTTCCTGCTGGGAGACTTGGCCCAGAAGAACTTCAGTGCTTATTTCAACCGGAGTATAATCCAGGTCCTGATACTCCTCAGAGAGTTCATCAAGCCTTTCGGCGTAGCTGGAGTCGGCGGTAACCCTGAGGTCCACGTTTTTCAGATCTGCCGGGCTGCCGGGCATGGGATTCATCAGCCGGTGGCAGACCACCTGCTGGGTGATTTCGCTGTGAGCCGGGCCGCGTTCAAAACGCTCATTGCGTGAATCCAGGTGGGTAAGGCCCGCAGCCGCCAGATGCGCTCCCCCGGCTTCAAGGACCTTTAAAACTTCGGCAGTGGTTGGGACCACCTTCCAGTTTACTTCCCACCCTTTGGACCGGGCAAACTCCATGACCAGGTCGTATTCCGGCCCTTTTTTTACTTCATGGCGATCCAGATAAAAGGTTGTGGATCCGTTGCGGGTGACCACGGTGAGAACTCCGGCCTTTTGGGGGGGCTGGTCCAGCACGGACTCGTATGGATCATCCCCGCAGGCGGCCAGAGCCAGTATCAGACAGAGGCAGGCAATGGCCCGGAAAAGATTGTCAAATAAAAATTGCTGCATGGAAAAGTATCTGGTTTTCAGGTTACCTTATAAAAGAAACATATACAAAAACGCTTGGGATTTAAAGTCCTGATTAATTCATTTAAGCAGCCTTTCAGCGTATCTACCCTTCCTTCAGGGGGCTGTGTATCCCTGGGTGTGTCGGCATCAGGACTTTTCCAGCACAAATACGACCTCCATGTGCCAGGTCTGGGGGAACATGTCGAACATGGCCGTTTCATGTATACGCCAGCCGGCCTCCATAAAAGGCTTGAGGTCGCGGCAGGTGTTGACCACATCGCAGGAGATCCATACCAGGCGCTGCAGGCTGTCCATCCCGGCCAGAGACTGCAGGTTTCTGCCTGCACCGCTTCTGGGCGGATCCAGGATCAGGCACTGAGGGGAAAATTTCTGCACAGCCCGCATGGCCTCCATACTGCGCAGATCCCCGGTGTGGATGCGTATATTTTGCAGCCCCCCCCTTTTTGCGGCCAGCATGGCTCCTTTGGCTGCCCCGGTGTCGGATTCCAGGGCCAGGACTTTATGTCCCCCGGCGGCGCAGGCCAGGGCAAAGTTGCCGGCTCCGGCATACAGGTCTGCCACGTTTTCCAGGTGGGCCAGGCGGGTATGTACGTATTTAACCAGGTCCTGGTTCAGCCTCCAGTTGGCCTGAAAAAATGAACCGGGGCGGACCAGGAGACTGACCTCGAAGTTTTTCAGTGGAAGCTCAAGCCATTCCCGGCTGGTATGGGGCAGGACCCGGTGATCCAGGGGGCTGGCCGCAACGATGTAGCGCCCTGGGGACAGATCCCGGCAGATGCCGGGCAGGGTTCTGGCCAGGGGGGCGGCGTGAAGAAGGCAGCTGGGGCAGTGCAGATTTTCCTGGCTGCCCAGGGATTTTACATGGGGCCGGCCGTGCATGACTTCTGTCTGGCCCCGCCAGCGGTAGCCCCAGTTCTCGGGGCTGGAAAATACCTGGATTGCATCGGGAGCCTGTCTGGACCACTTTCGTCCCAGGGCGCGGCGGATTTCCGCATGCAGCACCCGGTGTTTTTCATGCACCTGGACCTGGTAGGGCAATACCCCGAAGCGGCAGCCCCCGCAAAGATCACCCAGGGGACAGGGATGCTCGAACCTGTATTCTGCCTGCTCCAGAATGCGGGTGCACCTAGCCTGAATGTGGTCCCTGGTGATCTTGGTTGCTTCAGCCAGGATGCGCTCCCCCGGGAATACCCCGGGCTCCAGGATGACCACCTGCCCGGATTCAAGCCTGGCCAGACCACGGCCCCGCCAGATGAGGCGCTCGACTGTCAGCTCCAGTTCCTGCATGCTGGACCAGGCTACCCCTTGAACATGTGCACAAATTCCCCGTAGCCTTCCTGCTCCAGGTCTTCTGCCGCAACAAAGCGCAGAGCTGCGGAATTGATGCAGTAGCGCATGCCTGTGGGTTCTGGACCATCGTTAAATACGTGCCCCAGATGGGAGTCCGCGCCTGTGCTTCTGACTTCCATGCGGGGGCTGGGCAGGCTGTGGTCCGGGCGCTGTACAATATTTTCCTCTTTGATGGGACGGGTGAAGCTTGGCCAGCCGGTGCCGGAATCGAACTTGTCTCTGGAACTGAACAGGGGCTCGCCTGAGATTATGTCCACGTAAATACCCTCTTCCTTGTGATCCCAGTATTCGTTGTCAAAGGGGGGTTCGGTGCCGTCCTGGCGGGTGACCCGGTACTGCATCGGGGTCAGCTCTACCCCGGGATGCTCTGATACCCTGGTCCTGTGGTTGCCGGAACCTGGAGCCGAAGCCCCCCAGTGCCTGTCCAGAAAATCCTGACGTCCGGAAAGCACCCGGTAGCGGCGATAGTGTTCCTTGTTTTTTTCGTAATACTGCTGATGATAACTTTCTGCAGGGTGAAATTCGTCCGCGGGCAGGATCAGGGTTGCTACCGGGGCCTGGAATTTGCCCGAGGCGTCAAGGGCATTTCTGGATTCCTCGGCTGCAGCACGCTGTTTATCATCGTGATAAAATATGGCTGTTCTGTACTGGCTGCCCCTGTCCGCGAACTGTCCTCCTGAATCAGTGGGGTCGATGGACTTCCAGAATACGTCCAGAATCTGGTTATAGCTGATGATGCCGGGATCAAAGGCTACCCGCACTGCTTCAAAATGACCGGTGAGGCCTGTAGCCACTTGTTCGTAGGCGGGGTTGTCTGTATGGCCCCCGGTATATCCGGATACCACTTCAAGAACGCCTTCAAGGCTGGCCAGGTCGCTTTCCAGGCACCAGAAGCACCCGCCGGCAAAAGTGGCCTGTTGGACATTTTCTTTTTCCATGTTCATTCCTTTTTCTCCCAGGGTTCATCCGGGACTTGGTTGTCATTCACTGCATGAGGTAAAAAAAATAGTAAGTGTTCACCTTGATTATATGAATTCCAGTGGTCCGGAAATTCGGCAAACAGGACGTAAAAACTCGCTCCAAGGAAGCGTAAATCAAAACCTATACACGGGTTTGATAATCAGGATATTTCCTGTAACATGCTTTGAATAAGGTTCGGTGTTTTACGGTTTTGATTAACGCTTCCTACGTTGCTCAAATCCCGCACTTACTTTCTGGCAAATCTTGTTTTGAAAGTTGGGCAGACTTAAGAAAGTAAGTGCGGGACCCAGTTTGCCGAACCTCCGGACCCTGGCTTTTCGCCCGCGGTGCTGAATAGTTATAAAAATTTTACTTGAACAGATTGCCGGTTTAGTTTTGGACACTATTGTTATATAGGATTTTCCCAGAGTAATGGCAAGTCCGGAAGCAGTCACCCGAAAAATATCTGCATGGCCCAGGTCCCGGCAGGCATGAAAGCCGGGGAAGTTTGCCTGCCCGGCCTTCATGGTATAAGCTTCTGACGCAGCTGTTCTGCTGCATCATCCCTGATCCTGGCCCAGAGGCAGGAGTTATTGGGAACCAACAAGCTGTTTTTTGAGGAGAATGACCAAAATGATACAGGACAATTATGGCCGGGGAGTGAGCTACCTGCGCCTGAGCATAACCGACCGCTGCAACCTGAGATGTTTTTACTGCCGGCCAGTCAAGGGCTCCGGATTTACTCCCCACAAAAATATCCTGACCTACGAGGACATGCTGTACCTGCTCCAGGCAGCTTCAGGCATGGATATACAGAAGGTCAGGCTGACCGGAGGAGAACCTTTTGTCCGCCGGGACATACTTTATTTTCTGCACCGGCTAAAAAGCAAACTGCCGGACATGGAGATAAGACTGACCACCAACGCTACCCTTATTGCCGGGAAAATCCGGGCCCTGCGCGACATCGGCATCAAAGGGCTGAATATCTCCCTGGACACCCTGGACCGGGACAAGTACCAGCGCATAACCGGACAGGACAAGCTGGGCAGCGTCATGGCCAGCATTGACCGCTGCCTGGAAGAAGGGATCAGGATCAAGATCAATGCCGTGGCTCTAAAAGGGGTAAATAATGACGAGCTGGGGGATTTTATCCGCCTGGCCATGGACAGGCCCCTGGATGTTCGCTTCATCGAGTTTATGCCCATAGGGGAGAAGACCCTGTGGGAAAAGGATTATTACTGGTCTTCTGCGGATCTTTTGGCTCAGGCGGCAAAGCTGACAGATCTGGTGCCGGTGGACAGTCTGAGTCTTAACCATGGGCCGGCCCGTATGTATAAACCCGGTCAGGGCCTGGGCCGGGTGGGAGTGATATCCCCCTTGAGCGAACATTTCTGCGCCACCTGCAACCGCCTGCGGGTTACAGCCAATGGACGTCTGCGCACCTGCCTTTTCTCGGATAAAGAATACAGTCTCCTGCCCCTTATCCGTTCGCCGAAAGTCGGCCCGGACAGGCTGCGTCTTGTCATGGAGAGGGCCGGCCGCAAAAAACCCATGGGACATGAGCTCATGTCCGGTGGGAGGAAGGAAAAGAGCCTCTGCCGGCGGGTCATGTCCTCAATTGGCGGATAAGCAGGGACTGTAAACATGCTTAAGGTAGAGATAAATTCCCGGTGCCTCAAGGATAATTTTCTGCTTCTTGGCCGCAAGACCAGCAGTAAGGTTATGGCGGTGATCAAGGGTGATGCCTATGGACACGGGCTGGAAGAAACGGCCCGCAGCCTGCATCAGGCTGGAGCGGATCGTTTCGGCGTGGGCAGCGTCCAGGAGGGAGCGCGCTTGAGAAAGTGCCTGGAAAATTCTCAAATCTATTCACTGCTTGGACCGGTCTATTCTGAGGATTACCAGCTTCTGGACCGGCAAAGGATCATTCCCTTTATCCATTCCTGGGAGCAGTTGAAGACCTTGAAAGAGGTCGCCTGCAGCTTCAGGGACAAAGTTCCGGTGGTTCTTAAGCTGGAAACCGGCATGAACCGGCTGGGGTTCAGAGGTGGAGACCTGCAGGAGTTGCTGGAGATCTGGGAGAGCTGCCGGGGGCTCAAGCTGCACATGCTGGCCTCTCACCTGAGCCAGGCGGATTCTGTCCAGGGCAGGCAGGAGGTGCTGCGACAGCTTGACAGATATAAAGACTACTGCCGGGCCTGGCAGGCCAGAGGATATGTATTTGAAAAGTCCCTGGCCAATTCCGCGGCCATTCTGGCTCACCCCGAAACCCATCTGGACTGCGTGCGCCCCGGTATTTCCCTTTACGGGGACAATCCCTTTGAGCATACCCCCTGGGCCTATAAGGGTGAGGGCCTGGCACAGGCCATGCAAGTCAGGGCCCCTGTTCTGGCGTTGCATGACCTGAAAAAAGGAGCAGGGGTCAGCTACGGGCTCTGTTTTAACGCACCCAGGGACATGCGCATGGCCGTCATCGGCTGCGGGTATGCGGACAACTATTTTCGGGGGCTTTCCAACCGGGGCTGGATGTTTTATCAGGGCCGCAGGCTGCCTGTGCTGGGCCGGGTCTGCATGCAGCTAAGCGTTGTGGATGCCACCGGGGTGAATGATCTTTGTCCCGGCTCACAGGTGTTCGTTCTGGGCGGCTCAGGAGCCGGGGGAATAAGCGCCCGGGAGATGGCCGGATGGCTGGACAGCATTTCCTACGAGATCTTCTGCAGCTTGGGCAAGAATCCCAGGACCCATAGCAGGGCCGGATAAGTAAATCGCATGTGGATCGTTCTGGCCTTTATCACCGCCGTTTGTGAAGCTGCCAAGGACGGGCTGTGCAAGAAAAGCCTGCAGAGCATGGACGTATTCACCATTGCCTGGGTGTGGAAGGTTTTCAGCCTGCCCTTTATCCTGCCCCTGATCTTTTTCACCCCCATTCCGGTTCACCTGCCATCTGAGTTCTGGTGGGCCCTTCTTGTGGGCGGAGGCCTGAATATCCTGGCCACGGTCCTTTATATCCGGGCCATCAGCACTTCTGATCTCTCCATCACCCTGCCCCTTTTAAGCTTTACCCCGGCTTTTCTGCTTTTTACCTCTCCCTTGCTGGTGGGGGATATTCCCACGCCCCTGGGGTATGCAGGGGTGCTGTTCATTGTAGGCGGCTCCTACCTGCTGGGGGTGGGCAAGGAGGCCACGCTGTCAAGCCCTATCAGGGCTCTGGTGCGCGATCCCGGGGCCAGGCTGATGCTGATGGTGGCCCTTATCTGGAGTGTGGCCGCCAATATGGACAAGATCGGAGTCATGGCCACCAGCCCCTTTTTCTGGGCGGTGTGTATCCAGAGTTTTATCTCCCTGGGCCTGACAGTGGTTCTTTTCTGTATGCGGGGACGGCTGCAGGGCAAAATGCAGGCCAATCTGACCCCGCTTCTGCTCATAGGCCTTGTTACCGGAGTGGGCTTCGTGTGTCAGATGGCGGCCATAAAGATCGGGCTTGTGCCATACGTAATTGCCATTAAAAGAACCAGTATTGTCCTGGGGGTGCTCATTGGCGGCTATTATTTCCTGGAAAAGGACATGAAGACCAGGGTGACAGCCACTCTGGTCATGCTGGTCGGGGTTATGCTTATTGCCGTGTCCTGATGCTCAATCCCCGGTTCTTCTGCGGAAGAAGGCCTTTTCCATCTCCACGGCCAGAAACAGGATAATCCCGAAGAGTATTATCCTGATCCAGGACTCCAGGCAGACCGGCTCGGTCTGGAATATGTACTGCATGAAGGGCAGATAGGTAAAACCCAGCTGCAGTACTGCCAGAATGGCAATGGAGATAAGCACGGCCCGGCTGCCCAGAAAACCACGGATGCTCCAGGCCGGTTCGTGGATGAAACGGCTGTTTATCAGGTAGAAGACCTGTCCCACCACCAGGGTGTTGATGGCTGTGGTGGAGGCGAGTTCGTGGGAAGCACCTCCCGCCAGCATATACTGGTAGTGCCACAGAGTCCCGATGACCAGGAGCACTGATACCGAGGCCACGCGCCAGATGAGAAATCCCGAGATAAGGGGTTCGTCCGGGGGTCTGGGGGGGCGGCTCATGACGTTTCCTTCCGGGGGCTCGAAGGCCAGGGCCAGGGCCAGAGTGACCGCTATGATCATATTGATCCACAGAATCTGGGGGGGGCTTATGGGCAGGGTGTACTCCCCTCCTTCGCCCAGAAGGCCGATGCCCAGCACAATGGAAGCCATGACCACCAGGGCCTGCCCTCCATTGGTGGGCAGGATGAACAGGATGGCCTTTTTAAGATTGTCGTAAATGGTGCGGCCTTCTTCCACGGCATTGGCAATGGAGGCGAAATTGTCGTCGGCCAGGACCACGTCCGAGGCTTCCCTGGCGGCCTCGGTTCCGCCCTTGCCCATGGCCACGCCCACGTCGGCCCTCTTGAGTGCAGGGGCATCGTTGACTCCGTCCCCGGTCATGGCCACGATGTTTCCCCCCGCCTGCAGGGCCTGCACCAGTCTCAGCTTGTGCTCCGGGCTGGTGCGGGCATAGACGTCCACCCCTGTGACTTTCTGATCAAGTTCCTCATCGCTCATCTTTTCCAGGTCTTTGCCCGTCAGAAAGGTGCGCCCGTCGCCTATGCCCAGCTCGTCGGCAATGGACACCGCTGTCAGGGCATGGTCCCCGGTGATCATTTTTACGTTTATTCCAGCAGACTGGCAGTCGCGCACTGAAACGCACCTGCCGATGAGCCTTGCAGCAGCCTTGACCGCTTCTTCCCGTGGAGGATCGATTATCCCGAACAGTCCAAGGAGAGTGAAGCCTTCCCGGGTATCCTCCTCCTCAAGACCTTTTTTGTTCTCCGGGACTTCCTTGTAAGCCACCGCAAGCAGCCTCTGGCCCCTGGAGGCGATGGTTTCGCCGCTCTTGTGCCAGAAATCCGGGTCCAGTTCTTCCGGGCCCTGCGGGCCGGACTGGTGGCTGCACCTTTCCAGCACACGTTCCGGGGCGCCCTTGAGGATGATACGCCGGCCGCCTTCCTGCTTGTAGTCGTGCAGGGTGGCCATGAATTTTCTGTCCGAAGAAAAAGGGATGCTGTCAATTCTTGGCCGGTCCGTGTTTTCCTGTTTCTGGTCCAGTCCGGCCTTGATGGCTGCCGCCACCAGGGCTCCCTCGGTGGAGGCCCCTTCCAGGCGATAGGTATCCTCATTTTCTTCGTGGTATAGATGGGCCTCGTTGCATAACAGGACCGCACGCAGGGTTTCGGCCAGCAGAAAGTGCTGCAGGGGATCTATGTCCTGGCCCTCCAGCCTGTATTTCCCCTGGGGATTATAGCCTGTACCTGTTACCGAGTACAGGTCTTCAGAGGTCTGAATACTCTGCACCGTCATCTGGTTCTTGGTCAGGGTCCCGGTCTTATCGGAGCAGATGGTGGTCACCGCCCCCAGGGTTTCCAGGGCCGGGAGTTTGCGGATAATGGCGTTTCTGCGGGCCATTCTCTGCACCCCTATGGCCAGGGTTATGGTCATTATGGCCGGCAGGCCCACGGGTATGGCGGATACGGCCAGGCCCACCCCGGCCATGAACATTTCAAATGGCTGAAGTCCGCGCACAAGGATGCCGAAGGCGAAAGTGGCCAAAGCCGTCACCAGAATGGCAACAGTGAGGAAGTGGCCGAACCTGGTTATTTTCTTCAGCAGAGGGGTGGTCAGGGTCTGTACCTGGGCCAGCATGGTGCTTATACGGCCTATCTGGGTATGAGCCCCGGTGGCGGCTACTACTCCCGCTCCCTGCCCGTGGGACACCATGGTTCCGGAAAAGGCCATGCAGGAGCGGTCCCCCAGGCCGGCTTCGGGATCTGCCTCGTAAATGTTCTTGGCCACTGGTACTGATTCCCCGGTGAGGGCCGCTTCCTCGATCTGCAGGTCCCTGGCCTGGAAAAGGCGGAGATCAGCCGGAACCTTGTCTCCGCTTGAAAGTATTACCACGTCTCCAGGGACCAGTTCTTCCGCGGGCAGAGTCTTTTTCTGTTTATCCCGCAGGACTGTGGCTGCGGGGGCCAGCATGCCCTGCAGGCTTTCCATGGACTTTTCCGCCTTGCCTTCCTGGATGAATCCGATGAGTGCGTTGACCAGGCAGACGGCGAAAATCACAGCTGAATCCACCCACTGCTGCATAAGGGCGGTGACAATGGTGGCCACCAGCAGAACATATATAAGTACGTTGTGAAACTGCAGCAGAAAACGCTTGAAAGGCCCCTGTTTTCTGGCCCTGGGAAGCTTGTTGGGGCCGTACTTGTCCAGCCTTTGCCCGGCCTGGCTGGAATCCAGGCCGTCTTCAGAGGTCTGCAGATGACCAAGAACCTCTCTCACCGGCATGGAGTGCCAGGAAGCTTCCTTGTCTATCTTATGGTCATTGTTCAATTTTTCCTCCAGGGGGTGAAACTGCAAAAAGTTAAAGACTGGTTTCGGCTTTTAAAAAAAGATCTGTAACTCTTTGATTTTCCTGCCTGACACACCAAAGGCTTGATGAATCCCTGTCTTTATTTCCCTGATGCAGCAGGTCCTCTGCACTCTGTCTTTTGTAATCTCTTGGCGTGACAAAAGGGATTCTTTCCAGGCGCAGATGACAGAGGGTCTACAGCACTGGTCCTGGGTTGATAACCGGGAGTGGACATTGTTTTTATCAAGAGTGTCCAGGCTTAAATCTTGTGATATTTGTAACTGATTTAATGGTTGTCAAGTCCTTGTAAGCAGAAACACCTCCATAGGGTGATCCAGCCTTACGGAATAAACCGCTTCAGTGTTCTGTATCAGTCGGCAGGTCCCGGACCTGACTTTACTTCCCTAGTCTGTACTTTTCCCTCAGGAATTTATTTCAGATGAAAAGCTGCCTTTTTGCCGGCGTCTCAGGAAAGATGAAGTTTTGAACATACTGTCCTTATTCGGGGTTATTTTTCAGTAAAAAACAGAAATTTGAAGAAAAAATTAATTTTGGTTTCTACTAATAAGTGTTTCTTATCTGAAAAAAGGCATTATTGCTCCCATATCTCATTGATTTTTAATCACCCTTGTATACTTCAATGCCAAGGCCGTAAAACAGGTTTATTTAAAATTAAGTACAACTATATCAACATTTTGTATTTAAAAGTGACAAGGGGGCTGTCCTGATCAAAAAGGCGTAATTTGCCGTTTGTGTATGTGGAGGAGGCTTTGCTAAAAGCTTTACCCATGACAAACGCATGGGAACGAATTCAGATAATTCTCGAAAAATCCTTGAAATCCGGTGTTTTTCAGCTATGGATTAAGCCCCTTCAGGGCGCATTCGATCCGGATCAGAAGGCACTCAAGCTGCAGGCCCCTAATGAATTCGTGGCTTCGTGGGTACGTGAGCGCCTCCAGAACATGATACTGGAAGCCGGACAGGATGTTCTTGGGTTCACCCCAGGTCTAAACATCACAGCAAGCCGGGAGGGTGAGGCCATTGCTCCCCTGGGTGCCTCGGAGCAGGCCCCTGTCAAAGAAATACGCAGGCATCTGCCCCTGCAAAGCAATATCCAGGTTGTTTCCAGGTTCAGATACAGTTTCCAGGATTTCGTGGTGGGCCCCAGCAACGAGCTGGCTTTCGTTGCCTCCAGGAGTTTCTGCCGGGAACAGGTATCATCGGACCAGCTATTCCTGTGTTCTTCCACGGGTCTGGGCAAGACCCACCTGGTGCAGTCCATGGGCAACAACCTGGCCAATGGAAGCAACAGACAGACTCTGCGCATTGCTTACCTGACAGCTGAAGAGTTTGCCTGCCAGTTGATTCAGGCCATCAAGTCCAAGCAGGTTGAGCGGTTCAAGGCCAGATACCGGGATCAGATCGATATCCTCATGCTGGAGGACATCCATTTTTTCCAGGGCAAGGAAAAAATTCAGACTGAATTTCTCTCCACAATTAACTCTTTGCAGGGTCAGGGCAAAAAGGTGGTTTTAAGCAGCACATTTCTGCCCAAGGAGCTGAATGATCTGGATTCCAACCTTGTTTCCCGGCTGTGCCGGGGGTTCATGGCGGTCATTGACAAGCCCGACCTGGGTACCAGGCAGGAGATACTGCGCCAGAAAGCCTCCAGCCTCCAGCTCGATCTGCCTCAGGAGGTGTCCCATCTTTTGGCGGAGCGCATCCAGACCGATATCCGCCAGCTTGAGAGCTGCCTTAGCAACCTGGTAATCAAGGCAAGATTACTCAAGGAACGCATCACCAAGCAGATGGCCCTGGAAGTGCTCAAGAACTATGAGCTTAAAGAGCAGAGCCTGGATCTGGAGGATATCATTCAGTCCGTCTGCCGGGTATTTGATCTGCCCCGGGAGAAGGTCTGCTCCAAGAGCCGGAAGAAACAGCATGTACAGGCCAGAAATCTGGCATTTTTCCTGGCCCGCAAATATACAGAGCATTCCCTCAAGGAAATAGGGCGGCGCTTCAACCGCAGGCACTCCACGGTTCTAAAAGGGGTGGCCAATGTGGAAAAAGAGGTCAATACCGATTCGCCGCTTGGGCGTCAACTAAAAGACGCTGCCAGTAGAGTCATACCCAACTGACTATAAATTTTTCATCCGGGATGTCTTTCTTTCCGGATTTTGAAACTGTAAAGCTGTAAGCTCCATATCCCCCATCACCGCCATGTCTTCACCCATCTGGGCCAGCACTCCGCTAATATGTGTACCCAGGAATTTATCGGCTATTTTGCTGAGACTGGACAGGCCTTTTCGGTCCTTGATGAGATTGCAAAAGGCAGTGGCAGCCGCATCAGCCACTGCCCCGCTCTGCGCCTTGACCGCCACCAGGTCTCCTTGTCCCAGGCTCAGGGAGTGCCCCACTTTGGCCGAAGAGGAACATACCGCGCAGGGAAAACCGGTGGCGGGGATGACTATGCCCAGGGACATGTTCTCCTCAGGATGGGGCAACAGCCCTATGGTCCGGGTGCGCCGGGAATACAGGTAGATGTCGCCGCCGTTTTCAATTATTATTTCTGGTGAACGGGGAGCAAGAAAGTCCGCAATGTCCTGGGCGATGGCCCCGGCCACGGCGGCCATGGGTCCCACTTGAAAAAGCTCTCCGGCCCGGGCCATCTTCCTTACTATATCCGGGGACCGGGAATGGACGGAAAGGGGAGAGAGGGAAGTAAGAAAATCCGGATTGAATTGAGAGTACCCCATTATCCGTCCCCGCACCAGGTGCAGCCGTTCCAGGGCCGGGGCGCTTAAATCCAGGGCGCTGGTGATATGCAGATCGCTTTGCTCCAAAACCACCTGGTAGGATATTTCTCCGGGTCCTGGAGAACAAAGGCCGCGGTATGCGCGGTGTGTGTTTTTGTGCATGATTTTTATTCAACCGCCACAACAAGTGGTCTATTAAGCTTATCCATGTTGTTTTTATGCTGGTCTCGGTGATTATTCCCACTTACAACCGGGCTGGGCATGTCGGTTGTGCCGTACGTTCGGTTTTGAGCCAGACCTTTGAAGGTTTTGAGCTCATCGTGGTTGATGACGGCTCCACCGACGCCACCTTTGAAATTCTGTCCGGGTTCAAGGATAAGCGATTAAGGGTGGCTTATCAAGAAAACAAAGGAGTGGCTGCTGCCCGCAACCTGGGCCTGGGCCTGGCCAGGGGCCTTTATGCGGCCTTTCTGGATTCCGATGATTACTGGATGGAGAAAAAGCTGGAACTTCAGCTTGGCTTCATGCAGGATTCAGGATTTCGCATTTCCCAGACCCAGGAGGCCTGGATCCGCAAGGGCAAAAGGGTGAATCCCGGCAGCAGGCATCAAAAGTTTGCCGGCTGGATTTTTGGCAGGAGCCTGAAACTCTGTCTCATCAGCCCTTCCTGCGTCATGATGCACATGGATCTAGTGCGGCAGGGCTTTTTATTCAAGGAGTCCATGCGGGCATGTGAGGACTACGACCTGTGGCTGAGGGTCACCCGGCAGCATCCGGTGGGGCTTTTGCCCCGGGTGCTCACCGTGAAACAGGGCGGCCGCGCGGACCAGCTGTCAAGAAGCATCGTCGGGCTGGACCTGTGGCGTATCCATTCCCTGATGGATATTCTGAAAAAAGGAAGGCTGGAGCCGGAAAAAAAGGCCCTGGTCGTGCAGGCATTGCAGGACAAGTCCAGGTTATATGTGGCCGGATGCCAGAAAAGGGGCAGACTGGATGAGGCGGCCAGGGTTAAGCTAAAGCTGGAGCTTTGCCTTAATTTGGCAAGCATCAGCAAATAAAAAAGCGGCCCAGGTTTAGTGAGCCGCTTTTTGTTTTTAGATCATGCGCAGTCTTTTAGACGCACCCGGTGGGTTTGGGCAGACCGGCCATTTTACAGGCGCCCTTGCCGGGTCCGGAGGGGAACAGTTCGTAAATGTGCTTGAGCTTGAAGCCGGTGACCTTGGAAAGAATACGAACCATGGGTGCAATCCCGTTCTTTTTGTAGTAGTCCTGCAGGAACTCGATTACCTTTTGGTGTTCGTCGGTGAGTTCTTTGATGCCTTCGCTTTCCTTTACATAGTCCACCCATTCAGGGGACCAGTCCTCGAATTTCTGCAGGAAGCCGTCTTCATCTACTTCAAATGTTTTGCCCTTGAATTCAACAGTTGCCATCTTTGATACCTCCTTGATTGTTTTTCTGATAAATGTACACCCTTTATTTCCGGGGTACATCCCGTCCTGTAGAGAATATACCAAGCCTGTAACGGCCAGATCTGCTAAGTACAATACTTTTTATAATATGCTGAAGAGCGGCTTATTGTCAATGCTTTTTCTGAGGCATAATTAGAGCCAGGTTCAGGCCTCTATTTCCTCCAGATACTTGCGGGCCTTTGTATGTCCGGGCTCCGTTTCCAGGACCTTTTGCAGCATGTCGAATGCGGCCTGTTTACGCCCCAGTTCTTTGTAGCATACTGCCAGATTGAACATGTCCATGATCGATCCACTGTCAAGCTGCAGGGCTTTTTGAAATTCGTTTATGGCAGGCTCATAATCCTTTTGTTTGAAATAAGCAACCCCGCGCAGATTGAAATATTCCTTGACCTGTGGGTCGAGTTCTATGGCCCGGGTGAGGGGTTCAATGGTCTCCGGCCATTTGTCCATGCAGGACAGAGTATAGGCAAAATAAAAGGCGCTAAGAGCCCGTGATTCCCTGTCCGGCTGCAGGGTCTCGGCTTTGGCAAAATAATCCGCGGCCTGTTCATGGGCTTTTTGCCTCAAGAGGTTCATTCCCTGATAAAAAGGCAGAAAAGAGGCACCTGGATATATTCTGCTCAGTTCTGCAAGTTTTTGTGCGGCTGTAAAAGGTTCTTCCTCTTCGGCCAGGATGCGGCCCACAAACATGCCGATACTGGCTCCGGGCGTTCTTTCCCGAAACAGAAATCCGGGTACGAAGCTGTAATTGGTGGGCACTTCCAGGTCCGGGTGCTTGGTGGAAACAGTGTACAGGTTGTAACCCATGAGCTTGAGCCCCCTGGACAGTTCCATGAGTTCGCGCCCCATGTCCGGGCGGGAAATGTCCGGAAGCCGGTCAATGTCCATGTTTGGTCCCCGGGTAAGCCAGCGGGCCTCATTTAAAGAGGCAAACTTGGGAAGGCCTGAGGCCTCGTAGTTGCTTCCGGAATGAAAGTCTCCGGCCAGCTGGGCCACTTCGGTCAGGGCCCGGATGGCGGCCATTTCCGGAGAGGTGGCGGTTCCAGCGGTGAACACGATTTCGCTAAGGCCCGGAAAAGTTCCAGGATCGTAGGCCAGGGCCCCCACAGTGGGGACCGGATAGCCCAGGCTGAAGTCCTTGAGCCATACCTGAATGTCGTGTCTGGCAAATCTGTTTAAGAGATCCCGCAGGACTGGACTGGCAATGTTTTCCTGGTTTATGGTGGGTGTTTCCGGGTGCTGCCTGTCCACCAGTGCGCTGACATGCCTCTCCACAAGCTCGCATGCGCCCTGAAGAATTGATTCCTCAAAGGTGTTGCCGGCGCTGCTTCCGTTGAATTCATTGAGCTTTTTGAACCAGTCCAGGGGAACATACTCTTCTCTTCCGGTATAGACATTCAGGGCCGGGGTGAAGCGCCACTGCAGAAGATTCAGGGCTTCCCGGGCCTTTTTTTCGGAAATGTCCTCCTGGACGGACTTGATTACTTCCGAAACAGGCAGCAGTCTCTCCCCCCATCTTGAGCTGGCCTCTTTCCAGGATAAACATGTGAAATGGTCACTGTTGGCGGCAAAACTGAAAAAAGAATATCTTTCAGCCAGTTCCATTAAAGCTGAACATTTGGCCTGGACAGGAGAGGCTCCCTTGCCCATCTGCTGGCGTTTGGGCACGCCCATTTCCCTGGCTTTGACTCCGTAATAGCTGAAGTAAACAGGTATATCCAGACGGCCGGTGTCAATTCGCCTGACTTCCTTCAAAATGGCCTGTCCGTGCCTGGTGAAAGCCTGGGTGACCTTTTCCGCGGTCTCTTCGGGGGTGACGGCCTTGTCCGCTTCCTGGGTGTAACCTTTGGGGCTGGATCCGATTTTTATCATTGCTGCCGGGCCTTCATGCGATAAAGGGTTATATAGTGGCTCTCCTGGTCAGCATTATCTTCTGGGGGATTGTCCCTGCACTCCAGGGTCTTGTGGCTGACCTGGAATTTTTCCTGGGCTGCCTGGAAAAAAGCAGGCGACTTTCTGGCCTTGCTGGAGGCAAGAATTATCTCACTGACACTGGAAGTTTCCAGGTGTTCTCCCAGAAACCGGAGCAGCGGCGGATAGCTTTTGTCATGGTAAAGAATTTCCGCCCCCAGGATGCAGTCGAATCGCCTGGGCAGCTGATCCGCGGTGAAATCCACTGCATGAACAGCAGCATTGTCCTGCAGGTTGTTCTGCAGGATATTTATTTTGGCAAACAGCAGGGCATCCAGGTTATTGTCGGTGATGAGCACCTTATGTCCCCTGGCAGCGGCGGCCAGTCCACTAAGCCCCACTCCGGAACCCAGCTCCAGCATGTCCAGCTGCTTTTCAACGGGCAGGGAACACAGGTAATAGGCAAGCATCATCGAAGCCGGCCAGATCTTGGCCCACAGGGGCAGTTCCAGGCCGTCCCGGGATGTTTCGGCCAGGTGGTCGATATAGGCTTCCATATCTGCTATCTGCAGGATTTCAAGGGTCAGATCCTTAATACGCAAGGGCTCAAAGGTTACGTCATATTTTTGCCTGACGCGGTCAAGAAGTTGATCCAGGTCGTTGATCTGCAAAAATTCAGTGTTCTGCACTGGGTTTACCTCCGAAAATATGGACTGTTTGGATTTTGTAATATTCCATACCTGAGCGGTCTGGAAAAATTGCAGTTGGTATCGTTAGCTGAAAAACATCTAATTTCTGGATACAGAGGAAGCAGTTACTTGTCTGGATTGTTGCGGATTGCAGGTTGAAGCAGTCTGGTGCGGTTGTCCCGGGCTTTTTCATTATTGGAGGCGGCATCCGGATTTGAACCGGAGAATGGCGGTTTTGCAGACCGCTGCCTTACCACTTGGCTATGCCGCCCGTTGTTTTCAAATTGATTGAGATGGAGCGGGAGACGGGATTTGAACCCGCGACTTCAACCTTGGCAAGGTTGCACTCTACCACTGAGTTACTCCCGCACTTAGAAAAGAAACTGATAAAACACAGAGCTTGAGGTGTCAAGGATAATTTTGGAGCAGCCCGGGCCAGTACTGCTGGATCTTTACTTTACTGACCTGGCCAATGGTTTCATCAGGTTCTGGTCCTGCCTGTTGGCTGTATAAAGCTCTCTACCCCAGACAGGCTGCGGAAGCAAAGCCCGCTTTTGATGCCTGTAAAGACCTCCCTGGGCTCAAGCACCCTTGATCCGGCCAGGTAGTGGATTCCCATTGGGCCCAGACAGCAGGCCATGGGGGTGCTTGGGCCCATGAGCATTCTGATGCTGCCAGAATGGCACAGGTTCAGTATTTGAGCCAGGGTGCCGTTTAAAAGGGTGGTGGCGGTAATTGCTATAATCTGGGCCCGGGGGAGAATCCGGGGCAGTTCTGTAGAGGGCAGATCAAAATCCCTGGGCCTTTTTTCCAGGACCCAGAAATTGTTGAATGCGTTTTTTATTTTATGCACAAAGGGAAAATGTCCGATAACGGCTACGTTTTTTCCCCGGCCAAGCTCCAGGATAAGCTCCTGGGCCTTGGCCTGTATTTCGCTCCGGCGGTTGTTCAGAATACAGTTTACAGCAGCCAGGGCATAAGAGGCCTCCTCAGTGTCCTGGTATTCCAGTCCAGGCAAAAGCTGGTGCAGGGACAGGTTAAGGCCTGGATCAGGTCCGGTACCCAACAGGGCGTCATCCAGAGGCACCCTGGAGCATATCCCCGCCCCCTGCTCAGTCTGTACACCCACCAGCCGCCGTCCCTGCACCATCTCCGTTACAATACTGTCCGGGCGGGTCAGGGATTCGTCAACAACAGCGCTGATGATCTGCTGCTGGGTGATTTTCATGTCCTGGTTCTCCATTGAGGAAAAGGGGTTGGTCAAGACTCAAATCAGCTACCGGGTCATGTCCAATAATGATCAGAATGTAACTGTTCAGCACCTGCGGACGAAAAGCCAGAGGCCGGGGGTTCGGCAAACTGGGCGTAAACTGTCTGAGCGACGTAGGAAGCGTTAATCAAAACCGTTAAACACTCAACTTGATTCAAAGCGTAATAGAATTGAAGCTTTTTTGGTTGAAAAAACTTGAAGAGGTTTTGATTTACGCTTCCTTGGAGCGAGTTTTTACGTCCTGTTTGCCGAATTTCCGGACCACTGAAGGTCATATCATTATGGTGAACAGTTACATCAGAATAAACGATTTCCAGGTTCAGGACAACAAAAACAAGGGGCATATCTTTACATCACCGGTATTATAAGTTATAAGGTAATTTTTATTGCGGAGCAGTTTCTGAATAAAAAGCAGCAACGCATTTTTTGCATGCAGACTGCAGAACCTCCGGCCGGGACCGGAGAATGTGAAGGTTGCCATGCTGGAAAGGGGCGTTGCCCTTTTTAAATCATCCAACAGGAGACCCACGTAATGAACCAGGCTGACATTGATTCTTTCAGGGAAATTCTCAGGAAAATGCGGCAGGAAATTCTGGAACAAGGCGAAGATACTCTGGAGGACATGACCGGAGAAAGGGAAATTTACGCTGATCCTGCTGACAGGGCTTCAGCCGAATCAGACCGGGCCTTTACCCTGAGACTCAGGGACAGGGACCGCAAGCTCATCAAGAAGATCGACGAGGCCCTGGAGCGCATCGAAGACGGTACATACGGCGAGTGCGAAGACTGTGGTGAAGAGATCTCCAAGCCCAGGCTCAAGGCCAGGCCGGTAACCACCCTGTGCATCAAATGCAAGAGCAGACAGGAGCAGCAGGAAGCCCTGCACGGTGACTAGCAGTCCCAACGCGCAAGCCGTATTTTTTCATGGCCTGCTGTCTGGCCCTGAAGTGTTTAGTTTGTCTGAAAACGCAACCCGCTGTTTTGTTTTTGCCGGGTAGTTCAAGCATCTACCCGGGGAATGCAACCGCCCCGGATGATCTTTTATGGAGGCCAATTTTTTCCGGTTCGCCGTCCAGGAGCTTTTTGAAAAAGTTCAAGGCGTTCGCATTGAAAAGGTCTATATGCCGGGCAGGGATCTTTATACCCTGGACATGGGCAAAAGGGGCAGCCTGATCCTGGCCTGTTCCCGTAAACAGGCCTTTTTCAGCCTCTCCGGCACTAAACCTCCCAATCCTTCAAAGCCGCCAGCGCATGCTATGCGGCTTCGCAAGCACATAAAAAACAGGCGCATACTGGATATGATAAGTATGTGGCCCCAAAGGCGCATTTTCCTGCGCCTTTTTTCTGCTGACCCTGTTTGGCTCGAACTGGACCTGGTCAAGGGCCTGAGTGTGGTGGGAGATCCCGGGGTTTATCCGGAACAGAGCATTGCATGGCCTGACCTGGAGTCTTTTTCTGTTGAAAAAGATATCTGGAAAATCCACCCCCAGCTTACTCCTCCTCTTCGACAGGAACTGGCCCGGCGCAGGACTGACGAGGCCGGGCGGCTTCTGCATGACCTGGCCGCAGGCCGGCCAGAAGGATTTTTCATTTGTGAAAAAGGCGGGAACAGGTTTGCCCTCAGCTGCTTCAGGATCACGGACAGCGTCACGTGCCGGGAGTTTGATTCTGCTTTGGAGGCTTGTTCGGCTTTTGCAGAACCTGAACTGCAAAGGCTTCTTGATGCTCCACAAGCCAAAGCCCGGGAAAAAGAGGAGAAAAAAAAGAGCAGAAAACTGCAGAAAAAACTGCACCAGATCCAGGAAGACCACAAGCGTCTTCTGGAGATGGTAAAACTTGAGGATAAAGGAAAAATGATCCAGAACCATCTCTACCGGCTGGACCCGGAGAAAAAAACCGCCAATCTGAGATTAATGGATCACCATGGCCTGGAGCATGAACTGGAACTGGACCCGGGCAGAACCGTCCGGGAAAACATGCAGTGGTTTTTTAAAAGGGCCAGGAAGGGCAAGAGAGGTTTGGAGGCGGTCTCCAGGAGAAAAAAAGAGCTGGCTGAACCGGAACCGGATAGCGACAAGGCTTTTTTACCAGAATCAGGTGCAGCAAAAAGACATCCGCAGGTCTCAGATGCCAGAAGCGACCTGGCCAGAAAGGCGCATGTGTTCAGGTCCAGTGACGGTTACACCATACTCAGGGCCAGAAACAGCCGGGTGGCCGGGGACCTTCTGCGGGAGTATGCCTCCAGGTTCGACTACTGGCTGCATGCCCAGGACGGTCCCGGGGCGCACACCATATTGAAACGCCGGGGCAAAGACGAAGACGTCCCGGAAAAGACCGTGGAAGAAGCAGCTGGTTTGGCTGCTCTGGCCAGTTTTCAGAAACATGAAAGCCGGGCCAGGATCATGTGCGCCCTGGTAAAAGATGTAAAGCCGGTAAAAGGTGCCGGTCCGGGCCGGGTCAAAGTGGAAAGGGTGCATAAAAGCCTGGTGGTGGAGCCTGATCCGGATCTGGAGTCCAGGCTCAAGGTGCAAAGAGGCTGAACAGGACGGTGAAACCCAGGCATTTTTGGGAGCATTAAAATGGATGAAAGCATGCACAGGGCCTTTGACGAACTGCAACACAGGGTGGATTCCAAAGTCCTGCAGGACTTCGGCCCGGAGATATACAGGCGCTGGAAGAACCCGGACTACATGGGCAGGATGCAAAACTATGACTGCATGGCCGCTGTGACCGGTTCATGCGGCAACAGGGTGGAAATATATCTGGGCCTGGAACAAGGGGTGATTTCCAGGACGTCATTTTTCAGCCAGGGGTGCGGGGCGAGCGTGGTCTGCGCTTCCATGACCTGCGAACTGGCCATGTCCAGGACTCTGGACCAGGCTCTTGATCTTGAGCCAGGAGACGTCATGCTGGCCCTGCCTGGGATGCCGGAGTCCAAGAGGCATTACGCATCCCTGGCAGTCAAGGCCCTGCACAGGGCCATTGAAAAATGCGGATAAGGGGGGACTATTTCCGAACCCTGGCTCTTAGCTCGGGATTATCGATGCCGGTATCGTCGCCGACAAAAGAATAGTCATGGAGAAAAGTTGTCCTTATTTCACCATAATCCCTGATTAAGCGCTTTTGGCCTCCTGCTGGTAAAAGAGCAGGGGATCAATGCCTTTTTCCACCACTTCCTTGTTGATGAGACATTCCTGCACCCCCTGCAGGGACGGCAGGCTGTACATGACATCCATCATTATGGATTCCATGACGTTTCGAAGCCCCCTTGCCCCGGTCTTTCTTTCCATGGCCTTGACAGCGATGGCCCGCAGGGCGTTCTGGGTAAACTTGAGATTAATATTGTCCAGTTCGAACATCTTTTGGTACTGCTTGACCAGGGCGTTTTTGGGTTCGGTCAGGATGCGCACCAGGTCGTCTTCGGTGAGTTCTTCCAGGGAAGACACTACAGGGATTCGGCCCACAAACTCGGGTATAAGCCCGAATTTGATGAGGTCAGCTGGATGGGCCATGCTGATGAGCTCATTTTGGGTGGTCCCCAACTGGCTGCCCAGTTCGGCCCCGAATCCCATGCTTCCTTTCTGGACTCTTTCCCGGACTATTCTGTCCATACCTATAAAAGCCCCCCCTGCAATGAACAGTATATTGGAAGTATCCATGCGGATGAATTCCTGCTGGGGATGCTTGCGTCCTCCCTTGGGGGGAATATTGGCCTCGGTGCCCTCGATGATCTTTAAAAGGGCCTGTTGGACTCCTTCCCCGGAAACATCCCTGGTAATGGAGGGGCTGTCTGATTTGCGGGCTATCTTGTCAATTTCATCCACGTAGATAATGCCCTTGGACGCGGATTCCAGGTCATAATCGGCGTTCTGCATGAGCTGAACCAGGATGTTTTCCACGTCTTCACCCACATAACCGGCCTCGGTGAGGGTGGTGGCGTCGGCTATGGCAAAGGGCACCTTGAGCACCCGGGCCAGGGTCTGGGCCAGCAGGGTCTTGCCCGATCCGGTGGGACCGATGAGCAGGATATTGCTCTTGTCCAGTTCCACGTCATCTTTTTTAGTCTTAACGTAGCGCACACGCTTGTAGTGGTTGTAAACAGCCACCGCCAGGAGTTTCTTGGTCTTTTCCTGGCCCACCACGTAATCGTCCAGGGCCTTTTTCAGTTCTGAAGGAGGCAGCAGGGTGTCGTCAGCTTCCTTCTCTTCGGCATGATCCTGAGCAATGATTTCATCGCACAGGGACACGCATTCGTTGCATATATATACATCAGGTCCGGCAATGAGCCTGTCCACCTCGTCCTGGGTCTTGCCGCAGAACGAGCAGCCAAGGTCAGAAACGTAAGGCTTGTTTTTCTTTTTGGCCATGAGTCACCTCTGGTTCTTCTGATTTGTTTTCATCCGGAAACTGTTCTTTTTCCCTTTGGCTGAGCCTGCCACGAGCCTAGCGTGGTCAATCTGTACAATTATTCGTCAACCGCAAGATACGCCTCGTCATAATTGCTTGATTTCCTTGCCAAAAGAAGAACTCCTGGTTTCCGGAAAGAAAACCTTCAGTTACAGCATCCGGAAATAAATAATTTTCGGATGGAAACTAATTTGGAGTCATCTTAATTTATTTGCCTGTTTTGTCAATTTCGGATCTTGATGTGAGCACACTGTCTATCAGCCCGTAATCCCTGGCCTGTTGTGCTTCAAGGAAATAGTCCCGGTCCGTGTCGTGTTCGATCTTGGCCAGATCCACTTTGGTGTGGTGGGCCAGGATGCTGTTCAGCTTGGCTTTGAGGCGGATTATCTCCTTGGCCTGGATATCGATATCCGTGGCCTGACCCTTGAACCCGCCCATGGGCTGGTGGATAAGTATCCGGCTGTGGGGCAGGGCATAGCGCATCCCTCTCTGACCAGCAGCCAGAAGCAGGGCCCCCATGCTTGCGGCCTGTCCCAGGCATAAGGTGGCCACAGGGGCTGAAATGTACTGCATGGTATCGTAGATGGCCAGCCCTGCAGTAACCGATCCCCCCGGGGAGTTGATGTAGAAGTTTATTTCCCTTTCCTGGCTCTCGGATTCCAGAAAAAGGAGCTGGGCGCAGATGAGGTTGGCCACGTGGTCGTCAATGGGAGTGCCCAGAAGGATAATGCGGTCCTTCAATAACCTGGAATACAGGTCGTACGCCCGCTCTCCTCTGCCGGTACTCTCTATGACCATGGGTATATTATAGCTCATGTAAATCTCCTTAGGTAAAATATCGGGCGTGCAGAAAAAACTTGACTCCCTGCACAGAGTCAGCCTGAATCATTTTGGAGGCGAATTTTCACCGGCCTGCCCGTTAAATTAAGCCGGCTGTGTATAGTTGTGGTTGCTGTAATAAATGCAACTTCTGAAGTGTGTCCCCCAAAGACTAGAAACCTGTCCTCAACGGTTTTTGCCGATGCAGATCCCGGTTACTCTGGAGCGGCTTGCTGTTGGCCCTCTTCACCTTCCCGGGGAGGGACCAGTTTTACCTGGGCATGTTCATAGATGAAGTCCATGGCCTTGTCCGCCAGAAGGCTGTCCTTGAGAGCGAACATGAGGTTGTTTTCCTGGTAGAATTTCTTGAGCTGGGCAGGGTCCTTGCCCCCGGATTGGGCCTGCTTCTGAATGTAGGCATCCATTTCGTCTTCGCTGACGTCAAGGCCTTCGGTCCTGGCCACGGCCAGCAAAAAGAGCTGTGACTTGGCCATATCCTCGGCCTCGGGTCTGAACTGCTCTTCCAGTTCTTCCCGACTTTTGCCCAGTGAGTCCAGGCTTTTGCCCTTTTTTTCCATCTGGGACTGCAGGTCGGATATCTTCTGCTGAATGCGTCCCTGCACCAGCGACTCGGGGAGCTCAAACTCCACCCTGGCTTTGAGGTCATCCAGTGCCTTTTTTTGAGCCGAGCTCTTGTGCAGTTCCTTGCGGGTACTTTTGTAGGACTGCTCGATTACTTCCCTTAGTTTTTCCATGGAATCAAATCCCCCGGCCTTTTGAGCCAGTTCGTCGTCTACATCCGGCAGTTTTTTCTCCTTGATGCTGTGCAGAGTGACCTGCATAAGTACCGGCTTGCCGGCCAGGTTCTTGTTCAGGAAGTCTTCGGGCAGAGTGATGTTGCGGCCTTTGGTCTCTCCGGGCTTGAGGTCCTTGACCAGCTCTTCAAACTCGGGAAGGGCTCCTCCTTCCCCCAGGGTCATCTGAAAGTTGTCCGCCTTGACCCCTTCGATGGGTTTGCCGTCGTCAAAGGCCTCAAAGTCTATAACCACTGCCTCGTTGTTCCTGGGAGTACGTTCTTCATCTATTACAACCATTTCGGCCATATTATCCCGGATACGGTTGATGACCTGATCCACTTCCTCGGCATTGACCCGGACCTCTTCCTCTTCAATGGTGACCCCCTTGTAAGTAGGAAGCTCAAATTCCGGCGCAACCTCGAAGCTCACGGAATAGTTGAATTCCTTTTCCCTTTCCAGAAGCCCTGCGTCCACATCTATTCGCGAAAGGGGGTTGAATTTCATTTCGCTCATGATCTGGTTGATATGGACGTTTATCAGATCGGTGGTGGCTTCATTGTATATCTGCTTCTTGAACCTGCCCTCTACAACAGAGGCGGGTACCTTGCCCTTGCGAAAGCCTTTTAGTTCCACGTCCCGACTGTACATGGCGGTCGCCGCGGAGAGCGCCGCATGCACTTCCTCGGTGGGGACCTGGATGTTGATCTTTTTTTTCACAGGGGATACATCTTCCACGGTGTATTCCATAATTGACGGACCTCCTTTAGGGATTCTTTTTAGTTTTCAGGGCGCGAAAAACCTGGGTCAGGTGTTTTTTATCAAGGAAACTATTATCTGGTGCGAGAGGGGGGATTCGAACCCCCACGGTAAAACCGCTGGATCCTAAATCCAGTGCGTCTGCCTGTTCCGCCACTCTCGCATGAAAAATATTTTGTAAAGTTAAACATTAAATTATATCTTAATACCACCTGTTAGTCAATGAAGTGTCTGGAGTGCTGGACTACCTGGTTTGAAAGCTAAGTCGCAACAGATGGTTGTCCAGACCTCCCAGGTCCCCGGGGGTATAGCCCAGGACATCCTTCCACACTTGTTCTGACTCCATGCAGAAATACATATTTTCGCTCATGCCCGCTTTTTTCAGTTTTTGGACCAGAAACCTGAACTGCTTAAGTCTCAGGGGCAGAAGAAGTCTTTTTTTTCCGTCCATTCCGTATATAAATTCGTTGTAGATGTAGTCAGCACCGGGGTGGTTGCGCATGAGGATTTTTTCCAGTTCAGGCATGAACCTGAAGGAGCCAAGGCTCATGTAGGCAATGTCCCCGGCGCTTACATGGTCGAAGATTGTCTCTACGGCCCGGGCGTAACCCTTTTGCCAGCCCGGGTAGTATATTATCGGATCGAAATGCAGGCAGATGCGAAATCCCTGGCGGACACATTCCCTGGCGGCCTGCATGCGCTCCTGAAGGCCGGCTGATCCTTTTTCGTGCTGGGCTATGATCTCCGGGGCATTAACGGACCAGGCCGGCAATACCCGGGCCGGGTCCGACACCATTTGCATCCAGCCCAGATCCGCTATCTTGGACTTAAGTTCCAGACAGACATTGGGGTAGTCCCCCAGAAAGGACACCAGGTCCCCGGTATAGCCGGTTATGGCTTCCAGGGCCAGAGAGTCGGTGAATTCCCCGGTGCCGGCCCGGAAAAGTTTCTTTTCATCTGCAAGGTGCTGCTTCAGTTCCCTGTAGAGGTCCTGCTGGTTGGCCCATACCTTGAGCACCCTGTCCTGAAAATAGGCCTGCAGGATGCAGTAGCTGCAGCGCAGTGGACAGTTTTCCCCGATATGGATGATGCGGTAGCCGCAGCAGTGATACCTGCTGGTGCCGGGACAAAAGCGCATGAACCGGCCCTTGTAGTTTTTGAGGTAAAGTATGCGTGCTCCAGGCCCATGCTCTTGCAGATGCTCCTGATAATCCCTGCACAGTGACCATGGAGTGCCGGGCAGGCGGGAGAGAACCCGGGCTGTTACCTGGGAGTGGATGACTTCCGGGTCCACCAGGATATGTCGGGGTGGATCCAGGTACGCAGGCAGACTGGGCGCTTGGGCATCATTCATGGGGATATACCGGCCAGGTGTGCATGTGTTCTGAGTCGACAATGCTGCTTAACTGCCTGGCAGCCTGGTGCAGTTCGTCCCGGTTTTGCACCCGCACCCGCAGTTCCAGTGCCGGGCTTTCAAAATTGTCCGCATGGATGCAGTTCCAGAGTGTACCGGAAACAAGGCTGTTTATGTTTTTCCGGGCCTGGTCCCGGAGGCGGAAATAATTTGGATATGCAGCCCTGCCCAGGTTGTCCAGGATGGCCCGGATCTTGTCCTTGGGGCTTAAATCCCCGGGCAGGATTCTGTCCAGCTGCAGCTGCAAGAGCATTTCCCGGATGGCAGTATGCCTGGATTTTTGAGCCCTTATTACCAGGTCCAGAAAATTGCGGGCATTGTTCAGGGACCAGCCAAGGTCCAGGAAAAAAGGGAGCAGGAGGTCTTGCTCCTCGCTGTTTAATCCTGCCAGATCAGGGGCGCAGGTCAAAAGCTGCGGATTGTGCTCAAGTGTCCTGTCCCAGGCTGAGGGAAGAGTTATCCAGGCCTGAAGCTGCTTCTGCTGCCTTGATCCCCTGGATATTCCCAGAAGATGGCAGATTTGCTGCAAGTCCTGTCCCGGAGGTTGAAAGTAGCGCAGGGCCCTGACCATCATCAGGGTATCCGGCATTCGGGTCAGGTTGGAGGATAAATATATAAGCCCTTTTTCCCAAGGCCCGGTGTCTTTTACCTGCAGGGCATAAATCTTCCGGCCCAGGCTTTTTAAGGCCTGAAACCTTTTATACCCGGCCACAAGACTATATCCAGCGCTAATTTTCCGCACCAGAACCGGCTGGAGCTGTCCCAGGTCCTGCAGGGAATCAATGAAGGGCTGTGGGCATTTTTCGGCCCAGAAGATGCATGGGTCAACCTCCAGGATCTGAGATGGCTTAAGCGTCAGAGGGGTATGGATGAGCATGGTTTTGTTTACCTGTATGATGTTCAGGCAGGCTGCACAGACCTTCTGCCCTGACCTGCCATGCAATTTGCAGCTTGACAACTTTTGATTCATCTTTCAATAGGACAGGATATTTTCCATAAACATAGGGAAAACCGGAATCTAACTCCCGGGCAGGCAGATGTCCAGAAGGCAAGGACCCTGAGCCCGGCAGATCGGTCCCGCAGATACGCGGGGTCAAGTCTTGCGGATAATCAAGCAAACATGCCCGCTGCCTGATGCCAGGGGCGGACAACAGCACACAAAGGGGGCTAACGCATGCTGGACAAGTTGGAAAAGCAAAGGACCTATGCCCTGGTGGGTCACGGGGGTACAGGCAAGACCTCCATTGCAGAAATGATCCTCTATCAGAGCAAGGCCATAAGCAGGCTGGGCAGTATAGAGGACGGGACCACCAGTCTGGATTACGAGCCCGAGGAAATCAAGAGGCGCGGAAGCATCCAGCCCGGATTTTTCGTTTATACCTGGGACAAGAACAGGCACTTCCTGGTGGATACCCCCGGGGACAATAATTTCATCGGGGATATGGGCTATCTTCTCAAAGCAGTGGACGCGGCTGTTTTTGTGGTGGATGCCGTGGATGGGGCAAAGCCCCTGACTAAAAAACTGTGGACCGAAGTCCGGGATGCAGGGCTGCCGGCCCTGGTCATGGTGAACAAGATGGATCGGGAAAGGGCTGATTTCAGCATGGCTTACGACAGCCTGGTGAACCTTCTGGGGATCAAGCCGGTGGTTCTGTACATGCCCATAGGAGCAGAAGCGGATTTCAAGGGTCTTGTGGACGTGCTGGAGGAAAAGGCCTACTATTTTGCCCCGGATGGCAAGCTCACCCCAGGGGATATTCCTGAGGACATGCAGGAATCCGTGGCAGAGATGCGCGAGCTGGCCATGGAAAATATCGCCGAGAGCGATGAAGAGCTCATGGAAAAATACCTGGAGGAGGGCAGCCTGGAGATGCAGGAGCTTTACAGCGGCCTGCGCAAGGGAGTGCTTTCCGGAGAGGTGGTTCCTGTATGTTCCGGGGCGGCCCTGGAAAACAAGGGTGGAGCCCAGCTTCTGCAGGCGGTGCAGGGACTGCTGCCCTCGCCCCTGGAGCACCCGGACTGGGAGGGAGAAGAGGACAGGCAGAGAAAGTCTCATCCGGAAGAAGAACCTGCGGCTTTTGTGTTCAAGACCATAACTGATCCCTTTTCCGGTCAGCTTAGTGTCATGCGGGTACTTTCCGGGACCTTATCCTCGGACATGCTCCTGGCCAATCCCGTCAGGGACGAGAAGGAGAAGCTTGGCCAGCTTCTGGTGCTGGAAGGCAAGAAGCAGGTGCAGTTCAAGGAGCCTGCGGGACCCGGATGTATTGTTGCTGCGGCCAAACTCAAGAATACGATTACCGGGGATACTCTTTGCAGTGAAAGGGATCCCTTTGTGCTTCGAAAGCCGCAGCTTTCCCCATGCATCCTGTCATACGCCCTGGCAGCCCAGGAAAAGGGGGAGGAGGACAAGGTTTTTGCCGCGGTGCACAAGCTCCTGGATGAGGATATAAACCTGCAGCTCACCCGCAACGAGGAAACCAAGGACATGCTTCTGTCCGGCATGGGGCAGCTGCACATAGAGATGGCCGTGGAAAAGGCCAGAAGGCGCTACAAGGCGGCGGTGGTCCTTAAGACCCCGAAAATTCCTTACCGGGAGACCATCAAAGGCAGGACCGAGGTCCAGGGACGTTACAAGAAGCAGACCGGCGGCCGTGGACAGTTCGGAGACTGCTGGGTCAGACTGGAACCCCTGCAGAGAGGCCAGGGCTACGAATTTGTGGACGCCATAGTGGGAGGTGTTATACCCAGAACGTATATACCCGCTGTGGACAAGGGCATCCAGGAGGCCGCAGCCAAGGGGGTGCTGGCCGGATACCCGGTGGTGGACTTCAAGGCAACTCTGTATGACGGTTCATATCACAGTGTGGATTCATCGGAGATGGCTTTCAAAATCGCCGGGTCCATGGCCTTTAAAAAGGCGGTGGAAAAATGCAGCCCTGTGCTGCTGGAGCCCATCATGCTGGCCACAGTGTTTGTGCCGGACGAGTATATGGGCGACGTCATCGGGGATCTGTCCAGCAAACGGGGTCGGGTGCTGGGTTCGGAGTCAGACAAGGGCATCACCTCGGTGCGGGCCCATGTGCCCATGGCCGAGATGCTGCAGTACGCCCAGGATCTGCGCTCCATGACCGGCGGCCAGGGAACATTCACCATGGAATTTGCTCATTACGAGGAATGTCCCGGTCCCATAGCGGAAAAGGTTATTGCCGAAAACAGAGCCCAGGAAGCATGATGGCCTGAACCTGAAAAATTACCCTGCTTAACCAGTTTTTATCCATAAAGGCCCCTGGTTTTTCTTTGCTTCAAGGAGGTCCGCCTCCGGAGTTAAGCCTGCAAAGACAGACCAGGGGCTTTTTTGCTTTGTCGCGAACTTGTGTTTTTTTTATAAATAAGATATCTTTTCATGTTAATTTGAAATTGTTCCAAGGCTTGGTAAGCCTGCCGTGTCAAGTTGAAATCTGTTTTGTTTGGAGTATAAATGCTTGATAATAAAGATTATTTTACTCTGACCCCCCTTGGAGGTCTGGGTGAGATTGGACAAAACTGCATGGTCCTGGAGACTTCCGGCACCATGGTCCTTATAGATTGCGGGCTCATGTTCCCGGATGATTTTCTGCTGGGTGTGGACGTGGTCATACCCCGTTTCGACTATGTAATTAAAAACAGGGACAAGCTGAAAGCCATCATCCTCACCCACGGACACGAGGACCATATAGGGGCCCTGCCCTGGCTTCTGCCCTATGTGGACGCCCCTGTATACGGCTCACGCTTTACCCTGAAGCTGGTGGAAAACAAGCTCAGGGAGTTCAATCTGCTGGAGTACACCCGCCTGGAGGTGGTTGATGACAAGACCCCCCTGCATGTGGATGATTTGACTTTTAATTTTTTTCAGGTTTGCCACTCTATTATTGAGGGTTTTGGTATGGGTATTGAGACCCCTGTGGGCAGAATGGTGCATACAGGGGATTTCAAGCTGGACCCGGACCCTCTGGACGGACACTTTACCGACCTGGATGCCTTTGCCCGTTTTTCCAGAGAGGGAGTGCGCCTGCTGCTTTCCGATTCCACCAACGTGGAACGGGAAGGTTACGCTCTTACTGAAAGGGAAATCAAGGAGTCCCTGGGCAAAGTTTTCGCCGAGGCCCAGGGCAGGATACTGGTTACTCTTTTTTCCAGCCATATTCAGAGGATGCAGGAAATATTCGATCTGGCCCAGGAGTATGGACGCAAGGTTGCTGTCAGCGGGAAAAGTCTTGCCTCCAATATTGAAATGGCCATGGAAGAGGGCTTTATGCGGGTCAATTCCGGGACCTACTGCAGCCTGGATGAGATATCGGGAGTGGATGATTCGCGCACTGTGCTGCTGCTTACCGGCTCCCAGGGAGAGCCCCTGTCCGCCCTGACCCGCCTGGCGCTGGGGGAGCATCGGCAGCTCAAGGTCAAGCCCGGTGACACGGTGCTCATGTCCTCCAGGATAATTCCAGGCAACACCAAGGCCATCACCAGGGTTATCAACAACCTCTACCGCCTGGGGGCGGAGGTTTACTACGAAAAGGTCAGGGCCATTCACGCCTCTGGGCATGCCCACAAGGAAGAGCTCAAGACCATGCTTAAAACAGTCAAACCCAGGTTTTTGATCCCGGTGCATGGCGAATACCGGCACTTGTTCAAACATGCCGCCCTGGGCAGGGAATGTGGAGTGGCCCCGGAAAGAAGCCTGATTGTGGAAAACGGTCAGCCGGTGACTTTTTTAAAGGACAGCATCCGCCTGGAAGAAAAAATCCCCTCGGATTCCATCCTGGTGGACGGCAAGGGAGTGGGCGACGTGGGGCACACCGTGCTCAAGGAAAGGCATATCCTGGGCGGGGAGGGTCTGGTAATCGTGGTCATGGTCATAAGCGAAAGCACCGGGGAGATGGTCATGGGCCCTAGAGTCCTGTCCAGGGGCTTTATCTTTGAGCAGCAGTACGACCACATCCTGGAAGATGCCAAATGCCTGCTCCTGGATGTTTTTGAAAATATTCCCCCTGGAGAAAGCAAAAAGCTGGAAGAAAAGATCCGCTCCACTTTGCGAAAGTTTTTCCGCAAGATCCTGGGACGCGATCCCATAGTGGTTCCCCTGGTCATCAAGGTCTAGCCGCAGATATTTTAAAGAGGGATCGCCCGCCTGCATACTTGATGCGCCTGCAAAAAAGTCTTTTTTGCAGGCGCAGGATGATCTTAAATTAAATATTGCGGTCCCTGTTTCGATTTTTCAAGGTGCACCATACTTGCGGAAAAATTTTTCCAGGGAGTCCAGGTAGATCTCCCGGCTCTGTTTGTAGCCGGAGTTGTGGTCCCCCTGGATTTCCAGAAAGTATCTGGGTTCCAGGGCATTAGAGTAAAGGGTGCGGCCGTGTCTGTAGGGCACGATCTCGTCCTGGGGGCTGTGAATGACCAGTACCGGGGCTGCAAAGTCCTGCAGTTTGGACTGGGTATCGTAGCTGTATCTGGCCAGAAGCTTTACCGGAAGAAATGGCATGAGGTCCCTGCCCAGTTCCGGGACACTCAGGAAGGTGGACTCCAGGATTACTCCGGCGGGCTTCTGGTGAACGGCCAGTTCCGCTGCCACCGCGCCTCCCAGGGAGCGGCCCATGA
>PWFB01000193.1 GCA_003553695.1 Desulfonatronospira sp.
AGGCGTCTGGTGCTGGCAGCGGACCTGGTGCTTGTGGCCGGCACTTCCGGGGACGTGGCGCCTGCCGGAACTCTTCCGCGGTGGGTCAAGGAGCAGGGAGGCAGGGTTATCGAGGTCAACCTGGGCCGGACCAGTTTCCAGAATATTTCGGACATCAGGCTGGATGAACCGGCAGAAACCGCTTTGCCCCGCATAGTGGAAGCCCTGAAACCAGCCTGAGAAATTACGCGCACAATACCCTTTGAGGTTTTTTATGGATATCTTTCTTCCCGAGCAGGGACTCTGGAGCATGCTGGCCCAGGCCTCTCTGCTCATCCAGTTCATCATGCTGGTGCTTCTGGTAATGTCTGTGTCCAGCTGGACAATTATAATCTACAAGTTCATTTCCTACAAAAGGTTTACACAGAATGTAGGCAACCAGCTGCAGATTTTCGACAGGGCATCGGACCTGGCCGAGGCCATGAAAAAGGTCCGTCAGGATGCTGATTCACCCCTGTACCGTATAGGTTTCTCCGCCCTCAAGGAGATACAGAAGCTGGAACAGAGTCATCTTTCCTCCAGTGTCAAGTTTCGCATCGCCGAAGACAACGTGCGCCGGGTACTGAGACAGGGGGTAAGCACCCATCTGAAAAAACTCTCCTCTTCTCTGCCTTTTCTGGCTATCTGCGCCAACTCTTCCCTGCTCATCGGGCTACTGGGCACTGTATGGGGCATCATGAATGCCTTTCACGCCATCGGCGTACAGAGGGGGGCTTCCCTGGCCACTGTGGCTCCGGGCATTTCCGAGGCCCTTATCACCACGGCTTTCGGGCTGGTGGTGGCCATTCCGGCCACCATTTTCTACAACATACTCTGGGAACGCCTGAACAGCATCCAGTCGGATCTTATTTATTTTGCCGGTGCTTTTCTGAACCGGGCCCAGAGAGAACTGCCCTGGATGGAAAAGAGAGAAAGATAAGGCATGGATTTCGATCCCCTGGGCAAAGGATATATCACGCAGACCAATGTTACTCCCATAGTGGACGTGATGCTGGTACTGCTTATAATTTTCATGATTACGGCTCCCATGCTCAGCCAGGGGCTGGAGGTTCAACTTCCCCGTACCACCATGGTGGAGACCCTTCCCCATGATGAAGACACCCTGGTGGTTCATGTGGACAAAGAGGGCGTAATTTATCTGGATGAATACGAGGTGGAGCTCAATGAACTGGCCGGGCATCTGCAGAGAATGATCCAGGAAAGGGACAGGCCGGTTTACCTGAGGGCTGATCAGGATGTGCATTATGGCCGGGTGGTCCGGATCATGTCCGCAATCAGGGAAGCCGGTGTTGAGCGTCTGGGAGTACTGGCCGAACTGGACACAGACTGATTCCATGCAGATAGTATCTTTCCTGGTTTCCTTTCTCATGCATGTGGCCCTGATTCTGGTAACTTTTATCACCTTCAGTAAACGTCCCCAGGAATTTCCAGAAGATCTGACCCGGCACGCATACGAGGTAGAGCTTGCGCATTTCGCCAGGCAGGCCCCGGAGCCGGAACCCAGGCCCGAGCCCGATCCGGAACCGGAACCAGAGCCTGAGCCCGATCCTGAGCCGGAGCCCGATCCTGAGCCGGAGCCGGAGCCGGAGCCTGAACCTGAACCTGAACCCGAACCGGACCCCGAGCCGGTACCCAGGCCCGATCCGGAGCCGGATCCTGAGCCTGAGCCGGAACCTGAACCTGACCCGGAACCCACTCCGGAGGAGATCAGGCAACAGGCCCTGGCGGAACTGCAGGAAGAGGCGGAGCAGAGACGAAGCCAGCGCCCGGCCCGGGAGCCGAGCGGGGCTTTGGAGGTTTACCAGGCAATAGCTGCCGAGCATATCAAGAGAAACTGGAGATTCCCCAGAATAGGACGTGAACAGGACCTGGTGGTCAGGGTGAGGGTGGAGATCGATGCCGGTGGCCGCATTCTGGATTACAGCGTGGTCGAGAGTTCAGGCAGGAGCGATTTTGACAATTCAGCCCTGAGGGCCATCGAGGACACATCCAGATTGCCCGCGCCCCCCGGGGATATCAGGACCCTGGAAATTGATTTCAACCTGCAGGATATGCTGTGAATGGAAGAGGCATGGAGCAGGGAGCATGGGGCATGGGGGAGAAGAATGAGGGGACGAGTGAAACTCGGTTGCATTATAACCTTAACCAGTCAATCAGAAATTATATGACCAGAATAAGCTTTTACTTTTTTTTACTGGCGGCAATCATGTTGGTGAGCCTGCAGCCCCTTAAGGCCGGGGCCCAGGATGCCCTGCGCATAGATATATTCGGGCCCGGGGAGGAGAGAATTAACGTCTTTATCGCCCCTCCCAGGGATCTAAGGTCAGAGGTCCTGTTCGATCCTAAGCTTGGCAGCCGAATTTATGACGGCCTGCAGAACAACCTGAATCTTTTGCCTTTTCTTATGCAGGTGGAGCCGGGCCATATCCTGGGAGGTCCCGATGTAGAGGGTGTGCGTGGCCGGGATATCGATTTCCGCAAGTTCAACCTGTCCAGGGTGGATCTTTTGTTGACCATCGGCCTGGAGCAGCAGGCCCGGGGGCCGGGGTCGGTGGAGATCAGGGCCTTCGAAGTGTTTGACCAGAGGATGATCCTGGGGCGGGCCTATGAACTGCAGGACATGGATCAGGTGCCTTTGATGCTCAGGCGCTTTTGTGCAGAACTAATGGAGTACCTGACCGGCAACGGAGATTTCTTTCGATCAAGGCTTGCATTTGAGCGCAAACAGAACGGAAACAAGGATATCTGGGCTGTAACCCCCCAGGGCACTGATCTTACACGATTGACCGATTTAAGAGGCATCACCCTCAGCCCCGCCTGGTCTCCCGACGGCAGCAGGATCGCTTTCACCCTGATGCGGGATAATCGCCACCACCTGGGGTTATGGGACCTGGAAAAGGGTGAGGCAGAAGCTTTTTCCCTGCCTGGCAATACGGTCATTTCTCCGGCTTTTTCCCCCGAGGGCAGACTGGCTCTCAGCCTGGACCCCATGGGACGTCCGGACATATACTGGCTTGACGAGGTTTACGGTGTAGATGAAGCGATAATGGAGCACTGGGCCATTGATGTTTCGCCCAGCTTTGATGCCAGCGGCACAAAGATGGCCTTTGCTTCCGGCAGGCTGGGCAACCCGCATATCTTTGTCCATGATTTTGAAACGGGCCGGGTGCAGCGGGTTTCCTACGAGGGTCGCTACAATACCAACCCCAGCATAAGCCCGGAAGGCGATTTCGTGGCCTTTACCCGGCAGACACCGGACGGACACCGTATCTTTGTCGTCGACCTGGAGACCGGGAACGAGAAGCAGATCTCCTTCGGACCGGGAAATGATGAGGACCCGGCTTTTGCCCCTGATGGGTACTTTGTGGCCTATTCCTCCAACCGCAGCGGGGAATACAGGCTGTACCTGACCACCCGCAATGGTGACGGGTCCAGGGAGATACCCACCGGGGAAGGCAACGCCAAGGCTCCGGCATGGGGAATGGAAAGGGATTTTTAGGATATTAAACCTCAACTTGTTTTACAGGGAGAAGTGCATGAAAAACAGGACAGTCGTGCTGCTGGCTCTGGTTCTGGGCCTTATCATGTTTGCCGGTACCGGATGCGGCAAGCGGGTAGTTGATGCGCCTGCGGACCCTGCTGCTGAAGAGCTTACAGAAGAGGAAAGGGCCAGGTTAGCAGAGGAAAGGCTCCAGGAAGAAATGAGAAGGCAGGCCCTGGAGGAGCGCAGGCTCCAGGAAGAGCGCATGGAACGGGAAAGAGATGCATTGGATGCTGAAGCCAGAATACAGGAGGCAATGGATGAAATCACCGCCAACCGCATTCATTTTGCCTTTGATTCCTACGAACTGGATGCCGATGCCCGTTCCAAGCTGCAGAAGATTTCCGAGCACCTGAACAGGTTTGATGAGCTGAGCCTGGTTATTGAAGGCCATACCGACGAAAGAGGCACCGCGGAATACAACCTGGCACTGGGTGAGAGAAGGGCCAGGGCGGCTTATGAATTCCTGGTGCTGCTGGGAGTTTCTTCGGACCGGCTGCAGATTATCAGCTACGGCGAGGAAAACCCCCTTGTGGATGAGTCCAATGAGTCCGCCTGGGCTCAAAATCGCCGTGCAGAGTTCAAGGTCCTGGATTAGACCGGGCATTTAATCACTTGTCCCGTGAAGGCCTGCTCCGGCGAAACAACTATGATGGGGGGTTGAAAAGCCCTTCCATGCGCGGGAGATTGAGTTTGGGGCAGGTCGGGGCAAGGTAGCAGACCTGGCATCCGTTTTTGTAGGGATAAAAAGTCAGGGTGGAATACTTGTAATTTAAAGTCCCCTGGTTGGAAAACTCCAGCCCTACCCGGGCCAGGGATCTTTTTAAAATCCTGTTGGGCTTGGGCACTGGTGCGCACTGATCCCGGCCGATGCTGGGGATCAGTTCCTGCAGGGCGCAGGTGATCATGGTCTGTACCAGGGCCTGGAGCTTGAACCCCTTTGAAGGCGAGTCCGGCCAGATTTCATCGATTTTTTCCTCCACCGGCCTGTCCATGAACGCAGCCAGGTAGCCCTTTTTTTTGCCCAGGATATAGATGCTGAGCATGGGAAGCCACTTTTCCCAGTAGTTAAGTATTTCCGACACTTCCGCTCCTTCCAGGTCCCCGGTCTGGGCCAGAGCCATGTATGTGGGCAGGTCAAATGATACCTGGGGGTCGATTTTCCGGGCTTCCAGTAATTTCACGTTATGCTCCCTTGATAAATTTTATCCCGGGTAATGCAAACCCTGCCTCAGGGTCAAGGGGCAGGATATGTCAAAAGCATTTTTAACCCAGGGTTCAACTATTGCTTAAGGATATAAATAGTATTAAACAGGCCTGCATCGCAGACGTGGTGATCATCAACAGCAGGTAGAGACTAATGAAGCAAAGGCCTATGGAAACCATCCAGGAGCTTAAGACCCTGGATAGAAAGCTGGCCTCACTTATAGCCAGACGCAGTAAGCTTGTAGGGGATTTGTCCCGGAGCAGGCAGGACAGGAACAAGAGCCTGGCCGATCCGGAACTGGAGAAGCAGCTCTGGCAGATATGGAAAAAGGAGCTTCAGCCAAGCAATCCAAGCCTGGTGCGCCAGACCTTCACCCTTTTAAACAGCATGGGCTATTTTGAGGCTGAAAAAAGGCACATGGATAAGCCCTTTTGCCTTTATCCCTCCAGGAGACCACTGGATCACGAGTTTATGGGGCCACTGGACCAGGATCTGGTCAGGGGCCTGGTGGCCATGGCGGCCTTGACCCCAAGGCAGTGTGTTCTGGAAGGGCTCAACGTCAATAATGAACTCCTGGAACTAGTTAAAGTGGCCAACGAATGCGGGGCAGGACTGTCATGGAGATCCAGCACGCTTCTGGGGCAGGGGATGAGTTCTGTAGACCCGGACGGACACAGTCTTTTCCTGGGGCAAAGCGCCTTTAATTTTTATTTCTTTTTCTGTCTGGGCCTGGGGAGGCCAAGCAGGATAAAGTTTTCAGGGTCGGCCACACTTAAAACATTGAACCTTCGTTTTCTGCTGGACCTGGCCCCGGCCCTCGGGGCCAGGTTGAGCTCCATAGAGCCCCAGAGCTACAGTCTGCCGGCCAAGCTGGAAGCAGGGGGCAATGTTCCGGCGGAAGTGGAGATTCCCAGTGATGTCGACCCGGATTTTGTCCAGGCCTTGATCCTGGCCGCAAGCACTTATTCCGGCCCCTTGAGGATCAAGTATCCCCGGGGTGCAGCGCCCCAGGTCATGAATTGCCTCAAAGTTCTGTCAGCATGCAGAATCAGAGCCGAGGATCACGGGCAAGAATCCATTACCGTGCACCCGGGGAAGTCTGTTCTTGACGACCTGGCCGGAATACCTCTGGATCCCCTTCTTTCGGGCTTTTTGCTGGCCCTGGCCAGAATGGGCAAAGGCCGGGTGCGGCTGAAAGGGAAATGGCCCGGGGATAGCCCCAGGGCTGATAATATCCTGGAACTCATGCGCAAATCAGGTCTGGAAATTAATCCGGATGAAAAGGGCATTGTGGCCAGGGACACAGAGCCCGGGCATAATCCAGTATTTGATCTGAGAGCTTTTCCGGAAATTACCCCACTGATTTTTCCCCTGGCCCTTGCCAGGGAAGATGATACGCCAGTCAGACTTATTCTGTCCCGGGACAGCATGCACATGGAAACGGTCGTGGATCTGCTGGCCCTTCTTGGATACCGGTTCAGCCTGGATGAAGAGGGGGTCAGCATTTCAGGCAGGCATGGTCATCACGATAAGAGCCCGGCATGGACCAGTCCCGGTCCCTGCTGGAGTCTGGGGTACTGTTTGCTGTCATTCAGGTTTCCCGGGATATGTCTTTGTAATCCCGGCAATCTGTCTTCTCTGTGGCCGGGCTTTTGGAAAATATTTACAAACTTGTCCCCAAAAAAGGCAAAGGATAGCGATGAACATTTTCAAAAATCCAGAAGACGAGTCCGTATCCAGGGAGATTGACCGCCTGGATGCCGAGGTGGAGAGAATAAGGAAGCAACAGGACACCTGCCTTCGGCGCAAAAAGGAACTCATGGCTACGGAAAAACCCACTGAAGGTGTTTTTTTTCACGAGGAAATCCATTCCCTCCAGATGGAAGCTCTGCGACTGGAGGTTGAAGCTGAAACCAGGCGCAAGAAGATAAACCGCCTGCGCCTGGGATATGAATCCTAGGAGGCAAAACCGTGCACAAGAATCTTACCCGGAAAATCATTGAGGAACACCTGGTCTCGGGAAGCATGGCCCCGGGGGAGGAAATTCAGATAAAAATTGATCAGACACTTACCCAGGACGCCACAGGAACCATGGCTTACCTGCAGTGGGAAGCACTGGATCTGCCCAGGGTACAGACCGAGCTTTCAGTAAGCTATGTAGATCACAATACCCTGCAGATGGGATTTAAAAATCCTGATGATCACAGATACCTGCGAACTGTTGCCGCCAGGTACAAAATTGTGTTTTCCCCTCCTGGTACAGGAATCTGCCATCAACTGCACCTGGAGAATTTTGCCGTGCCCGGCAAGACGCTTATCGGGTCGGACAGCCACACTCCCACAGCCGGAGGAGTGGGATCCCTGGCCATGGGGGCGGGAGGACTTTCGGTAGCCCTGGCCATGGCCGGAGAACCCTATAGTCTGTATATGCCCAGGGTGGTCAAGGTGCATCTGGAAGGAAAGCTGACAGGCCATGCCGGAGCCAAGGATATCATTTTGCATATCCTGCAGAAGCTGAGCGTAAAGGGAGGTACAGGCAGAGTCCTGGAATATACCGGGCCGGGAGCAGCTGACCTGTCCGTACCCGAGAGGGCCACCATCACCAATATGGGTGCAGAGCTTGGAGCCACCACCTCGCTTTTTCCGGCAGACGAAGCCACCAGGAAATTTCTGCGCAGCATGCAGCGCGAAAAAGACTTTCGCCAGCTGGGTCCTGATCCGGAAGCATCCTATGACCAGGAGCTTTTTGTGGATCTCTCCAGTATAGAGCCCATGGCGGCCAGGCCGCACATGCCGGATCTGGGCGTCAGTGTCAGGGAGCTGGACGGGGTTAAGGTGGACCAGGTGGCCATAGGGTCCTGCACCAATTCCTCGTATGCGGATCTGAAGATCACCGCAAAAATCCTTGCAGGCCGCAAATTGGCCAGGGATACCGAACTGCTCATTTCCCCTGGTTCCAAGCAGGTACTGAAAATGCTGGCCGCCGAAGGCCTGCTGGAGCCGTTGCTGGATTCCGGGGCCAGAATACTGGAGTGCGCTTGCGGACCCTGTATCGGCATGGGCGGCTCTCCTGTTTCCGCAGGGGTCAGCGCCCGGACCTTCAACCGCAATTTCGAGGGCAGAAGCGGAACCCAGGATGCCGGGGTATACCTGGTAAGCCCGGTAACAGCAGCCCATATCGCCCTGGAGGGTGCATTCACCTCCCCGGAGAAATGGGGGGAGCCCCAGCCCAGGCCGGGCCTGCCGGATAACGTGCCTTCCATCAGGGACCAGTTCGTCTTTCCTGAAGACGCCGGCTCCCGGGAAATATACCGTGGTCCCAATATTGTTCCCCTGCCGGACTTCCAGCCTCTGCCCAGGAACCTGGATCTACCGGTACTCATCAAGTGCGGGGACAATATTTCCACGGATCATATCCTGCCCGGAGGGGCAGAGGTTACGGCTCTAAGATCCAATATACCGGCCATAAGCGAATATGTTTTTTCGCGCCTGGATAAAGACTTTGTATCCAGAGCCAGCCAGACCGGTCAGGGGCTCATCCTGGGCGGGGACAACTACGGTCAGGGATCCAGCCGGGAACACGCGGCCCTGGCTCCCAGATATCTCGGAGTACGGGTGGTCCTGGTAAAATCCTTTGCCCGCATCCACCGGGCCAATCTGGTCAATTTCGGAATTCTGCCCCTGATTCTGTCCAATGCAGAGGATTACGACAGGCTGGATCTGGGCCGGACAATAGGGATAAATACCAGAGAACTTGCCCCGGGAGGTAAAATCGCTCTGGATGTCAATGGCGGGGACAAAATCATGGCAGAAAACGATTTGACCCCGGCAGAGTTGGAGATTATAAAATATGGAGGCCTTCTGAACCTGGTACGCGAGAAGAAAAAGGGCCAAGCCTGATATATCTGCAAAAAGACTTTTTATAGGTAACTGTTCACCATAAAGCTATGAGTTCCAGTGGTCCGGAAATTCGGCAAACAGGACGTAAAAACTTACTCCAAGGAAGCGTAAATCAAAACCTATACAAGGGTTTGATAACCAGGATATTTCCTATAACTTGCCTTGAATCAGGTTCAGTGTTTTACGGTTTTGATTAACGCTTCCTACGTCGCTCAAACAGTTTACGCCCAGTTTGCCGAACCTCCGGACCCTGGCTTTTCATTCGCAGGTGCTGAATAGTTAC
>PWFB01000162.1 GCA_003553695.1 Desulfonatronospira sp.
ACCTGAAGCGTCCCATCTACCAGCTGACCACCAACTACGGTCATTTCGGCCGGGAGAAGCCCGAATTCACCTGGGAAAAGACAGATGCAGCCGCGGATCTGAAAACCGCCTGCAAGCTGTAAAAACCCTTGGAATTTTCTGATTACTTCGATTATTGTGATATTTTCAAAATAAGTGAAACAACAAATCACCAAGGAGGCATAGCATGTCTGAGAAATTAGGAAAAATAGCTGACGGTCTGCTGCATGGTAAAATCGACGAAGTTGGCGAACTTACCCAGGAACTCATCAACGATGGTATGGACCCCGAAGAAATTCTGCAGAAGGGGCTTTTTGCAGGCATGGATGTTGTGGGAAAAAAATTCAGGGACTGCGAAATGTTTATCCCGGAAGTCCTGCGTTCAGCCAAGGCCATGCACGCAGCCATGGAAAAGCTGCGTCCGGTGCTCTCAGAAGAATCCAGCTCCAAGGCCGGTACAGTCATCATGGTCACCGTCCAGGGCGACCTGCACGACATCGGCAAGAACCTGGCCGGCATGATGATGGAAGGTTCCGGGTTCAACGTTATAGACATGGGCATTGACCGCAAGACAGAAGACATCGTGGAAATGGTCAAAAAGGAAAAGCCCCAGATTCTGGGACTGTCCGCGCTTCTGACCACCACCATGCCCAAGATGGGCGAGGTCATAAACGCCCTCAAGGAAGCCGGTATCCGCGACCAGGTCAAGGTCATCGTGGGCGGGGCCCCGGTAACCGACGACTTTGCCCAGGAAATCGGGGCCGATGCATACGCCCCCAACGCCTCCATCGGAACCGAGAAAGCCCTGGAGCTGGTCAAGGGATAGACCCCGGTCATCCTTTTCTTACTTGTAGAAACGCATACACAGGAGTCTAAATATGCCCAAGATCAACCAAACCATTCAAACAACCCCCAAGTTCAGGGTTTTGTCCGAGAATCAGATCGAAATGATCTATTCCGCGGCCCTGGACGTTATTCAGCGTACCGGGGCCAGGTTTCACCATGACGAAGCCCTGGAGCTGTTTAAAAACAGAGAGGCCGTGGTTTCCGACGGCAACCTGGTCCGGGTGCCCATTTCCCTGGTAGAAAAGGCCATCAAGTGCCACCCGCGCAAGATCAACCTCACCGGCAGGACCGAGAAGTATAAAATCAAGCTGGAAAAAGACGTGGTCAACTTCGGCACGGGTTCCGACCTGCCCTTTACCTATGACCGGGAAACCGGCGAACGCCGGCGCACCAATTACAACGACGTTGTAAACGCCGCCCGCATCGTGGACTTTCTGCCCAATCTGGACTTTTTCATGTCCCACGGCATTGTCCAGGATGTTCCCAATCCCCAGGTATACGACCGGCATCAGTTCATGGCCATGCTCAAGGGCTGCACCAAGCCCATGGTCCTGACCTCTGTGGACGGCGACGGGCTGAAAGACCTGTGGAAAATGGCCTCCCTTTTCCGGGGAGGGGAAAAGGAATACCGGCTGGAGCCCATGTTCGTTACTTACATCGAACCTATCTCTCCTTTGAAAAACGATAAAACCGCAGTGGAGAAGCTGCTTTTCTCCGCGGAAAAGGGCATCCCCTGCATGTATACACCTTGCCCCAGTTCCGGGGCCACAGCTCCGGCCACCATGGCCGGCATGCTGGTGCAGTCTCTCTCCGAGACCATGATGGCCTCAGTGCTTACCTATCTAAAAAATCCGGGCATGCCCCTGATAATGGGCGGAGTGACAACTGTCCTGGACATGATCACCACCAGCTATTCCTACGGCGCACCGGAACTGTCCCTGGCCTCGGCAGCCAACACGGATATCTCCAAGTGGCTGGGCCTGCCCATGTTTTCCACCGGGGGCTGCACCGATGCCAAGGTCCTGGATGAGCAGGCGGCCATTGAGTCAGCCACCAGCAACTTCTACGCCTATCTTTCCGGGGCCAGCCTGGTGCACGACGTGGGCTATATCGACAGCGGCGTGAATGCCTCCCTGGAGAGTCTGGTCATGAACGACGAGATCATCGGCATGATCCGTCAGATGGGCAAAGGTATCAACACCGAGGACGAATACCTGGCCCTGGAACTCATCGACAAGATCGGCCCAGGCGGTGAATACCTGACCCACGAACATACCCTGCAGCACTACAAGGAATGGTTTCAGCCCAGGCTTCAGGACCGCTCCGATTATGAGACGTGGGTGCGCGAAGGCAAAAAGACCATGAACGACCGTATCAAGGAAGAAACGGAGCGTATTCTGAAGGAACACCAGCCCGAGCCCATTGACGACAATATCCAGAAGGAACTGCAGCAGATCATCGATGCCGCAGAAAAGAGGCATTCCAAGTAGAACCTCCAACCCAAGACACAGGCTGAGCTCAGCCTGCAGCCATTTTCGCCCAAGGAGGATTAATATATGGCCAGTGATAAAACCAACTGCACAGTAAATCGCAGTCCAAGGTTTTCTTTTCTATCAGAGGATCAGAAGCAGACCATCTTTCATGGAATGCTCAAGGTCCTTCAGGACACCGGGGCCAACGTTCATCATGAGCAGGCCCGGGAAATATTCAAGAAACACGGATGCAAAGTCGACGGCATCCGCGTATATATTCCCCCCAATCTGGTGCGTCAGGCTCTGCAGTCAGTGCCCCTCATGACCACCATATTCGACTGGGAGGGAAACCCGCGCATCTATATCGAGGAAAACCGCAGCTATTTCGGACCCGGACCAACCCTGGTCTACTTTCGCGACCCTGATACCATGGAACGGCGCAAGTGCCTGCGCAAGGACGCCACAACCGTGGCCCGGGTCTGCGATGCTCTGCCCAATATAGGCTTTGTGGAGGGCCTGGTGACCATAAGCGACGTCCCCCGGGGAACTGATGACGTCTACGAGTTCGCGGACATGATCCAGAACACCACCACCCCCATCATGGCCTGGTCTTACCAGCGCGGCGGAGCCCGGGACATTCACCGCATAGGCTGCATCATGGCCGGCGGGGAAGAGGCTTTCCGGAAAAAGCCCAACTACATCCTTTACAGTGAGCCCATTTCGCCACTGGTCAGCGATTTCCACGCCATTGACAAGCTCATGTACTGCGCTGAACAGGGCATTCCCCAGGACTACAGTCCCTGCGCCATAGGCGGAGGCACGGTCCCGGCCACTCATGCCGGTCAGCTGGTGGTGGCCCTGTCCGAGTCCATGGTGGGCGTAGTCCTGTCCCAGCTCATAAATCCCGGCACCTGCATCATCCTGGGGGGAGTGCAGTCCATCCTGGATATGCGCCGGGGCATCTATTCCTACGGGGCCCCGGAACTAAATGTCCTGAGCGGAGGACTGACCGAGATGGCCCGCTACTGCGGCCTGCCCATGTTCGGCACCGCCGGATGCACCGATACCAAGGTAATGGAAATCCAGTCCGGCATAGAAGCCACCCTGCAGATCCACACCTCCATGCTCACTGGGGCCAACTTTGTGCACGACTGCGGTTACACCGAATCCGGAAAGACCGGAGACATATTCCAGACGGTGATGGATGACGAGATCATCAGCATGGCCCGCATCATCGAGGACGGCATCGAGGTCAACGAAGAGACCCTGTCTGTGGACGTAATAAACAGGGTCGGCTCCGGAGGTCACTACCTCTATGAAGACCACACCATGAAGTGGTTCCGCAAGCACTGGCGTCCCACACTCATGGACCGGCAGAGCTACGAGGACTGGGTCAAAAACGGCAGCCAGACCATGCAGGACCGCATCATCAAAAAAACCCGCGATATTCTGGAGAACCACGAAGGACCCATTTCCAGGGTCCCCAAGGACGTGCAGAAGGATGTCCAGAAAGTGGTGGACGAAGCCGTGGAAAGAGTGGAACGGGAAGGACTCGATTAAAAAACCGCACCCGGTGGGATGCAGCTTCAGTCTGCAACCCCCTCTTTTGTTTTGCATGCAGCAAACAAGGTAAAGTTACGGGGAGCAGAAGTGCGTTCCCGGGCTGAATTTCAGTCCGCAAAGCGCTTTTGCTCCCCCATGCCTTTCAAAGCAACCTCAGACCCATACCCTGAATATAATGACACAATCCAGACTAAGCACACGAAATCCCGCGGACGGACGGGACATCCGGAAGTCCGGCCGTGATTACGTGGTGGGCATTGATACCGGAGGCACATATACTGATGGTGTGCTCATGGACTACGCCACCCGGGAAGTCCTGGCTTCGGCCAAGACCCTGACCACATACGAAGATCTTACCCTGGGCATTATCAATGTTCTGAAAAAAATCAGCATTGACTCGCCGGAAAGGGTCAAGCTGGTGGGTATATCCAGTACCCTGGCCACAAACTTTATCGCCGAAGGCAACACCAAGCCTGTGGGCCTGATCCTCATGGGCTACGACAGGGATCTCATCGAGAGCTATGGCCTGGACTCCAGGTTCGCCACCGGTAATTACGCCTATTTCCAGGGAGGGCACAACGCCCAGGGCGAAGAACAGGCCCCGGCTGATCTGGCAGGCATTAAGTCCTGGATCCGGGAACAGGGCACACACCTGGAAGCACTGGCCATTTCCGGATATTTCAGCCCGCTCAATCCCGAGCATGAAGAACAGGCCATGCAGGCAGTACAGGAAATCACCGATATCCCGGTGGTCCTGGGACATCAGCTCTCCACCCAGCTTGATTCAATAAAACGGGCAACCACTGCTTCCCTTAACGCCTCCCTGGTGGCGGTAATGCATGAATTTATCCAGGCAGTGAAGTCTTCCCTGAAGGACCTGGGCCTCAAGGCCCCGCTGATGATAGTCAAGGGAGACGGATCACTCATGCCCTACACCGAAGCCGCGCGCAAGCCGGTGGAAACAATTCTGTCCGGTCCAGCTGCCAGCACCATCGGCGGACGTTTTCTTTCCGGACTGGATGCGGCCCTGGTGGTTGATGTCGGCGGCACCACGACCGACATGGCCCTTATTGAAAGGGGCAACATTACTGTATCGGGTCACGGGGCCCGGGTGGGCCTGATGGAGACTTCAGTCCAGGCCGCCCGCATCCGCACCGTTTGTATCGGCTGCGACAGCCGCATAACCATCTCTTCGGCCAAGGAATTCCAGGTGGGTCCAAACAGGGTGGTCCCCTTGTCCCGCCTGGCGGCAATGTATCCGGAAGTGCTTCCGGAGCTTGAAAACCTGGGCCGGGGGCGCGACAGCAGCAAAAGCCAGTCCGATATCGAATACTGGTTCCAGGCCCGGGAAGTGGACCCGGATGATCCCATCCTGGAACATCCTCGCAAAAAGGCGGTGCTGGATCTGCTTGCACAGAGGCCTTTGACCCTGCACAGCCTGCTTAAGCAGATGCGCCTGAACCACCTGGTGCAGCTCAATGTGGAAGACCTGATCCAGAAAAGGATCATCGGCGTATCCACCCTGACCCCCACGGATCTTCTGCATGTCCGGGGTGAGCTGGATCTGGACAGCCAGGAAGCCTCCAGGGCGGCCTTCAAGTATATCTGCGGGCTGTATGGTCTGGATGCCAAGGAGTTCAACTCCAGGATCATGGACCACATTGTGGCTGAGATTACCAGGGAGGCTTTTATTTTCCTGGCCAGACAGGGACAGGAAGACCTGCCGGAAGACCTGGACGGGACCTGGTCCAGATGGCTTTTCCAGGAAGGACTGGAGAAAAACGATCCTTACCTGGGGGTAAGCCTTACCAGCCGTTTTCCCCTCATCGGCATCGGGGCCCCGGCGGAAATCTTCGTCAGCAGAGTGGCTAAGAAGCTGAATGCCCGTTTCAAGCTCCCCCGCCACCCCGGGGTGGCCAATGCCGTGGGAGCAGTGGCCGGTTCGGTGATCGTGGACAAGGAAGCCCTGGTTTTTTTGCAGGAATCCGATGCTTCCAGATCTTATATCGTCCAGTTCGAGGGGGATAAACATTCTTATGCAGAAATGGAGGAAGCTCTGGACTTTGCCCGGAAAACAGTGAGAAAAGCTGCCAAGTGGTCTGCGGAGGAGTCCGGGGCCGAAGATCCTCAGGTGAGCATCGCCAAAAAGATTGAAGGCACCCTGCACCGGGTACAGGCCCGGGCAGTGGGCAATCCCAGACTATCAGAGCAGTTCGGATAATATAAATCTAACTTTAACTCAAACCCTGACCAGAGAAACGTAATGCAAAACCAGTACATTCTTGCAGCAATGGGCAGCAACAGGCCCGGTGTAGTAGCGGACGTGACCGGAGCCATATACAAGGCCGGATGCAATATTGAAAACTCTTTTATGACCCTTATGGGCGTTCATTTTACGCTCATGATTCACGTTATTGCCGAGGACCAGGACAAGGCGGACAAATTGAACAGAAACCTTGAGTCCCTGGAACAAAAAGATGATCTAAAGGTACATACATTCCCCATGGAAAACGATGAAATCGAGATTTCCAGGGCCAGAAAAGAACAGCCCCGTTACGAAATAAGAGTCCGCGGCCAGGACAAGGCCGGAATAGTTTACAGAACTTCCAAGCTACTGGCCAGCAGAGGCATCAATATCCTGAAGCTGAGCACCAAGGTGGACCGCTCCAAGCATCTGCAGCAACCCATCTTTACCATGCGCATAGGTATAGAAGTCCCCAAGAATATCGACGGACACTCCCTGCGCATGGACCTGGAGGCACTGGCCGAGGATACGCAGGAGACCTTCACCTTGACCCGTAAACGAGACTAAACCTAAAGGCTTATTTATGCCACGAATTACGATCCAGCCCATAAATATCCGGGCAGACGCCAGGGAAGGCGAAACCCTGCGGGATCTTCTGCTTCGCAGAGGGGTGCATGTGGAAAGTCCATGCAACGGCAACGGCACCTGCGGCAGTTGTGGAGTCTGGGTTAAGGAGCATGATCTGGTTCCTTTTACACCCAACGAAAACATAACCGATAGCGACCTGGAAAAAGGATACCGCCTCAGCTGCCAGGTGACCCCTGAAGAAGACCTGACCATAAACCTGCCCATGAACTTTCTGCGCGATGCCAAGCGCTTCCGGGAGTCCCAGACCATCCTGGAGGGTGAAATAGCCCCGGTGTCCAGGCTTGTCAGCGCGGTCAAGGTCCTGGAGGAGCATGATTATCCCGAGATGCTCTACGACAACTTTCCCGAGCCCCAGGTGCTCAAAGTATGGGAGGACGAATACGAGCCCAAGGGACTGGCCATTGACCTGGGCACCACCACCATAGTGGTCACCCTGGTTTCCCTTGAAACCGGAGTAGTCCTCTCCACAGCCTCCAAGCTCAATCCTCAGATCAGTTTCGGCCACGATATCATGACCAGGATACAGCACGGCTCCACCCAGGAAGGCCTGTACGAACTGGCCCAGGCAGTGCGCAAGGGCATAAACGAACTGGTCTATGAGGTATGCGTGGACTCGGACTCCAAGCGCAAGGAAATCCTGGATGTGGTCCTGGGGGGCAATACCACCATGCTGCAGATAATTGCCGAAATTGACCCGGCTCCCCTGGGGCAGATTCCCTTTACCGTGGATATCAGGTCCGGTATCAGCTATCCGGTGCAGCAGTTCGGCATCAAGGTCAATCCGGATGCCCGGGTGTACATCCCCCCTGTCCTGCACGCCTTTATCGGTTCGGATATCACTGCGGGCCTGCTTATTCACAGCGACTTTTTCGATGATACCAAGTCAGTTCTTTTCGTAGACGTTGGCACCAACGGTGAAATCGCCCTTAATTACCTGGGCAGGCGACTGGTCTGTTCCGCTGCGGCAGGTCCGGCCTTCGAGGGCATGGGACTGTCCTGCGGAATGCGGGCATCTTTCGGCGCTGTGGAGGCAGTCAAAAGCGATGCTGACAGCATAACATTCTCCACCGTGGCCGACAGCGAACCAAGGGGGGTATGCGGCAGCGGTATTGTGGACCTGGCGGCTGCTCTTCTGCGCCTGCAGATCATTGACCCCACTGGGAAATTTTGCTCCCTGCCGTGCAATTCTGTCCCGGAAAGCGTAAGCACCCGCTTGAAGGAGGTGGATGGTCAGACAGTTTTTGAAATCGGTTCCCAGGTATCTTTCAGCCAGAGGGATGTACGCCAGGTTCAGCTGGCCAAGGGAGCCATCAGGGCGGCCATCGATGTCTTAATGGACGAGGCAGGATGCACTGTAGATGAACTTGACAACATCGTCATCGCAGGAGGATTCGGGTTCTATCTCAACCCTGAGAACCTGGAAACCATCGGCATCATCCCCAGAGGGACTAAGGACAAGGTGGAGTTTGCCGGCAACGCCTGCCGCAGCGGTTGCGTCTGGATGCTCACGGACATCTCTTACCGCCGCTTCCTGGAAATAAACCTGCAGGACATCGAGCACATTTCCATTGCCCAGTCACCTAAATTCATGGAGCTCTACACCGAGAGCATGGAGTTTCGCGATGCCGAGTTTGAAATATCCGGCAAATCCTGATGCAGATACCTATCAGACTAATTTCGTAACTATTCACCATCTGCTTCAGCTGGGTAAACGAAACGCTGGTTGCTGATTTATGGTCCGGGGGCTTTGCAAACTGGGCGTAAACTGTCTGAACGACATAGGAAGCGTTAATCAAAACCGTAAAACACCGAACTTGATTTAAAGCATGTTATAGAAATTTTTCTAGTTTAAAATCTCGTGTATAGGTTTTGATTTACGCTTCCTTGAAGTGAGTTTTTACGTCCTGTTTGCAAAGTCCCCGGACCATGCTAACTATTTACCTTATTTCAACAATTTTATGTACAAAACTAGAGGAGGAGAAAATGCAGATAGTAGGAGAACTTATCAATGCCAGCAGAAAAAGTGTTGGCGAGGCCATCAAGGCCCAGGATGTGGACACCATAAAAAAGCTGGCCAGAGATCAGGCCGAACACGGAGCCCATTATATCGATGTTAATGCCGGCATATTTGTGGGCAAGGAAAAGGATTACATGG
>PWFB01000108.1 GCA_003553695.1 Desulfonatronospira sp.
AGCTGGAGTTTAAAGAGCCGGCTGAGCTGGAGTGTACCGGAAGCGTGGCTCTGAACTGGTCCAGTCCCCTGGAATCCACCTACCGGGTGCAGGGAAACATCAGCCTGGGCGGGGGCAGCACCCCCTTTGAACAGCAGGGCCGGATAAAGGACCTGGTGCCCTCAGGCTGGCAATGATCTCTACACTTCTGGTATTGACCATTTTTATCTGGCAGGGTAAGAAAAGCTAAACTTCATACATAGATACTGGCCAGTTTGGAAGACAATCCCCTGGGGAGAGCGGTTGCCCTTTCCGGGACCTGTTCTTGCAGGATTCAATAGTTTTGCTTAAATAAGACATTTTAACAGGATCATTTTCTTGGAACAGCCCACCATGAAATCTAACAACCAAACACAGGAGGTTGACATGAAAAAAAATATGAGTTTCTGGAGCAGGCTATGCGTGATTATTTTCCTTGTTCCCGCTGTTATGCTGCTGATGGCATGCGGTGGAGGAGGAAGCGGCAGTGGGTCCGGAGAAACTGGCACCTTGAGCCTTTCAATCACTGATTCCCCAGTTGATGATGCAGAAAAGGTGGTAGTTGCATTTACCGGCGTTGAGCTTAAGCATCAGGATGGAGATCGCAAAGAATTTTATTTTTGCGAGGTTGATGATAATGATGAGTTTGAAGGTAATAATGAGTTTAAAGTTCAAGGACAACCTTGTACTGGTGAAGAGTACGAACGCAAGATCGACCTTCTTGCTCTCCATAGCGGACTCAGCGAAGAATTGTTGGGTGAAGAAGAAGTTAAGGCTGGCAGATATAACTGGATCAGGCTCAAGGTAAATGCTGAACGTGGAGAAAAAGATTCTTACATCCAATTTGATGCGGATGGAAAAGAGACAGAGTCATTGCGGATTCCAAGCGGCGCTCAGACCGGTTTAAAACTGGTACAGGGCTTTGTTGTTCCAGCTGGTGGCCATGCGGATTTCACCATTGATTTTGATCTCAGGAAATCCGTAATTGACCCCCAAGGTCATGATGACTATTTCTTAAAACCAACCCTTCGTCTTGTGGACAATGCCGAAGTTGGCATTATCGCGGGAGAGGTAGATTCTGAATTGATTGATCCAGATGGCGGTAATGCTGTTTATGTGTTTGAAGGGCACAATGCAGAATTGCATGACATACAGGGTGAAGAAACAGATCCTCTGACAACCGCTACAGTGTCAGAAAACAATATTAATGGTGAGACAGTGTACAAGTACAGGGCAGCTTTTTTGCCGCCGGGAGATTATACAGTCGCATTTACCGACCAGGCAGATGAAGACAACCCGGAGGACGATGATGATATAGATTTTCATAGTTCTAACAATGTCGTAGTGGATGCCGGAGAAGTAACCGTACAAAATTTTGAATAGATAAGCTCAGAGAAAAACCCCAGATTTTATTTTAAATCGACCCTAACGGCCGGTGCGGATCTACCGCACCGGCCGTCTTTATTTGCAAACCAATTAGACTTACTCATGAGTTACTGTCATAAAAAAAGAAGAAGTTAAACCACAAAGGCAAAAAGACCACGAAGGCAAGCACAAAGAAGAATGGTTTTTCTTATGCTGGGTGAGACAGCATAAGAAAAGGCTTCCATCTTAACGGCTATGTGGTATCCTGAAGGGTTGGCAAGTGTTCTCTTTGCGGCCTGTCACACCAAAGGCGTGAGTTCACCCCGCAAAGATAAATTTCTTCCTTGGTGCGGCCATTGCGCCTTGAGTAAAGCGGGCGGTTAATATCTTTTTCTTGGGTTGCGGGTAATGCCCGACTTGGTCAAGAAAAGCATCAATCGTTAGAACCTTTCCTCCAGGTTGACAGAATAAAAAAGGGGCCAAGCCCCACTCTCAATCATTCCTACTGCAGACAAGACTCATGGGCGGGGCCCTTGCGGCCCTGCCTTTTATTCATCTGTCCGCTCATACAGTTCTGCCTATCATTGATCAATTGGCAAGAAAACGGCCTGAATGAAAATCTGATCAAAGTTTGAGCCACAGGCCAGCCTGCTTACAGGTTGCTGGGGGATAAGCCGAAGACCTGCCAGGTCGTCTGAGCCCGAAAGTTTTGCATGTCCTTGCCTTGCGCATGGAAAAGTGCGCTCCCGGAGAAATGCAGGGGTCATTTCGTCAGCTCAGCATCAGTACCATGTAGATAAGGCCCATGAGTATGGGCTGGTGAACCATGTAGATGAGCAGGCTTTTCTGTCCTGCCAGGGCCAGATAACCAGCCGGTCTTCCCGGGTAAGACCGCTGCAGCAGATTCGGGATTTTTCCCCGGCCAAGAAAATGTTTCCCCGTAAATACGCCCAGCAGAAAAACGCCAAGCCAGGGGAAAAGAGGGACGTAATCCTCGGTTACCGGCTTAAAGGTGGTAAAGCCGATCCAGTTCAACCACCTGGAATTGAAAATTTCATTTTCCAGGGATATCCCCATCCAGAGGATCAGTATTCCAAGGACCAGGTTGGTAAAGTAAAGCCCGGTGAAAGCAAACCCGATAATCCTGGCAGCCAGAATAAAATGCAGCACTCCAAAGTAGATCCAGGATTCCGGGAACATTGGATAGGTGGCCGCACTCACCAGCACCGCGCAAATGCACAGCCATTTCTGTTTTTTCAGGTGAATGATATAATTACGCCTCTTGATGGAGGATAGATAGAGACTGATCCCGGCAATAAATATAAACATGGAAACAATAAGGTTTCGCAGGCTGGTCCAGAAAGGATCTTCCTTGATGTTTATTTCCACCACCTGGAAGTATTCCAGGTTGTAGAAGAAGTGAAAGGTCACCATGAGGGTGATTGCAATCCCTCGGGCCATATCCAGAGACTGCAGACGGGTTTTGTATTCAGGCATGATTGAATTTATTAATTCAGGGGTTTTTAAAAGGCAATATATTCATCAAAAGCTGGATACCGAACACATTGAAAATTCTGGCAGTCTGGAAAACAAACAGGGGGGTATAAAACGCAGTTCAGCGGCTTGCTCTTGAAACCCTGTCATGAAGAACAATAACCACGCGAAGCAGGTGGCAGGCCTTAGACAGGATTAACAGGATCAGCAGGATTATCAAATGAGCCCCGGTGAAAATCAGCTCAGCTGTCCTTCGGAATTTCATCCCGCCAAGGCGTGACAAGCCGGAATCCGCAGATTGCATTAGGTGCGCCTGTGAAGGCGTTTTGTCAGGATGGTGCAAGTCCATCCCGGGGCAAGTCAACCCCGCAGTCGAAGGAAACTGCCTCACAGCGAGGTGAGGTGAAAAGCAACTGGAGACGAAATGAGGGTGCGCACTCTCTGAACTTTTGCATTTTCGTATGCTCGGGCTCAAAATAAAAAGGTCTCCCGGCGCAGAAATGTTTTTCCAAACAAGATAGAAGGGCTGTCCTGATGATGCCGGAAAATTTGCTGTAAGCCGGTTTGTCCTCTTTATGTTTGTCCTTTTTCATGTTATACACTAAGAAAGCAAGTAATTTCAGAAACGCAAACCATATATTTTAACAAGATGCGCTTTTTCCGCCATATACTAACACCCCGTCTGCACCTGCTGTGGCCGGTTCTGACAGGAGTGGCAGCAGCCTACCTCCTGGCAGGAGCAGTGGAGTACAGGGCCGCACCTGACAATTATCCTTCCTCTCAGGTTGACGCAGCCTTCTTGTCCCCCCAGGATGATGAGCCTGCCTGGGAGTCGCTCATTCTGGAGAAGAACATTATGGGTCTGGAGATTCCTTCTGCTGATCCGGATCCCTCCCCAAGTGAGGCGGAAACACAAGCATCCCCGACGGACTGGAGGCTTCTGGGTACGCATACCGGGCAGCAAAAGCTGGCCCTGGTGGAAACCCGGGATGGGACCAGGCTGGTAATTAAGGGAGAAGAAGAACAGGGATGGGAGCTCTCCGAGATCGAGCCCTGGTCCACGGTGTGGAGATCCGGTCCCCGGAGCGAGACCCTGGCCATGTGGGCCAAGGGAAATGGACAGGAGGATGCGCAAGCCAGCACAGAAAGGGCCGGATCTCCGGAATCCAGGCGGGACCGGGGCAGCGGGGATTCCCGCAGGGTAACCCTGTCCAGACAGGAAGCCCGTCCCTTCCTGGAGAACCCCAATGAACTGCTTCAGCAGGCCCATTTTGAGCCTTACATCGAGAACGGCGAAATGAGGGGCTTCCGGATAAACAATATCCGTGAGGATTCCATGCTCAAGCAGGTGGGGCTGGAGAACGGAGACGTGCTGAGCCGCATCGACGGCCGCTCCATCAGGGGGCCCCAGGATCTGATGCAGGCCTATTCAGGCATGGACCGCAGCTCCCTGGTGAGCATGGATGTGCAGCGGGGGGGAGAAAACGTCAGTTTCCTGGTGGAGATAGATTAAATTTTTCCTGGAGGGATACATTGTCGGCAATTTTGAACAGCAAGATATTCACTGCCTGGGCCTGCTTTTTCATGGTTACGGCTGCATGGCTCCTGGTTCTGCCCTTGGCCCAGACAGCCCATTCCGAGAAGATCCAGGAGGAGATGACTGCTGATCTGGATGCGGTGCTCCTGGAGGACTTCATCCTTTTTGTGAGCCGGGTTACGGACCGTAATATAGTTTTCCGTGAGGACCAGATCCCAGAAACCAAGGTGACTCTGCATACCCGTCAGCCCATGAGCGAGCCCGAGCTCATGGCCGTGTTCGAGAACATCCTGGCCAGCAACGATCTGGAGCTGGTCTCCAAGGGAGGGGTAATGTATGTGCTCCGGGCCCCGGTGGTCCAGAGTATGAGAGATCCTTTTTCCTTTCCGCCCCTGGAGGGAGAAAAGTATGAGCTTTTGACCACGGTCATCCAGCTGGAGCCCAGGGTGCCGGTAGAGGAGGCAGCTGAGCTTCTGCAGCCTTTTGTTTCGGATTACGGCCAGGTGCTGGGGATTCCTCCTGCCCGGGCCGTCCTGGTCCGGGATACCAGGCAGAACATCGAGAAGATGTCCGATATTATCAGCACTGTCCAGGAGCTGGGGCCGAAGTGGGAGACCGAGATGCTCTACCTGAAAGATGCAGTAGCAGAAGAGGCTGCCTCCAAGGTGATAGAATTCTATGAAGGCCTGATAGAGCGCGGCCAGATGGGCGAGATGCCAGTAGTCCTCCCTGTGGAGTGGTCCAATGCCCTGATAGTGGCCGGAGCTCCTGATCAGATTGAAGCAGTAAAGGGGCTGGTGCAAAATCTGGACGAGATCAAAGAGAGAGAAACGGGACTAAAAATATATGCTCTGAAGAACGCCAAGGCGGAATCCGTTGCCGAAGTCCTGCAGGACCTCCTGGCCGGTGAGATTGATGAGCGCGCCGAGGCGGTGGAGAACATGGTGGTCTCACCGGATAAGGCTACCAATTCCGTCCTGGTCATGGTGGATCCCCAGCTCCTGACCAGAGTGGACGAGATCATAGAGCATCTGGATCAGCCACTGGCCCAGGTCTATGTGGAGGCTCTGATCATGGAGACCACCCTGGAACACAGTCAGCGTTTCGGTGTGGAATGGCTGGCCGGAGTGGGGGGGTCGGACGGAGTTGTTACCGGGGGGTTCCTGGATCCGGACACACAACTGGGCCCCCTGCTTTCGGATCCGGCCCCGCCTGTGGCACCTGGCGGCCTGTCTGTGGGAGCACTGGGCAATGTTATTACCTACGCCGGGCAGGAGTTTTCCACCCTGGGAGCTCTGGTCAACTTTATCAAGACAGCCACGGATTTTAATATCATCTCCACACCCCAGATAATGACTCTGAACAATGCCGAGGCCGAGGTTTTTGTTGGCGAGGAGCGGCCCTTCAGGGTCCATGAACGCATAGACCCGGAGGGTAATGTTATCCAGTCCTTTGATTACCGGGAAGTGGGCATCAGACTTCTGGTGACGCCCACTATCAACACAGAGACCGGAATGATCCGCCTGGCAGTGGAACAGGAGGTCCAGAACGTCATTGGACAGATAGCTCAGGATGCTCCCACTACCATGAGCCGGGATACCAGGACCAATGTTCAGTTGCCCAGCGGTTCCACCATGGTCATTTCCGGTCTGGTGGAGAGCGAGTATACACATACCCGGGAAGCAGTCCCCGGACTGGCAAAGGTGCCCGGCCTGGGCTGGATGTTCAGGCGCGAGCATATCTCCGCCCCCAAGACCACCCTCATGGTTTTCTTGACCGCCAGGATCATTGAGAGCGTGGAGCATGCGGATGAATTGACCAGGGACCGCATGGACCGGGTTCACGAGGCAAGGCGGGAGCAGGAGGAAATCCTGAAGCGGGAATTCTGGGGCCGGTCTCAAAGGCAACAGGAAGCCTTCGGGATTCAAATGCCGGAGACCGACGCAATGATGGAGGATGCAGTTGAATGATTTCGACTTAAGATCACTGCCCCGGGATGTGGTGAAGACCTATCTTTCCTTTCCCCAGCGCAACGAGTTTCTGCCGGTAAGCCTGGAACAGGATCAGTTGCTGATTCTGGTGAGCTCGGCCAGGGCGCTCCCCCTGGCGGATCATCTGGCCTGGAAGCTGGGCAAGATTCTCAGGACCAGAATGGTGGAAGAGGACACTTTTTTTCCAGTCCTGGAACAGGCTCTTTCCCTGTGGGAGGAGGATTACGAAACAGAACCGGAGCACTCGGATTTTTCCGGTGAAAGCGACGGTTTCGGCCGGGATCTTCTGGGATGGTCCCACGAGGATGCCCCCATAGTCCGCCTGGTGAACAAGACCCTGCATCAGGCCATCAGCCAGGGAGCCAGCGATATTCATTTCGAGGTTCAGGACAGGAAATTCGTGATCCGCTACCGCATGGACGGCGGGCTTAAAACCATGCGTACTATGGATTCGGCGGTACAGCCCACTGTACTGGCCAGGATCAAGGTAATGGGCGAGATGGACGTGGCCGAGTCCAGGGTTCCCCAGGACGGCCGCTTCCAGGTCCGGGTAGGAAACAAGGATATTGATCTGCGCGTCTCCACCACGCCCACCCTGCGGGGAGAAAAGGCAGTGCTGCGCATCCTGGACCGTTCCAAAAACGTGCTGTCATTGCCGGAACTGGGCATGGACCAGGAGGATATCGATCTTTACCGGCAGGTCACAACCTCTCCTTACGGTATCGTCCTGGTTACAGGACCCACCGGGAGCGGCAAGACCACTACTCTGTACTCGGCTCTCCAGGAACTGGTTCAGGAATCCCTGAACATAATGACTGTGGAGGATCCGGTGGAGTACCACCTTCCGGGTGTGAACCAGGTGCAGGTGAACCGGGCTGCAGGGGTGACCTTTGCCGGAGCGGTGCGGGGTTTTCTGCGCCAGGATCCCGATATCATCCTGGTGGGAGAGATCAGGGATTTCGAAACAGCGTCCGCAGCAGTTCAGGCATCCCTTACCGGCCACCTGGTACTGGCCACTCTGCACACCAATGACGCTCCCACTGCTGTGGCCAGACTTCTGGAAATGGGAATAGAGCCCTTTCTACTGGGCTCTTCCATGCTCATGGTCATGGGTCAGCGCCTGGTCCGGATCAACTGTCCCTCCTGTTCCAGAGAGGAACCCATCAGCAGAGTTACTCTGGCCATTCTGGAGGAAGAGCAGACCGGCTTGACCACCCAGGTAAGGGGAGAGGGCTGCGACAAGTGCATGCAGAGCGGATACAAGGGTCGCCGGGGCATCTTTGAGTTGATGCCGGTAACTGAGGAGCTGCGCAGTCTCATTGTCAAGAAGGCATCCGCGGATGAAATAAGGAATTTCATGCAAGGTGCCGGACGCAGGAGCATGTTCCGGCACGGTCTGGACCTGGTGGGCAGAGGCAGGACCACCCTGGAGGAAGTGCTCAGAGTGACCAGATTCTGATTATTTAGAGCAGGGAGGGATGCGAAGAAGATTATGCCTGAGCTGAAAGTCTCAATGCAGCCGTTTGCCGGTTATCCTGCAACCCTGGCCGCCTGCCTGGATGAAATCGGGGCTGACATGGTTTTCCGGCGGCGCAGGCTCATCTGGATAAAGCCCAATCTGGTCAATGACTCGCCTTTTCCGGTGACCAGTGATCCGGAGATGATCCGGGCCTTAGTTGAGTATGTCCGGGAAAATTCCAGGGCCAGGATAATTATTGCCGAAGGCTGCGGGGATTCTGGAATGGAGACCCGGGAGGTCTTTGAATCCCTGGGGTATGACCGGCTGGCGGGAGAACTGGGTGTGGAACTGGTGGATCTTAACCATGAACCCTTAAAAAGGCTTCGCAACCCAGAGTTTCAGGTACTGCCGGAAATATATCTGCCCAAAAGTATATTTTCCGGCATGCTCATTTCCGTCCCTGTACTCAAACGCCATTCCCTGGCCGGGGTTACCCTGGCCATGAAAAATCTCATGGGGCTGGCTCCGCCAAAGCATTATCAGCAGGGTGGCAGCTGGAAAAAATCGTACTTTCACAGCCGGATGCAGCGCAGCATATTCGAGCTCAACTGCTACCGCAAGCCGGACCTGTCCATTGTGGATGCCCGGGTGGGCCTGGCCCAGTATCATCTGGGCGGTGCAGAGTGTTCCCCGCCAGTACAGAAGATGATCGCCGGGTTCGATCCGGTGGCGGTGGATGCGGCCGGGGCAGAGCTGCTGGGGCTTTCCTGGGAGGATGTGGGACATATCCGTATGGCGCACGGGGTGCTGGGAAATGCCCGGCCAGATGAAAAAAGTTGAGTTTGTTTAAATTTTTTGTTGACAATATTCAAAAGTCGTGTTTACAGAACTGCTCATGTTAAGCGAATCCCTAAGACCCAGCCATACCTCTTTTTATTTTTGGTATTTTTATTTTACAAAGGCCTGTGGTCCAAAGGGAGGAGTTTAGCCTTAAAGTCAAGTAGAAAATCCAAAAACCCAAGGGCCGCAGGCAAAAGCCGGCGGCCCTTTTTTTGTTTC
>PWFB01000011.1 GCA_003553695.1 Desulfonatronospira sp.
ACATGCATTCAGTCTGGTTCAAGAACTTCTTTACCGGGGACGGCTTTACCATGTTCGCCATGGCCATCGGCTGCACCGTGGCTGTCTGGGCCCTGATCCCCACCATCGTGGCCTTTGTCAAAGAAGGGCTTACCGGATACGCCCTTTTTTCCGTGTTTATTATAGCCATGATTCTTTTTGCCGCTTCCGGCGCTGTCCAGATCGAGATGCCCGTGCCCGAGCCGGTGGAATAGACAGGTTGCATGCGCAGACGTCCTGCTCTGACAGGGCGTCAGCGCATGCATGAGGCGTTAGCATGACTCTCTGCGTTTTGCTGGATACATCATGCAAAACGCAGAACACATACTTTGACCGCTCGACCAGAGCGCGCTGTTCAGGAGGTTATTCATGCCCGAAATAAAACGAATGCTGCTGCCGGTGGTCTTTTCCGAAAACGATATGCTGGCTGCTGATTATGCCCGCCAGATAGCCATGTGCGCCGGGTCCGAGGTGGATCTGGTCCATGTCACCCCGCACATTGACTTCATCAGTGAAGATATCCTGCAGTCTGTATACACCAGCCATGTGGGCTATGAGAAGGAAGTGGCCGAGAAGCTCATGGACGCCTTTATCGAGAAGGCCCTGTCCGGAGTGAATGTGCGCAACAAGGTAGTCCTCAAGGGCCAGCCCGCGGAGGAGGTCTTAAGGTACGCCAAAGATAACAACATTAATATGATCGTTCTTCCCACTCATACCCGAAAAGGCCCCGAGGCCCTGTTCGTGGGTTCAGTGGCCGAAAGGATAACCAGGAAAGCCCATTGCCCGGTTCTCATTGTCCATCCGGACTGATGAACAACATTTTAATCCAGCCGCAAAGCTTCACCATAAGACCGCAGGGCTGCAGGCCCTGCGGTCTTTCTTTTTGAACCACAAAGATACCAGGGCCACTCGCCGCCCCTCACGCTTCCTGCCACGCTCTTGGCGAGGGTCAGTGGAAGGCTTGTATGCAGAAGCAGGCTGTGCAATAATTCCATCAATCTTGTCCGCAGACCGCGGTTGATTGAGCAGCCCAAAAAAAGGGGTCAGACCAAAAGTCTAACCCCCTGAAATATATGGTCGGGAAGACTGGATTTGAACCAGCGGCCCCCTGCTCCCAAGGCAGGTGCGCTACCAGACTGCGCCACTTCCCGTTTACCTGCTTAATTATATAAAAGGACTTTTAAAAGTCAACAAACCCTTAAACCCTTTCCCCAGCCAGCATGCGGACCATGTGCCGGTGCAGGGAGGCGTTGCTCCCCAGGATTGTCTCCTGTCCCGGAAAATAATCTTTTCCATCCATGGTGCTGACCATTCCTCCGGCCTCTCGGATGAGGCAGGCTCCGGCAGCTGTGTCCCAGGGCTTTAGGCCTATTTCAAAGAAGGCATCAAAGCGCCCGGCCGCGGTAAAGGCCAGGTCCGTGGCCGCAGAACCGCAGCGCCGCACACCTCGGGTAGCCATCAGGGCCCGGCGCATGTAGCCGAGCACCTGGTCCACGTCGGTTTTTATGGTATAGGGAAAGCCGGTGGCCACCAGGGCCTGGACAAGATCCCGGGTGTCGGTGACGCTTATTTTTTCTCCGTTTAGAAAGGCCCCCTGGTCCTGCACGGCCCAGTACATTTCCCCCAGCACCGGCAGATGGACAATGCCCATTCTGACAGCCCCGCCATGCCAGAGCCCCACGGACACGGCCACAAAAGGGATCCTGTGTGCAAAATTGGTGGTGCCGTCCAGGGGGTCCACGATCCAGGTGGGACCTTCTTTTAATTCTGTCTCCCCTGCAGATTCCTCGGCCAGAAAGTCAGCCTCAGGCAGGATCCGTCCCAGGGATCTCTTCAGGCTGTCCTCCACGGCCACGTCTGTATCGGTGACCAGGTCGATACGCCCCTTGTGCCTGATGTTGCGCGGCCTGTCCCAGGCCTTGAGGATAACCTCCCCTGACTCGCGCACCGCCTGTAGAGCATCATCTAAAAGTTCCCGGCTTAAGATCATGCCGCTTCAGCCTCCTGCTGCTCCCGGGAGGCAAGAAAATCTATGTCCGGCCATTCCTCCCGGGTGCGCTCCAGACGCCATCTGGTGGCGAAAAGCATGGCCGGATGTCCTTCCACGTCCTGCACCAGGGAATTAAAATATCTTTTTCTGAACTTTTCCAGGGCCTTTTTATCCCTGGCCGAAATCCAGCGCACAGTGGAATAGTCCAGAGGCTCGTAAGCTGCATCCACCCCGTACTCGGCCTTGAGCCTGGCTGCAGTGACATCAAACTGCAAAGAACCAATGGCTCCCAGGATATAGTCATTGCCCTCCACAGGCCTGAAAAGCTGGATTGCTCCTTCCTCGGTAAGCTGTATCAGACCCTTTTCCAGTTGTTTGGATTTGATGGGGTTTTTTAGAAGCACTCTTTGGAAAAATTCCGGTGCAAAATTTGGAATACCCAGGAACTGCAGTTCTTCTTTGCTGCTCAGAGTATCACCGATCCTTAGTATCCCGTGGTTGTGCACCCCTATAATGTCCCCGGGCCAGGCCTCTTCCACTCCGGCCCGGTCCTGGGCCATGAATATTATGGCGTTGGAGAGCTGGATATCCTTGCCTATGCGATGGTGGCGCACCTTCATGCCCTTATGGAAGCGCCCGGAGCAGATGCGCATAAAGGCAATGCGATCCCGGTGCGCCGGGTCCATATTGGCCTGAATCTTGAAGACAAATCCTGAAAATTCCTGTTCCAGGGGGGAAACCTCCCTGGTACTGGCCGGCCTTGGCCTGGGTGGCGGGGCTTCCTGGACAAAGGTCTCCAGCAGCTCACCCACTCCGAAATTGTTCACCGCGCTGCCGAAAAAAACCGGGGTCTGCCTGCCTTCCAGGTAAGCATCCCGGTCAAAGGGATAACCCGCACCTTGGATAAGCTCCAGGTCCTGGCGCAAAGAGTCTGCCGCGGCTGAACCGATGAGTTCATCCAGTTTGCTGTCCTCCAGGTCTTTGATCACCGCCCTTTCCTCTGGACGCCTGCCCTTGTGATCAGGCGGGGTGAAAAAGCGTATTTCCTGGTTGATCAGGTCATAGACTCCTTGAAAGAGCTTGCCCATACCTATGGGCCAGGTAAGAGGAGAAGCCTGGATGCCCAGGGTGTTTTCGATTTCGTCCAGCAGCTCGAAAGGGTCCCGGCCGTCGCGGTCCAGCTTGTTGATAAAGGTCATGATGGGTGTGGAGCGCATGCGGCAGACATCCATGAGCTTTCTGGTCTGCTCCTCCACTCCCTTGACCGAGTCGATGACCATGAGTGCCGAATCCACGGCAGTAAGCACCCGGTAGGTATCCTCGGAAAAATCCTGGTGACCGGGGGTGTCCAGCAGGTTTATCTCGCAATCCTGGTAAATAAACTTCATAACCGACGAAGCAACTGATATGCCGCGCTGCTGCTCCACCTCCATCCAGTCGGAGCGGGCGTGGCGCTCGGCCTTCTTGGCCTTGATGCTGCCGGCCATCTTGATGGCCCCGCCAAAGAGCAGAAGCTTCTCGGTGAGGGTGGTCTTGCCCGCATCCGGGTGGCTGATGATGCCGAAGGTCCGTCTCTTTCGGACCTCCTGGGCTAACTGGGATTTTGATGGTGTTGTCTGACTCATGGTATATGGTGATTGTTTGTGGTTTTTTATAGTGACACCATGGTCCGGGAACTTTGCAAACAGGACGTAAAAATCCACCCTGATAAACCCTGCGAAGCAGGACCGCTATGCGGTGTTTAACAGGGCGAGCTCCAAGGAAGCGTAAATCAAAACCTTTACACAAATTTCATAACCAGGATAATTTCAGAAAGATTCTCTGAATCAAGTTCGGTGGTTTACGGTTTTGATTAACGCTTCCTACGTCGTTCAGACAGTTTACGCCCAGTTTGCAAAGCCCCCGGACCATTAATCTGCAACTTGATGTTATATTATCCAGTTTAAGAAGGTGGTGAACAGTTGATGTTTGCAAATCAAAATATACTCTTTTGCCTGGAAAACCAGAAAATATAAAGATAATAAAGGGAAGCGTCAAGCTGGATATTTTGCTGAGAGCCTGTCAAGGCAAAAGCGAAGTAAACTCGTCAACCGTCATGCCGGCACCCTTCTGTTTCTGAAGAAGGCTTTTTCCAGTTCCACCGCCAGGAACACTGCCAGCCCGAAGGCCAGTATCCTGCTCCAGGCATCCAGCCCCAGGGATTCTGTCTGGAAAAGAAACTGCATAAATGGCAGATAGGTAAAGCTTAGCTGCAGAACCGCCAGTACAGCAATGGAAACAAGAACCGGCCGGCTGCCCAGGATGCCCTTGAGATTCCAGGAAGGCTCGTCAATGAACCGGCTGTTTATCAGGTAAAAAACCTGGCCCATGACCAGGGTATTTATAGCCGCTGTGGAGGCCAGCCCCTGGGAAGCACCCTGGGACAGCATGAACAGATAATGCCCCAGGGCGCCCAGCACAAGCAGAAGGGATACAAAACTTATGCGCCATAAAAGAAACCCGGACACCAGGGGCTCTTCCGGAGGCCTTGGAGGCCGCTTCATGACGTTTCTTTCCGGCGGTTCAAAGGCCAGGGCCAGGGCCAGGGTTACTGCGGTAACCATGTTTATCCACAGTATCTGGGGCGGGGTAATGGGCAGGGTAAAATGCCCGGTCTCGTCCATAAGCCCGATTCCCAGCAGGATAGAGGCCATGACCACCAGGGCCTGGCCGCCGTTGGTGGGCAGAATGAACAAGATGGCTTTTTTCAGGTTGTCGTAAACGGTTCTTCCCTCCTCTACTGCATTGGCGATGGAGGCGAAGTTGTCGTCTGTGAGCACCATATCCGAGGCTTCTTTGGCAGCTTCAGTCCCGGTGATGCCCATGGCCACGCCCACATCGGCCCGCTTCAGGGCAGGTGAGTCATTGACCCCGTCCCCGGTCATGGCCACTATCTGCCCTCCGGCCTGCAGGGCCTGGACAAGCCTGAGCTTGTGCTCCGGACTGGTGCGGGCGTATATGTCCACATCCCGGGCCACCTGGACCAGATCCGTATCGCTGATTTTTTCCAGGTCCTGTCCGGTGAGAGCCTTCCGGCCCTGCCCCATGCCCAGTTTTTCCCCTATGGCCGAAGCGGTTATGGCGTGATCCCCGGTGATCATCTTGACTTTTATGCCGGCCCCGGTATCCCCGGAATCAGCTTCGCGGCCCTTTAGCCTTGCTGCGGCCTCTATGGCCTCGTCCCTGGGAGGGTCCATTATCCCGAAAAGGGCCAGCATGGTGAAATCCTGCTCTGTATCCTGGTCATCAATTTCGCCCTTGTTGGAGAGGTCCTTCTTAACAGCCACCGCCAGAAGCCTCTGTCCTTTGGAGGCCATGAGATCTCCCTGCTGCCCCCAGAATTCATGGTCCATGGGTCCGGAGTCTTCCAGGCTGCCCTGGCTGCTGCACTTTTCCATGACCTTTTCCGGGGCCCCCTTAAGGATGAAGACAGCCTCCCCGGATTCAAAACAGTGCAATGTAACCATGAATTTTTCTTCGGAACTGAAGGGCAGGACATCCTGCCTGGGATTAGCCCTGTTTTCCCGTTCCTGGTCCAGCCCGGCCTTGCGGGCGGCAGCAAGCAGCGCACCCTCGGTGGGTGCACCCTCAAGCTTTATCTGGCCATTTTTCTCCTGAAAACTGGCCTCATTGCAAAGAAGAACGGACATCAAGGCCTGCATCAATACCGGGTGTTCCCCGGCATGGATCTCCTTGTCCTCAAGCATGAACTTTCCCTGGGGGGAATATCCGGCACCTGTTACACAGAACAGTTGATCCGCAGTCTGGATATTCTGTACCGTCATTTCATTCCTGGTCAGGGTGCCGGTCTTGTCGGAGCAGATGACCGTCACCGAACCCAGGGTCTCCACCGCTGGCAGGCGTCTTATGATGGCGTTTCGCCTGGCCATTTTCTGCACCCCGATGGCCAGGGTGATGGTCATGATGGCCGGCAGGCCCTCGGGAATGGCGGCCACGGCCAGGCCCACCGCTGCCAGAAACATATCCGCCGGTGCATATCCGCGCAAAAACACCCCGAATAAAAAGGCCGCGACTGCAAAAACCAGTATGGCCACGGTTAGATGTCGGGCGAAGACGTTCATCTTGCGGATAAGGGGGGTGACGATACTCTCGGTCTCGGTGAGAAGCTCGCTTATACGCCCAAGCTCTGTATCCAGGCCTGTTGCGGCCACTACACCTGTCCCCTGGCCGTAAACCACCATGGTCCCGGAAAAAGCCATGCTTTTCCTGTCCCCCAGGGCCGCTCTGGCATCCACCTCGGCGCAGGCCTTGCTCACGGGTACGGACTCACCTGTAAGGGCTGCCTCGTCAATGCGCAGGTTTTTACACTCAAATATCCGCAGGTCTGCCGGCACGCGGTCCCCGGGCTTCAAATAAACCACGTCCCCGGGCACCAGATCTCTGGCAGCCACCCTGACCCTCTGTCCGCCCCGAAGGACCATTGCTTCCGGGGCCAGCATGGTCTTCAGGCTTTCCAGGGACTTTTCCGCCTTTCCTTCCTGGATAAAGCCTATCAGGGCATTGACCACGCATACTCCCAGTATGACCAGAGAGTCTATCCATTCCTGCAGGAGGGCGGTGATCACCACCGCCGCCAGAAGGACATATATCAGCAGGTTGTGAAACTGCATTAGAAAACGCTTGACCGGCCCTCTCTTCTTTCCAGCGGCCAGCATGTTGGGACCGAATTTCTCCAGCCTCCTGCCGGCTTCCTCAGGGTCCAGCCCTTCAGGTGAAGCCTTCAGGGACTGCAGGCACTTTTCCACCGACTCAGTATGCCAGGGGATCTTTTGAATATGTTTCTTTTCAGGCATAAAGAAATAATACGGAAGAAGCCGGGCAAAGTAAATGGGTTGTCATTTTTTACCCGGATCAGACTTGCATACCTGACCTGTTTGCAGCTAAACACAGACTTAAACACAGAATACAAAACAAAAAAAGGTAACTATTCAGCACCTGCGGTCGAATAGCCAGGGTCCGGGGATTCGGCAAACTGGGCGTAAACTGTTTGAGCGACGTAGGAAGAGTTAATCAAAACCGTAAAACACCGAGCTTGATTCAAAGCATGTTATAGGAAATATCCTGGCTTTCAATCCCGTGTATAGGTTTTGATTTACGCTTCCTTGAAGCGAGTTTTTACGTCCTGTTTGCCGAATCTCCGGACCACTGGAACATATATATTTTATGATGAATAGTTACAAAAAAAGAGGTGTTTCAATGCAGGAGCGCAAACGACACGGCTGTCTGACCACATGGCTGGTGGTGATCATTGGAGCCAACTCCATAGCGGCCTTGACCAATTATTTCATGCAGGATGAATTAATGGAGCAGTTTCCCGGCACCCCTGAATGGGTCATTACCGGACTGTTCTTTCTGGCCCTGGTGAACGTGGCTTGCGGCGTCGCCCTTTTTATGTGGAAAAAATGGGGCTTCTGGGTGTTTCTGCTTAGCAGCCTGGCCGGGGTCTGGCTGAACCTGGAGATGGGAGTGGGTTTATTACAGGCCCTGGGAAGCCTTTTTGGGGTGGCCGTACTCTTTCTGGTTCTGCACATCGGAAAAGAACGCAAGGGCTGGCATCAGCTGGAATAGTGCATATCCATTGAGAATCAAATAATAAAGAACAGCCTGGAGCAATCCACGTATGAACAAAAAGCTGCTTTTCCCGGGAGTCCTGCTGCTGGTACTACTTTATTCCACCATCGGCGGACTGGCATACAAGGGTGGCCAGGAACTGGAAGAAGTGGTCACAGGGCAGTTCAATGACCAGCAGTTGATACTGGCCGGCAAGATCGCCGACGACATCCGGGGCCATTTCCAGTTTCTGGAAACAACCCTGGACACCTTGAGCCGTCATGCAGGCAGAACCATGCCTGAGCAGCCTTCACATGATTATCTTCATACCACTCATGATATTATAAAGGACTGGCATGTCCTTAGTCTGGGCATTGCCGGAAATAACCGGGGAAACTCCCTGATGGCATCTGAGGAAGGTGTTTCCTCCTGGCAGGATATGGGGATTGACTTTCCCCGGGAAGAATTTCAGCTCTGGCTTGATTCTGACCCGGAGGAACAGATTTTTTTCAGCCGGACCTTCAGGCCGGACAAGGGTTCCTATGCCGGGACCTGGATCATGATCATGGCCCGGCTGCTGCCCGGCATCATTGAAAGATCTCCTGAGCCCGCCAGTTTGGATGTTGTCCCTCCAGCGGCTTTCTTTGTGGTGGACGCCATGAAGGTGGCCAGGGAGTATGCCCACGGACTCATCTCCGGACAGACGGGCTATCCCTGGGTAATCAACCAGGAGGGATATTTTCTGTATCACATTGAAGACGATTTTGACGGCCGGGACTCATTTACAGTGCGCCATGAGAGAAATCCGGATATTTCCTATGAACGGATAAATAATATCGTCTCCCAGAGACTTCTTGAAGGGGAGGAGGGAACAGACTGGTATATTTCCGGCTGGCACCGGGAAGTTTACACGGAAATGAAAAAACTGCTGGCCTTCAGCCCTGTCTTTTTCACCCCTAAGGAAATAAATCAGGATTCGCATCTGTGGTCAGTGGGAGTGGCCGCTCCTGATGAAGAGGTCTGGGGACTCATTCAGCCCATAGTTGTCAGGCAGTGGGTTGTGGCCGGACTTTTCCTGGTGGGGGCCACCCTGGGACTCTTTGGACTGTATTTCATCTCCCTGCGCTGGAATCATGTCCTGACCCGCAAGGTGGAAGACAAGACCAGGCACTTGATGGAATCCCGGGAACAGTTGCGTGAGGAAAAAGAAAAGGTTGAGCAGAGTATGCAGGAGCT
>PWFB01000051.1 GCA_003553695.1 Desulfonatronospira sp.
ATCTGGCCACCGGTGAGCTGGATACCAGGCAGGGGCAAGAGATCGTAAAAGGGGTGGCCCAGGGCTGCATTCAGGCCGGATGTGCCCTCCTGGGAGGAGAAACGGCTGAAATGCCGGATTTTTATCCGGAAGGCGAATATGATATTTCGGGATTCTGCGTAGGAGTGGTGGATGAGTCCAGGATAGTGGACGGTGGGGAAATCAGGCGGAACGATGTGTTAATCGGCCTGGCTTCCAGCGGACTGCACTCCAATGGTTTCTCTCTGGTGCGCAAGCTTCTGGGCCAGTCGGGTCTAAAGGGAGAGGATACCTTTCCCGGCACATCCAGAGAAGTCCGTGAGGTTCTGTTGCAGCCCACCAGGATCTATGCCTCAGAGATCAAAAACTTGATGCGCGATATCCGCATCAAGGGCATGGCACATATTACCGGTGGAGGTTTTTACGACAATATTCCCAGAATGCTGCCCCGCGGACTGGGGGCCAGGATACAATTCGGAAGCTGGGACATTCCTCAGGTGATGCACTGGGTTAAAGAAGAGGGCCGAATGAACTGGGAGGACATGCTGCAGATATTCAACTGCGGCATCGGGTACTTAATGGCCGTATCTTCCGAGGTCAGTGAAGAGGTCTGTTCCAGGATGGCTGGCATGGGCTGCCCTGCCTGGGAAATCGGACGTATAACCGAGGTCCCTAAAAACAGCGACAAGGTCTTAATGGATTTTTGAAGGTCTGCTTCTTACATTCAAGGTGAAAGCTTTAGTTTCCCCCTTTGTTAGTCTTGTGCCCGGCACCACTCTTTGAATCTTCATGCCCGGTTTAGTTTTCATCCGAACTACCTTTTTTTCCGGATGGGATTGTTTTAAATCCAGCCTGTCTTTAATGGGTGCTTAAGCGTTTGCAGCATTCATGAAATGATTTTTTTGATTGTCACCCAATCCAATCTGTATTAAAAAAGTTTCTTTTCAGAGGCTATTTTCACCGCTAAATCAATGTGATGCGAGGTATGTAAATGGATACTCCCCATCTAGTCGACCAGATTGCAAATCTGCAGATGCTTAACCAGTTCTTTCTTTCCCTGTTTCTGCTGATACCAATGGTCCTGGTGGCCAGGACGGCTGTTGCCGGAACACGTTACTCCCCGATACTGATTATTGTGGTTTTCGGGCTGACCATGGGTTATGTCCTGGTGGCCAGCGGAGTCAGCACCCCGGGGTTGCCGCATTTTTCCCTCATCGATCTTATAAGCCGCACCACCATAGTGGCCCTGACTGTGGCATTTTTCGTGGGTGGACAGGAACTGCGAAAAATTCTAGGGGGGATCAGGCTCGAGCCGGATGATATGGTGACTCCCTCCACAGAAGAGACCATCCTGGGTACCGGGAGGACACATCTTATCTTTATTGTCCGGGCCTTTTTTCTGCTGGTGGGCATTGAAGCCCTGTACCGGTTAATTATGGGTTTCGGGGTCGGAGATCTGAGCCGGTTTTATCCCATAATAGCTTACCTGGGCCTGGTGGGGGCAGTGATACTCATCGATCACAAGGCCCAGGTGACCAATAAAAGGCGCTACATCAAGATGGGCCTGGTGGAGATGGCAGCCATCCTGGGAGTTCTTGTGCTTTCCTATTCCATAGCCATGTGGATCAAGCCCCTGATAGCCCTGCCCCAGATATTTTTTTCCATGGTCATTGCTGCAGGGCTGGGAGCAATCATGTACCGCTGGCAATTCGGCCCCACCATCAGAGCCCTCCTTTTTGCCGGCATCCCGGTGGTGCTGGCGGCAAACTTCATGATCGGCGGGTCGCGCATCGAAGAGGCTTTTGCCATTACCGGAATGAATGCGGTCCTGGCCTACGGCTTTTTCGGACAGATGTTCTGGATGTTTGGAGGGATCGCTTTGCTCATGTTTTTCGGTAAAACGGACATGGCCCGGAATCTTGCTCCGGGTATGGCTGGTGGGCTTTCTCATTCAGGTCTTACAGGGGCCTGTACCGCCGGAGACCTGGGCAAAACAGCGGCTTACCGCGCTCCCATCATGATCAATGTCCCGTTTTTTGGACACATTTTTGTTTTTTCCGTACTGGCCATGAGTGCACAGCAGGGCAGCCTGATGCTTATGCCTTCTTTTATCATAGTCCTGGCGGGCATTGTCCTTACCGCCCTTTCCATGAGGACCATGAGCAAGGCCGGAGGTGACGACGCTAAAGAGGTCAAGGGGTTGATGCAGTTTTCCTTTGGCTGGCAGCTTTGTGCGGTCTTCGGGGGATTTACCCTCCTGAGTCTGGCCAGCATGTCCCTGGACTTTACGGCCATGGCGGTTTCTTCAGGTATATCCCATTTCGGTCTTTTTGCAGCTACCCAGGGAGGCATGTTCGGGGAAGAGGCGTCACTGATGATCCCGTTTATCTTTTCCATGCCCTTTCTGGTGCATCCTCTGGTATTTTTCATGTTCGGCAAAGCCATGGAAAAAGATGGATCCATGCCCAGAAAGCCTGTGTACATCCTGGCTCTGATAGGACTTGTGGGAATTATTTATTCCATGCTTGCGATATAGGCCCCTATAGATTATTTTTAGTTCGGAAACTGTTCTATTTCATTTCCGGAAAGATAATTAACTGGTTCAACATCCCGGAAAGAAAGGCTTTCGGGAAGGAAACTAATAAGATTATTATATGCAGTAGCAACCTGGAAAGGTCGATCATGACTTAAATGGATACAGATGTCTGAAAACAGAATTACAAAATTCGCCATCCCTGAGATCATATTCGGGCACGGCAGCCTGGGCTATCTGGCCCATTGCGCCATGCGCCTGGGAGCCAAACGGGCTTTTCTGGTCACAGATGAAGGGCTTATAAAGTCGGGCTGGGCAGGGCATGTCCAGAAAGTACTCAAAAACGAGCATCTGGATTATATTGTTTTTGACCAGGTGGATTCCAACCCCAGGGACTACCAGGTGCACCAGGGAGCAGAACTCTATGCCCGGGAAAAGGCCGATGTCATAATAGCCCTTGGCGGGGGCAGCCCTATGGACACGGCCAAAGGGATTGGCACCATAGTGGGCAACGGGGGCAGAATCGGGGACTATGAGGGTGCCAATAAGGTAATGCGCCCGCTGCCGCCCATGATATTTATACCATCCAACGCCGGCAGCGGTTCGGATATCTCTCAGTTCTGCATTATCACCGATGTGGAGCGTCAGGTAAAGATGTCCATAATCAGCCGTTCGCTGGTGCCCAATGTGTCAATAATAGATCCGGATCTGCTCATGACCAAAAGTGACGAGATGGTGGTGGCTTCGGCCGTGGACGCCCTGGCCCATGCAGTTGAATCCTACGTCTCACCTCTGGCTTCCCCTTTTACAGAAAGTCAGGCCATCAAAGCCATAGAGCTTATTTCTGCAAATCTGCAGACAGCCCTGGATACCCGCAGCAGTGAATCCATGGAGCAGCTTTCCATAGCCAGCACCGCTGCCGGCATGTCCTTCAGTAATGCCGGACTGGGAATCGGGCATGCTCTGGCCCATTCCCTGGGGGGAATCTTTGATACCCTGCATGGTCTGGTGCATCCCATCGTGCTGCCTGCGGTCATGCGCTACAATCTGCCTGCCTGTCCGGAAAAGATGTGTATTATCGGACGGATCGTGCAGGGCTCCTGCAGCACCTGCTCCAGCGATCAGGGCGAGGAAGGGATATCCAGGCTGGAGGAGCTTTTTTCCGGTTTGAACATTCCAGTGAATCTGCGCGATATTGTACCCGACGACTCCAAACTGGAGCAGATATGTAAAATGGCGGTGCATGATGCCTGCATGCTGACCAATCCGCGCAAGGCCGGATGGGAGGACCTGCTTGCCATCTGCCGGGAGGCCTGGTGATGCAAAAGACTCCTGATCTGGATGACCTTATAGGGATTGAGCACAGCAAACTGGGTTTTTTCCAGGAGCTGCGCCAGAAAATTGAAGAGCTAAAACAGTCCAACAAGAGATCCGAAGAACAGCGTCGTGAAATTGCAGCTATTCTGGACGGCATCACCGACCTGATGATGGTCCTTTCGGAAAATCTGCGCATTATATCGGTAAACCATGTTTTTCATCAGTTTTTCCAGGAGCCTCACCCGGAGGGCAAATTCTGCTACCAGGTTTTTCGCGGTGAAGACCATCCCTGTCCGGAGTGCCCGGCATTCCGTTCTCTGGCTACCAATTCAGTGTGCCGGGACACGGCCATTTTCAAACTGGGGGGGCGCAACCTGCAATTTGAAATGGTAGCTTCACCATTAAAAAACTCAGAGTGGGAGGAAAACAGGGTGCTCATTTTCAAGCGCGATGTCACTCTGGAAAAGGAGTACCAGGCCAAGTACTACCAGGTGGAGAAGATGGCCACCATAGGCATGCTGGCCGCAGGCGTGGCCCATGAGGTCAATAACCCCATGGCCGCCATCAACGGATTCGCCGAAGGGCTGCGCCGACGTCTGCCGCGCATTGAAAAGGCTGTAGATCCGGACCTGGCCCAGGATTTCCGGGAGTATACCGATATTATCCTAAAGGAGTGTCAGCGCTGCCAGAAGATTATCCAGACCCTGCTGACCTTCAGCCGTCCCAAACATTTCTCTTTTTCGCCCATCAATCTCAACCGTGTAATTAGCGAGACCCTGCGCCTGGTGGATCATAATCTGCGCAAGAAAGGAGGGGTTAAGGTAAAGCTTGATTTGCAGGACAGACTTCCCCTGGTGAATGCGGACGAATCACAGCTGAAGCAGGTTATCCTGAACCTCCTGGTAAACGCTCAGGATGCTATCCAGGACAAAGGACTTATCACCATCAGGACTTCGGCATTCCCGCACGAACAGGAGGTCTGTCTTTGCGTGGAGGATAACGGCTGCGGCGTGCCCCCGGAGAATATGGACAAACTGTTTGAGCCGTTTTTCACCACTAAACCCGTGGGCAAAGGCATAGGGATCGGACTGGCCTCCTGCTACAATATAGTAGAGAGTCACGGCGGAGAAATAACTGTGTCCAGCGAGCAGGGCAAGGGTTCCAGATTTACCGTATGCCTGCCTTTATAGAAACTTCTGCAAAGAGTCATTTTGCAGGCGCTACGCGTGACAGAGGACAGGTGACAAAATAATAAATGAGTTATGGAAATTTTTTATTGAACCTAACCGTTTTTGAGGCTTTTTGCAGTTGAAACCTTACTGTCCACCTTTCCACTTCTTTTCAGCTGCAGCTTTATGATGCGCTTGCAAAAAGTCGATAAATGAATAATTCAGAAATCAATAATATACATAACTCTTTATTTTTACCGATTTTTAACGTCTGATTTCTGACGTCTGTGACTGCAAAAATGACTTTTGCAGTCACATCCTTTAAACCACAATTAATGACAATGATATGAATCAGCAATATTCTGTTCTTGTAGTGGACGATGAGCAGTCCATTCTGACTCTTTTCAGGAAAGAGTTCTCCACCCCGGAAAGAAGCATCACCACTGCATGCTCTGCCTCCCAGGCCCGTAAGCTCATCAGGAAGAATCTTTTTGATGTCGTCCTTTTAGATATCTGCCTGCCCGATGGTGACGGCCTGGAAATGTATACCGAGTTCAAGGAGCGCATGCAGGATGTGGAGATCATACTCATTACCGGTCATGGCAATATCGACGGTGCTGTCAGGGCCATGAAGCTGGGGGCCTATGACTATATTACCAAGCCTTTCAACCTGGACAAGCTGGAACTGGTCATCGAAAGGGCCTGGCAAAGGGCCTGTATGCAGCGTGAAAACCGCAGCTACCGCCTGTCTTCCGGCAACAGGCGGGCGCACAGAATGGTTGGGGCTTCTGAAAGTATAAAACATATCCGATACCTGGTGGACAAGGTGGCGCCCACAGAAGTGCCTGTACTGCTGACCGGAGAGAGCGGGGTGGGCAAGGACGTGGCAGCCCAGGCCATACATCACGGCAGTCAGCGAGGGGATAAGCCTTTTATCGTTAAGAACTGCGCTTCCCTGGTGAAAGAGCTGGCCCGAAATGAGCTTTTTGGACATGTCAAGGGCTCCTTTACCGGGGCCACTGAATCCAGCGATGGACTCATGGCCTATGCCCACAAGGGCACCCTGTTTCTGGACGAGATAGGAGAACTACCCCTTGAAGTACAGGCGTCCCTGTTGAGGGTCCTGGAAAACAGGACCTATCGCCGGGTTGGAGAAAAAGAAGAGCGCAGCATAGATGTCCGCTTTATTTTCGCTACCAGCCGCAACCTGCACACTGAGGTGGAAGAGGGCAGGTTTCAGGAAGCCCTTTTGCACCGCATAAACGTTTTTAATATCGAGACTCCTCCACTGCGGGACCGTCTGGAAGACATCCCCCTGCTGGTGGAGCATTTTCTGACAAGCCTGAACTCTTCCATCACAGACCACCGGGTCACGGACAAGGCCATGAGCTGCCTTATGAACTACTCCTGGCCTGGCAATGTCCGCGAGCTCCGCAACGTTCTGGAGCGCAGCATGATTCTGGCTGACCAGGGCAACATCACTGAAAGGTCTCTGCCCAGGGAGTTGGTGGAAAAAAGCATGGACATCCATGGAGAAATCAGCCGGGAAAGTGTATTTTCCCTGCGCTCAGCGGAAAAAAATCATATCGCCCGGGTGCTTAGCTACTTTCAGGGCAACAGGCAGCAGGCATCCCTGGCCATGGGTATAGGCAGGAAGACCCTGTACCGCAAAATGAAGGAGTACCAGCTGGAGTAACCGGGCTATTGCAGGCAGCGCACAGGGGCACTTCTTACAGAATGCGCAACCTGAAAACTGTATCGTTTTGACCCAAAAGGCGTATTTCAGCGTATCAAAAAATCACTAAAAATAAACATCTTGAAATAGTTGCTTTTATTGGTCCTGTTATCCTTTTGCATGTGCTTTTCAGCACAATTGTAACTTGTGCCTGGCCCTTGAATGCAGCACTGATGGAAGGGTCTTGTGGATTTAATATATTGAAATAGTTAAATTGTAATTTTGGCATGTATATTGCCATAACTTAAATAAGCAAGCGTGGCAGCTTTGAGCAGATGCAGCATTTGCCTTATTTTTTAATCCGTTTAACCAAAAGGATGGTGTAAGTTATGGCAGTACGTGAACAGGTTTATGGTTTTTTTATTCCCAGCGTCACACTCATCGGCCTGGGCGCACACAAGGAAGTTCCGGCCAAAATAAAGGCCCTGGGCGGCAATAAGCCCCTGGTGGTAGCAGATAAGGGCATCACCGCCGCCGGCATAACCGAGCAGGTCACCAGTCTGCTCAAGGCAGAAGGCATGGAATGCGTTGTTTACGACGATACCATTCCCAATCCCACTGACAACAATGTCCACGACGGTGTGGAAGTCTTCAAGAAAAACAATTGCGACAGCGTCATTACCCTGGGCGGCGGCAGTTCCCATGACTGCGGAAAGGGAATCGGCCTGGTGGTCTCCAACGGCGGCAAGATCCACGACTTCGAGGGCATCGACAAGTCAGACAAGCCCTTTCTACCCTATGTTGCTGTAAATACCACAGCCGGCACTGCTTCTGAAATGACCCGCTTCTGCATCATTACCGACACTTCCCGCAAGGTGAAGATGGCCATTGTTGACTGGCGCGTAACTCCCGGCGTTGCAGTGGACGATCCTTTGCTCATGATGGGCATGCCCCCGGCGCTGACCGCTGCCACCGGCATGGACGCCCTGACCCATGCTGTCGAGGCCTACGTATCCACAGTGGCCACTCCCATGACCGATGCCTGCGCTGAAAAGGCCATCAGCCTCATCTTCCAGCATCTGCGCCCTGCAGTGGCCAACGGCCAGGACGTAGACGCCCGGGAAGGCATGTGCTACGCCCAGTATCTGGCCGGCATGGCCTTCAACAACGCAAGCCTGGGTCACGTGCATGCCATGGCTCATCAGCTGGGCGGCTTCTACGATCTGCCCCACGGTGAGTGCAATGCTATTTTGCTGCCCCATGTGGAAAAATACAACCTCATTGCCAAAATGGACCGCTTTATCAAGATGGCCGAGCTCATGGGTGAAAATATTGATGGACTGGGACGCCGCGAAGCCGCTGAAAAGGCTCTGGAAGGCATCAGAAAACTGTCTGCAGACGTAGGCATTCCCTCTGGACTCATCGAGCTGGGCAAGCGTTACGGCAAAGATGTCAAGAAAGAGGACATCAAAACCATGACCGGCAACGCCCAGAAAGACGCCTGCGGGTTCACCAATCCCCGCTGCCCCACAGACAAGGATGTGGAAGCGATTTTCGAGGCCGCTCTGTAATAGACCTCTTATTTATTCCAGGCAGACCGGATCTTGCGTCCGGCTGCCTGGTTTTTTGTGAGCTCATGTGGTTTTGTGAAGCTGGACACAATCCAGAGCAGACTTTATTGTAAGAGATGACATTTCACACAACCACCTGAGAGTACAATACAAAAATCAGCCTAATCATCATTTGCCGGGAGAAATCATGGAAGTTGTTGATATTCACGCCTCCAGCGATCACGAATTCATCGCCAGGGTGGAGGAGGAAAGCAAACAGAACGTGCGCCTGTGTTATCAGTGCGGCAACTGTACCGCCGGGTGCCCGTACACTTTTGTGTACGATATCCCGGTAAGTCAGATCATGCGACTTTTGCAGGCCGGGCAGAAGCAGAAGATTCTTTCTTCAAGATCCATCTGGCTCTGCGCCACATGCGAGTCATGCACCACCAGGTGCCCTAACGAAATAGACGTGGCCCTGATCATGGACGTGCTGCGCCATATGGCCAGGCGGGAAGGATATGTATCCGAGCAGAAAGTGAAGAAGTTCTGGGACAGTTTTCTGGATTCGGTGGAAAAGCACG
>PWFB01000086.1 GCA_003553695.1 Desulfonatronospira sp.
AAAACACTGAACCTGATTCAAAACAGGTTATAGGAAAAATCCTGGTTATCAGACCCGTGTATAGGTTTTGATTTACGCTTCCTTGGAGTGAGTTTTTACGTCCTGTTTGCCGAATTTCCGGACCACTGGAACTTATAGCTTTATGGTGAACAGTTACGAATCAGCTACTGTTTTCTGGTTCAGGCCTTTTACATGCTAACCCGATACATCCGCAGGAGTTGTTAATGGCTGAATTTGCAAGGATAAACAGGCTGCCCCCTTATGTTTTCGCCATTGTAAATGATCTTAAAATGCAGCTTCGCCGCAAGGGTGAGGATATTGTTGACTTGGGAATGGGCAACCCTGATCTGGCCACGCCGCAGCACATTGTGGACAAGCTGGTGGAGGCGGCCTCCAAGGGTGTCAATCACAGGTATTCAGCATCCAAGGGCATTCCCAATCTGCGCAAGGCCATCTGCGAGTGGTATAAAAGACGCTACGATGTGCACCTGGATCCCGAAACCGAAGCCATCGCCACCATGGGAGCCAAGGAAGGCCTGTCCCACCTGGCCCTGGCCATGTTAAGCCCTGGGGACGTAGTCTTTTCCCAGGATCCCACATACCCGATTCATCCCTATTCAGCCATTATTGCCGGTGCAGATGTGCGCAGGGTTCCCATCGGACTGGACCGGGATTTCTTTGAGGATCTTTTGACCGCCACCAGACAGACCTGGCCCATGCCCAAGCTGCTCATCATCTGCTACCCTCACAATCCCACCACGGCAGTGGTGGACCGGGATTTTTTCCAGAAGATCGTGGATTTCGCCAAAGAACACAATATCTGGGTGATTCATGATCTGGCTTATGCAGACCTGTGTTTTGACGGGTACCGTCCCCCGAGCATGCTGGAGATCCCGGGGGCCAGGGATGTGGGAGTGGAATTTTTTTCCATGTCCAAGAGCTACTCCATGCCCGGCTGGCGTATGGGGTTCTGCTGCGGCAACAAGGATATGGTGCATGCTTTGACCCGCATCAAGAGTTATCTGGATTACGGAATTTTTCAGCCCATCCAGATTGCTTCAATTATTGCCTTAAACGGCCCTCAGGATTGTGTTCAGGAGATCGTGGATATTTACAAGGACCGCAGGGACGCCCTGGTTGAGGGCCTGAACCGCATCGGCTGGAAAGTGGAAAAGCCTAAGGCCACCATGTTTGTCTGGGCCAAGATTCCGGAGGAATTTCGCAAAATGGGTTCAGTGGAGTTTTCCAAGCTGCTTTTACAGGAGGGCAAGATGGCCGTTTCTCCGGGCCTGGGCTTCGGCCATTACGGTGATGATCATGTCCGTTTCGCCCTGGTGGAGAATCGCCATCGCATCAATCAGGCCCTGCGGGGTGTAAAGAAGATCCTGGGCTAAAAAGATGCGACTGCAAAAAGTCATTTTTGCAGTCACAGAGATCAGATGTCAGTAGAAACAAATAGATATGTCACGCGAAGACGCGTGATTGATTCCTGAATTATTCATGTACCGACTTTTTGCAGGTGCATCTAAAAATACAGCATAAGTTTCTGGAGGATATTCGTGCAGAAAAAGGTAATAAACCTGGGCCTGGCCGGATTTGGTACCGTAGGAACGGGGCTGGCCAGGATCATCCAGGAAAACAGCGACTGGATCAAGAGAAGGCTGGGAAAGGAGCTGAAGATTCAGAAGATCCTGGTGCGAGACCCGGACAAAAAGCGCTCCATGATCCCCGGCCCCGAGACTAAATTAGTCACCGATCCCCGGGACCTGGTACATGATCCGGAAGTGGACATGGTGGTGGAGCTCATGGGCGGTCTGGAAACAGCTCACAGTCTGATTACAAGCGCTTTGAAGGAAAAAAAGCACGTGGTCACCGCCAACAAGGCTCTTCTGGCGGAAAAGGGCAATGATCTCTTCGCCCTGGCCCGGGAACAGGAGGTGGGGCTTTATTACGAAGCCAGCGTGGCCGGGGGCATACCCATAGTGCAGACCCTCAAGGAAAGCCTGTCCGGGGATCGAATAAAGTCTTTGACCGGGATTTTAAACGGTACCGCCAATTTTATTTTAAGTGAGATGACCAGGAAAGGCCAGGAGTTTGAAACCGCCCTGCAGGCGGCCAAGGACCTGGGATATGCCGAGGCTGACCCGTCTCTGGACATTGACGGTCTGGATGCTGCACACAAGCTGACCCTGCTTATCCGCCTGGCCTATGGAGTGGATTATCCCTTGAACATCCTTCCTGTACAGGGAATCTCAGGGGTCAGGTCCATGGATATAGCCATGGCTGCGGAGTTCGGCTGTACATTGAAGCTCATAGCCCAGGTACGCGAAAAATCCGGTCATCTGCAGGCCGGGGTCTTTCCGGCTCTTCTGGCCAATGACCACATCCTGGCCAAAGTGGAAGGCCCGTACAATTCCATACTCATAGACGGCAATGCCGTGGGGCAGGTGATGCTTTACGGCCAGGGCGCCGGGGACCTGCCTACCGGAAGCGCTGTTCTTTCGGATATCTTGGCTCTGGCCCGGGACAATGCCGTTCCCAACAACACCGGCTTCCTGGAAAAAGTCCTGCCCAAAGCCGAGGTCATCAGGCCGGAAGTGGCCGTAAGCAGGCATTACTTCCGCTTTACCGCCCAGGACAAGCCCGGGGTGCTGGCAGCGGTAGCCGGGGTCATGAGCGAGTATAATATAAGTATCGCCCAGGTGGTGCAGAGAGAGGCCCTGCCCCAGGGAGGCGGCGTGCCCATAGTCTTCTTGACCCACAAGGCCCAGGCCGAGGCAGTACAAAGGGCTCTGGCAGAAATTGACAGGTTCGACTTCACCATTGCTCCGGCTGTGCATTACAGGATACTGGGGTAACTGTAAGTGTATGTTTCAGGGTGAATCATGACCAAGGTTTTGCTGCTGGTGGGGGATGGCATGGGTGACTGGCCACTGCAGGAACTGGGAGGCAAAACCCCCCTGGAAGAGGCTTACACCCCGGCCCTGGACTTTCTGGCCCCTTTATCCAGGGTGGGCCTTTGCCAGACCATCCCCGCGGATATGCCTCCTGGATCGGATATCGCCAATATGACCCTGCTGGGTTATGATCCCCACGAATTTCATACCGGCAGGGGTCCCATAGAAGCCGTGGCCATGGGCCTGGAGACCGCAGAGGATGACCTGGTCTGGCGCTGCAACCTGGTGGATGTAAGCGAGTTTTCCAGTTCCGGGACCATGCTGGATTATGCAGCAGGGCATATAGGCTCCCGGGAGGGAGCAGAACTTATGCAGGGCCTGCAGAAAGAACTGGGGGATTCCGAGTTTTCCTTCCATGCCGGAGTACAGTACAGACATATCCTGGTGCAGAAAAAAGGCATACCAGGCAGGGCGGCCGGTCTGGACATAACCCCGCCCCACGATCTTCTGGATCAAAGCCTGGCCGGGGATCTGGAGAAATATAAAGGCTACCCCGCTCTCTGGGATCTTGTCAGCAGTGCCGCCAGGTTCCTCCAGAGCAGTGGCAACCGCACCAGGGCCCGGGCTATCTGGCCCTGGGGGCAGGGTGGGGCTTTAAAACTTCCTTCCTTCAAAAGCAGGTATTCCCTGGAAGGTGCGGTTATTTCCGCTGTGGACCTGGTAAAGGGTCTGGGCCGGGCAGCCGGAATGAGGGTGGTGGATGTACCCGGGGCCACCGGGCTTCTGGAGACCAACTATCAGGGCAAGCTGCATGCGGCCAAAGCCTTTCTGGAGAGCGGAGATTTCGTTTTTGTTCACCTGGAAGCGCCAGACGAATGCGGTCACATGGGCTGCATCCAGGACAAGGTGGAGGCCATTTCGCGTTTTGATCAGCAGATAGTATTGCCCCTGCTGGAGCATTTAAGGGGCGAGGAGGTAATAATCATTGCCTGCTGCGATCACCTGACTCCCATTAAAATCCGCACCCATGCCCGGGATCCTGTGCCTTTTCTGGTGTACGACAGCAGGGAAAAGGCCTCCGGTCCAGAAACTTTTTCCGAGAAAGAGGCCGGAAAAACCGGGCTTTTTCTAAAGCAAGGCCATGATCTTCTGCCTTTCGCCCTGAACAAAAAGGGGGTTAAGTGAAGCCGGCAGCTGATTTTCCCGCCCCTGAAACCATTCATTCTCACCGCGTGTCTTACGGTGAAACCGACGCCATGGGTGTTGTATACTACTCCAATTATCTGCACTGGTTTGAAATGTCCCGCAGTACATATATACGGGAGCGAGGCATAGGGTACACCGAGATCGAGGCCCGGGGGGTGTATCTGCCGGTTACCGAGGCCTGGTGCAAATACCTGCATCCCTGCAGGTTCGATGAGCTGATATATATCCGTGCGGCCATCAGCGACTGGGGCAAGGCCTCTTTTACGTTTCTATACGAGGTGCTCGGTCCTGAGCAGGACCGGGTGCATACCCTGGGGCGCACCGAGCACGTGTGCATGGGACTCAATGGACGTCCGGTGCGGGTTCCTGCATGGCTAAAGGAGATGTGCCTGGATACGCCTGCAAAATGACTACTCCGGCAGTATTTCAAAAAGGTAGCTGTTTTCAGGGACCAGGTATTTGCGGGCCAGTTCCAGGATGTCTTCTGGAGTCAGCTTTCGGGATCTGTTGATCTGTTCTTTACGAAAATCCAGGTCCAGGCCCTGCACCAGAAGGGAGGAGGCTTCACCGGCCCTGCTGGAGAGAGTCTGCCGGCCGCGGTGGTATTCTCCGAAAAGAAGATTGGCCCCTCGCTCCACCTCCCCTGGATCCGGGGGGTTTGTGCGGATATCCTGAACAATTTCCTGGAACCCTTCCAGGGCCTCACCTGTCTTGTCCGCAAAGGTGCCTATGTACAGGGCCAGAAATCCTGTTTCCGGCGTCTGCCACAGCATGGAGGTCACAGAGTAGGCCAGTCCCTGTCGGTCCCGCAGCTCCCTAAAGAGCATCCCCCCCTGGCCGGCCAGGATTTTATTCAGCACCTTCAGACCCGCAGTGTCCTCGTGGGTCTTGCCCGCCACAGGATAGACCTTTAAAAGATGGGCCTGGGTCCTGTCCTTGAGCCTGCTCTGTTTATGTTTTTCCCGGGCCCAGATGGATTCGGGAGCAGGCGTTGGCCTAACGGTTTCCAGTTCCTGCATCCGGCTGACAAACTCTTCCAGTTCAAACGTGTCCACCTGTCCGCTCAAAGCCATGACAAACGGCTTTTGCCTCTGCCTGTTCCAGAATTCCCGGACCTCTTCAGGCTGTACAGCAAGCAGGTAGTCTTCCTTGCCCAGATGCAGATAACCGTTGGTCCCGGATTCAAAGAGAAAAGGAAAGAGATGCCGGAAGGCATAGCCCAGAGGGCGGTCCTCCTGCTCCCGGATGGAGGCTACCTGGTTGTCCACAGCCCTCTGGAGTTCCTGGGGCGAGAATGCGGGCCGGGTGATAACCTCCTGGATGAGATCGAACATATCCCTGCTGTAACGCACCGGGAAACGGGCGCTCAGGCTCAGGCTTTCCCTGCCGGCGGATGCTCCCAGGCTTGCCCCCCTGTTTTTCAGAAATTCCTGGATCCGGGTGTAGGACCTCTCCGTGGTCTCCCTGGTGAGGGCGGAAGCGCTCAGCTCTGCCAGACCCTGCTGCTGAGGGGATATGAGGGCGTCGCCCCCGGGCCAGGCGATGCGCAGGGCGGTATAGGGCAGGCTGTCATCAGGAAGAACAGCCAGAGTGCGCCCGTGCCCCAGGTCCCGGACCAGGGGCTTTGCAGATTTGTCCTCCCCGGGTTTGCCCGGCTCTGCGGTATCCTCTGAAACTTCCCTTTCAATCCGGAACATATCTCCGGCAGCAGGGACCTCTTCCGGAAGCAGTATGGCTGCGACTGCCTGATGCATATGGATAAAGTCTTCCAGAGCTGATTCCAGGTCTTCCAGGGTGACCCGCTGCAGTTCTTCCAGGTATCTGTCCCGGCTCCGGACATCTTTTTTAAGCAGCAGATCAAAGCCCATCCAGGAAGCCTTGCCTCCCAGGGTCTCCCTGGATCTGTAAACGTTTTCTTCCAGGGAAATCCGGGCCCGGTTCAGATCCTCCCTGGTAAATGCCGAGACATCCAGACCGGCCAGGGTGGGGACAAATTTTTCCCAGAAGGGTTTTACCTTGTCCGGGTCCATGCGTACATGGAAATAGAGCATACCGGCGCGGTCCAAAGACAGGTTTCTGGCGGAAATGTCATCCACCAGGCCGGTTTCGTACTTGAACTGGCGGTAGAACAGGGACGTGCTGTCGCCTCCGAGTAGCTGGGCCAGAAGATCCAGGGCGGCATTGCGCGGCGAGTTCAGTGTCCCGGCGGGAAGGGCCACGGCCAGATAAGCCTTTTGCCAGGGACCGTGCATGATGTGTACGGGATTGTCCGCAGGTGAGAATGTTGCCAGGACAGGCAAGGATCTGTGATATCCGCGGTTCTTAACATCCTCGAACATTGCCCGGACTGCCTCCAGGACTTTCCCGGACTGGACATCCCCGCTTACAGACAGCACTGTCTGACCGGGCTGATAGTGCCTGTGCATATATTGGCGCATGTCTTCCGGGGACATGGCTTTGACTGACTCAGTGCTGCCCAGGATGGGGTGTGAATAAGGCGTGTCTGCCCATAGACGGGACTGAACGCTTTGAAAGACTCTGCTGGAAGGATTGTCCATGGACCTCTGGATCTCGGCCAGGACCACCTGTTTTTCCAGGTCGAACTCTTTCTGGTCCAGAGTCGCCCCGAAAACCATATCCTGCAGGATGTCCAGGCCCAGTTGCAGCTTCTGGGCCGGCAGGTCCAGGGTGTACACAGTGTAATCAAAACTGGTGCCGGCGTTAATGCTGCCGCCGGCGCTTTCGATTTCCCGGGCCGCCTGTCCAGGCAGTCTTCCGGCACTGCCCTTGAAGGCCATGTGTTCCAGAAAGTGGCTCATGCCCTCCTGTCCGGGGTTTTCCATGGAGGAGCCGGCCCGGACGTAAAGGCGCATGGAAACCAGGGGAAAGCGGTTGTCCTCGTCCACCACTACACGCATACCATTTTTGAGGGTGAAAACATCTTGAGCTGAAGCCATGGAGTATCCGGTGCAGATTAAGGTGAGTAAAAAAACAAGACATGAAATGTATTTGAACATGCTAACCCCTGCGGGAAGTGTTGTTAAGCTGCTCCAGGACTGCTCTGTCAAAGGCCGGGATGAGCAGTTCCCTGTCCACCTGGTCGGGGTCTGGAGAGTACAGGCGGATCAGGTGCAGGAGGCAATAAAAGCTGTCCTCTTCCATCCGGACAAAATCCACGGCCATACCTCTTTCCGGAGTGGCCGGGACTACAATTCCGGTGATGCTTATCTCCAGACCGGAGCTGAGATGGATAATCATTTCGCAGGGCTCAATGTGGGCCAGATCCCGCTGATAGTCGGCCAGCAGTCCCTTGAGACTCAGGTTCCTGGTTTTGAGAACAAACCGGATATCATTCTGCAATATGGTCAATGAGAGCTGAATGTCCATGCGGCTTCTTTTGCGCATACCCTGATCAGGCATTTATGGTTTCTCATGAAGTGTGGAAGAGTGCCATATGTATATTTATGCAAAAAAATGTTGCACAAAGGGCAGGTCCTTTGTAGTAATATGAGCGATATTCAGTTAAAGACTTAAATTGTACCTGGACTGACAAGGCAGAGCAAGTATAATTTGACAAAGAGAGTATTAGTTTTCATCCGGAAACGGTTCTTTTTCCCTTTGGCTGCGGACGCCACGCGCCTCGCGGGGCCGATCTGCAAAATTATTCGTCATCGTATTAAGATGCGTGCCCTCATCATTGCTTGATTTACCTGACAAATGAGAAAGCTCCTCATTTCCGGAAAGAAAACCAATAGCTTCGACATCAAGAAAGAAATACTTTCCGGATGGAAACGAATTAGCTGATGTTATTTCAGGAACCCCTGGTGGTTCCCGGCCTTGAAAAAAACCAAGAGTATTACATCGCAACCTGAACCATTTTTTGTCCAAATAATAAGGGTAGCCTGATTATGGATCTTACTGGAAAGCCCGCAGTTGATTTTTCTCTTAAAGACAGCCAGGGCCGGCGGCACAGCATGCAGGACTATCTGGGAAGCTGGCTCCTTCTGGTGTTTCATCGCCATCTGGCCTGACTGGCCTGTCAAAAACATCTCCAGCAGTTGCAGGAGAAGGAACAGGTCCTAGAAGAGCTGGGGGTCAAGACAGTAGTGGTCACCTTTGAAGCCGGGTTTATGGCCAGGGCCTATGTGGAGGACACAGGTCTCAGGTGGCCGCTTCTTGTGGACGAGGACCGCACCCTCTACCATGGCTATGGAATGCTCAGGGCCGGTATCCGCGAGCTCATAGGGCCGGCAACTCTGTGGCTGTACCTCAAAGAGGCCCTGCGGGGCAGATTGCCCAGAAAGTCCACAGGGGACGTATCCCAGCGTGGCGGAGACGTGCTCATTGATCCCGGTGGAACCGTCCGCCTGCATTATATCGGCAGTACACCAGCAGACAGGCCCAGAGTTGAATCCATTTTGAAGATTGTACAGGAGTCCCAGCATTAACCTCAGCTATTCTTTCTTTATCCCCTCCTTTTTGCCTGTCTTGAATTTACATGCCCGGGAATCTGTTCTAAATTTCTGCCCAGCTTAGGTGATCATCTGAACCTATCCCAGGTATTATTCCGGAGTAAATGGTGGATATACGTCTTGACCGAAAAGAGGTCGGCACTGCCCTGATTTTCGGGCTTGTTTTTGTTTTGCTCGGCGCAGGACTTTTTTTTCTCACCTGGCAGAATCTGCGACAACAGCAGGAGCAGGTAAGAGAACATA
>PWFB01000026.1 GCA_003553695.1 Desulfonatronospira sp.
CGAGGGCGCTTCCCTCTTGATGCCCTCTTACGCCGGATACGAATCTTTTTTGCGTGAATACATCCGGGCAACCCGGGATAATCCAGTACTGGGCCTCAAGGACAACCTCATCAACAGCATAAGGGATGAAAACGGGCACAAGCCCTTTGGCGGCTGCACAGGGTTCGGCTGCGGTGCAGGCTTTAATTTCGCCACCCTGCTATCTGATGGCGAACTGCATGCCTGCAGGAAATTTCCATCTCCTCTGGGCAATATCTTTCAGGACGGGCTTATAAAAGCCTATGAGTCTGAAGCCGGCCAGAGATACAGGGCCGGCAGCGCGGCCTGCAGGGGCTGCAGACTGCTGCCTGCCTGCGGCGGATGCCAGGCGGTCATTTACAGCCTGGGGCTGGACCCGCACAAGGACCGCGATCCCTACTGCTTCTACTCCAACGCCCCGGCCGCCAGTTAGCAGCCCGGTTGATGGGCATTGTCTCGGGAGCAATGGACACCATTGCTGGACGGCAGAAGCTGGGGAACAAGCCAGACAGGTGAAGAAGGCAACGTGCAGATAAAATCTTTGCCGGGCCGGGAAGGATTCCGGGGAAGGAGCCCAAGGCTCCTTCCCCGGAAAAGATCTATCTGAATTCTCCGTGGACATCCTTGGAGTATTCGTTGAATGCCCTTTCAATTTTCTCCTGGCCTTCTTCCGAGCTGAAAGCCTGCCTGGCCTCGTCTGGCAGGTCTTCCCATTCATACTTGTATTTTCCCACCAGCTTGCGCACCCATTCGGGCAAAGCGTCCCATTTTTCCTGGAGAGTTGCGGGCTCTTTCATGCCATAATCCTCCTTGCTCATAAAACATTCTTCATTTTCTGACCCATCCAATTAATAAATTTCAGTTACTTTACAAACATTGAAACTGTCAATTCCAGAGATCCTGGATGCCAAACAGTTATGGTTATTTTTTTATTTTACCTGTTGACGAATTCTCATACGATGATATATATGCCCAAGCTTTACGCCAAGGAACTAATAAGCCATGAAAAAAATACTTTTTCTCTTTCTGCTCATTTTTTTTGTTTCCGCCGAAAATGCATTTGCATGGGGGCCCATGACCCACACGCATTTCGCCTTTGAGATACTGCGGGCGGCCAGTTTGCTTCCAGTAGCAGTATACTCTCTGCTCACAGCCTATTCCACCAATTTTATTTATGGATCCGTTGTGGCAGACTACTTTCTGGGCAAGCCCGGCCAGAAAAATCCTCATGACTGGGAAACCGGGTTTATGCTCCTGCAGGCTGCCGGCAAACGCACGGATCAGGCCTTTGCCTGTGGCTTTCTCAGCCACCTGGCTGCTGACACAGTGGCCCACGGCAACATGGATCTGGGCTCAAGGGGTAAACTTGGGCATGCCTGGGTTGAAATGGAGTCCGACAGCCTGGTAACCAGAAAGTGCTGGCCTGTGGTAGCCCGCATGGATAAAAGCCGGCTGAAGTCAAATGACCGTCTGGCCAGAAAAATTATTGACCCCAAGGATTGCCGCTCCAAGGGTTTTCAGGGGGTGTACCGGGCCTACCTGAGCATGTCCGGGTTAAACCGCCGCCGCATCACCAGTTATTACCACGAAGACTTCGACAAGTTCCACAAAATGTCTGTTCAGCGCGCCATCGATGTCTTAAGCCGCAAGGAATCCAGCACCTACGTGCGCATGACTCCGAATATCAAAAAAAAGAGAAAGGTCGTCACAGCCCTTAAAAGTATCTTTGCCTGATAATAACCATACCCCTCAGATCCCTTAAGCTTTTTAGTTTTCATCCGGAAAGAAAGACTTTCCGGATGAAAACTCTTTAATCCATACTCCTGTAATTCTTCCCCATGCTCCATGCCACAAGCCAACTCCCATGCATAATCCATCAATTCCTCAATTTCTGAATCCCCCAATCCCACAATCTACCCATCACACATGATTTCTAAGCTTTAGCTCCATGGGGTGTGGATTTAGATACACCTGCTCCTTGAGATATGGTTGTTCGTATTTGCGCACGTAGTGATTAAGAAGGGTGACAGGCACTATAAGGGGGACCAGGGAATCCTTGTAATTGCCGATGACTTCCAGCAGTTCCTGCTTTTCGTCGCTGCTCAGGTCCCCCTTGAAATACCCCATTACATGCTGCAGTACATTGACGTTCTTTTTGACGGTGGAAGAAAGCTTCAGGGCTGTCATCACCCTGCCGATATATTGCTCTGCAAGCTCATCTGGATGAAATTCTTTGGCCCTGGCCACCAGCCTGCCCAGCTCCCTGTAAGCATTTACATTGTGGGCCATGAAAAGCAGCTTGTGCCGGGTATGAAAATCAATGAGACGGGCTGTGGTCAGTCCCTGCTCCATCAGTTCCAGCCACCTGGCGTAGACAAAGATCCTGGTGATGAAATTCTCCCTCAGCATGGGATCATGCAGCCTGCCCTCTTCTTCCACAGGCAGCAGGGGAAAGCGCTCCATGAACATGCCTGCGAAGATTCCCCTCCCCCTGGGAACCGGATGGCCCTTGTCATTGTAGACTTTAACCCTTTCCATGCCGCTGCTGGGGGACTTGCTCTTGAAAATGAAACCGCAGAGCCTTTCTTTTTCCAGCTCATCCAGCCTTTTTGATGCCCATCTCTGCATTATATCGGTATAGTCCTCTCCGGACTTCTGGGTAAGCAGCCTTGGAGCATCTATATCCCCCACCAGTCGCAGGGCTTCCCTGGGTATGGGCATGCCTGATTCTGTTTCCGGACACACCGGCACATAGGTTACATACTTGCCCAGAAGATCCCTTAGATACCTGTCCAGTTTGTGCCCGCCGTCATAACGCACATTCTCGCCCAGCAGGCATGTGCTTATTCCAATTTTCAAGTGGTTCTCCTTACATATTAAAGGGATACTCAGCCGGTTAAAAACCGCAGGACCTCAATACCGTAATATATCCCCAGGGTCAGGCCCGTGGTCCAGAGCACAAGGCTGATATTCATCCATACCAGCAGGTCTTGTCTGGCGGTCCTGAAGGCCAGGGCAATAAGCACGGCCAGGTGGATCCCGGTAAGAGCCGGCGCCAGAAGGGACAGCCCGGGAAGGCCGTATCGGTTCCATATCCTTAAAGCCCTTCTTCTGCGCCTGGAAGCCGGTTTTGCAGAATCTCCGGCCCGGTTAGACCTCCATTTACGCCACAGATCATAGCCGTACACCAGGATAAAGACCGGAGCCGTATTTCCGGCAAAGGCCAGGATGCCCACCAGCCAGGGATCCAGGCCCATAGCCAGTGCTGCGGGTATTACCAGCAGAATCTCTATCCAGGGGGTTGCAGAAAAGACAAAGACCAGAAAATACTGCCACAAGGATTCCATCAACTACACCCTGCCTGCCGGTACAATAAAGCCTATTTTACAAATACCGTCTTGATATTGGTAAATTCTCTAATGCCCTCAACGGAAAGCTCCCGGCCGTAACCACTGTCTTTAATCCCTCCAAAGGGCAGCCTGGGATCAGACTGGACCATGGCGTTAACAAAACAGGATCCTGCCTCAATCTCTCTTGAAGCAATCCTGGCTCCCCGCTTAATATCCCGGGTAAAGACAGCAGATCCCAGGCCGAACCTGGACCTGTTGGCCAGCTCTATGGCATCTTTTTCATCATTTGCGCTTATTACCGCGGCTGCAGGGCCGAACAGCTCCTCCTCAAAGGCCGGCATGCCGGGTTTTACACCGGCCAGAACAGTGGCTGGATACCAGAATCCGGGGCCTTCAGGAATATACCCCCCAAGTTTAAGCTCTGCTCCCTGCCTGATGGAACGTTCCACCTGGCTGTGCAGCTCCCGGCGCAGATCTTCCCTGGCCAGAGGCCCCAGGGTACAGTCATCCAGCATTGGGTCTGCCATGTTCCCCCGGGCCATTTCCTGCAAAAACAGATCCATAAAACCATCGTAGACCTTTTGCACCACTATGATCCTCTTGGCTGCTATGCAGGTCTGCCCGTTGTTCATGAGTCTGCTTGCGGCGCATGTCCGGGCTGCCAGTTCCAGGTCCGCGTCTTCCAGGACCAGATAGGGGTCACTGCCACCAAGCTCCAGCACAGTCTTCTTGAGCATGCTGCCGGCGCGCTCTGCTATTGCCCTGCCGGCGGACACGCTTCCTGTAAGGGTAGCCCCTCTGATGCGCCTGTCTCCCAGGATTTCCAGGGCCTGCTCCTTGTTGATGAACAGGGTGCAGAACACTCCCCCGGGCAGACCAGCCTGCAGCAGGACCTTTTCAACCTCGGCAGCGCAGCCGGGTACGTTGGCCGCATGCTTGAGCAGGCAGGTGTTGCCGGCCATGAGGGCGGGAACAGCAAAGCGCAGCACTTGCCAGAAGGGAAAATTCCAGGGCATGACCGCAAGCACCGGCCCCAGGGGGTTGTAAGCCACAAAGCTTCTGCCGCTGTCCACTTCTATCTCCTGGTGGGATAATAAACCTGCGGCATGCTCAGCATAATAGTCGCAGAGCCGGGCACACTTTTCTATTTCACCCCTGGCCGAAGTTATGGGCTTGCCCATTTCCCTGGTAATAATGCCCGCAAACTTCTCCTTTTGCTCTCTTAAAATATCCGCGGCAGAACGTACAAGACCTGCACGGTATTCAAATCCTGTCTCCCGCCATTTGAGATATGCCTGAAAGCTTTCTTCCAGGGCAATCTCGAGCTCCCGGGAATTTATGCAGGCAACAGTGTGCAGTTCCTCTCCGGTGGAAGGATTTATTGCTTTATATTCCATTCAGCTTCATCCAGTATAGGTTAAAATTCAGCCTTGTTCCTGGCCCCCTGATTCACTTTGCTTTACAGCCAGGCCGAATCATCCCAGTCCCGAATCCCCAATCACCTCAATCCAGACCTCCCCTGGGCAGATTGACCAGGCAGACCACTCCGTCTTTGGAGGCGGGATAGAGCATTATGTTGCCCTTTACCTTCTGGGCCACCACCCTGGCTATGGGCAGGCCCAGCCCGGTGCCCATTGCCCGGGTGGAAAAAAAGGGGGTAAAAAGTGTCTCCATTTCTTCTATGCCGGATATCTTGCCGGTATTGAATATCTCCACCAGCACATATCTGGCGACTCCTGGATCAAGGGAAGTCTGCACGCTGATGACCGGATTCTCCGGGTCTACTGCTTCAAAAGCATTGGCCAGAAGATGCCTGAACATGAGACGGTACTCGTCAGGGTTTCCCAGCACCTGCCCGGCCCTGGGGGCATAACCGGTCTGCAGTTCCAGGTTCTGCACTGGATACACCTTTCTGCACCCCTCCAGTACTTCCTGAAGCATTTCCTGCAAAGGCAAAGGGGACCATGTGGACTGGCGGTGAAAAACCTCGTTATAGCTGCTGACATCCCGGACCATTTTCTCCATGCGCCTGGACTCGGCCAGAATGGTGTCGTATGTGTCCTGGGCCGCCCCGGCAGTGATTTCCTTGCTGCGCTTGAGGCGCATGACACTGCCTCCGATGACGGTGATGGGATTTCTGATCTGGTGAGCAATGCCCTTTATAACCTCGCTGTCGCACTGAAAGGTGCTGGTTAAGAAAGCCTCGGTTTCGATGAGCAGACAAAGATCAAGGGCCTTTTCCACCGCCATCATGGCTTCCGCCATTTCCTCCCGCGCAATGCTGCTGCTGATGGTCTTGTTGCAGAATCTCCTGGCAAGGCAATAGCCAAGGTTTACAAACCTGTGATCCAGATTGATCCGCACATGGGTTATCCCGCTGTTCCACATCCAGCGCACAAATTGCTCATCAAAATCCCTGGTGAGAATATTCTCAAACCACCTCTTCCATATGTCCTGCAGATGCCCCGGATATTCCTGTACCTCCAGATAAGGTCTGGTCTCTTCAACCCCCCTGAAAAATTCCTCGAAATACACGGCAAAATCCTCTTTGTGCTCTGCAATTTTATGACCGTGCTTTTTGAGAAGCTCTTGCGTCTTTGCATCAAAGCCTATCTGTTCCTTGAAATAAAGGAGTCTTTCCAGTGGAACCTGTTTACGCATAATAATCACCCCGAGTTACATTCCTGAAGACATCAGTCCTGCCAAGTCTTCGGCAGCGCGTTAGAATTACCTGTCTGGTCAGGGTTTCCTGCCTCAAGAGCATGCGCCTGTAAAGTGATCTGAGCCAAAAAAACCGCAAAGCTTCTATCTTTGCCGCAAAAACCCCGCATTGACCAGTACATCGACTAATGGTACTTCAACAATTGAAATCAGTTTGCCAAGGCCCTGAAGGTTTTTCAGGCAAGCCTCAATATCTGCACCAGTGACCAAGGACCATGAACAGCAAAACCAACGACGAAAACATAAGACCCCACACTCTTGATCAGTTTATAGGCCAGGAGGATGTATGTTCCAACCTCAAGGTCTACCTGGGTGCCGCCCTGGAAAGAGGTCTGCATCTGGATCACACCCTGCTTTACGGCAATCCCGGCCTGGGCAAGACCACCATGGCCAGAATCCTGGCCGGAGAACTGGGTGTAAATATTGTCTGCACCACAGGACCGGTCCTGGAGAGAAGCGCCGATCTGGCCGCCATTCTGACCAACCTGAGCAGACATGATGTCCTGTTCATCGATGAAATACACCGCATGCCGGCCACGGTGGAAGAGATCCTCTACCCGGCCCTGGAGGATTTCAAGCTGGACCTCATACTGGGCCAGGGACCCGGAGCCAGGACGGTAAAGATTGACCTGGAACCCTTCACCCTGGTGGGAGCAACCACCAGGATCGGTCTTTTAACATCTCCTCTGCGGGACCGTTTCGGGGTCATCTGCAGACTGGAGTTTTATTCTCCTCCGGATCTGGCCACCATAGTGGAACGATCCGCAAGGATTCTTGGAATCGAGATAACGCCTGACGGAGCCCTGGAAATCGGCAGGCGCTCCAGAGGTACACCGAGAATCGCCAACCGCCTGCTTCGAAGGGTACATGATTTTGCAGTGGTGGGCAGGCAGAAGGTAATCGACGACCGGGTGGCATCCATGGCTCTGAAGCGCATGGATGTGGACTCCCTGGGCCTGGATCAGATGGACCGCAAGATCCTGGACTGCATAATCCGCCAGTTCGCGGGCGGTCCCGTGGGCGTAAAAACCGTGGCTGTAGCCTGTTCTGAAGAAGTACGCACCCTGGAGGATATTTATGAGCCCTATCTAATCCAGTGCGGGTTCCTGAAACGCACCCCCAGGGGCAGAGTGGCCACTCCCAGGGCATACCAACATCTCAATCTCCCGGTTTAAAATAAAATATAAGGTCGAGGTTTACCCCGCCGGCGGGTTAAACCTGTGTCCTTGTTTTACCAGGCCATGACCCTACCACATCCGAATCCGGCCCGAAGCCCAGGACTCCAGCCCCTGCATCCAGTCGCGCATGAATGTGCTCAGGATCTCACCCTGGGCGGCCATATCCGCCACTTCCAGGTAGGATACCAGGCGTACGGATATCACCAGCAAAAAGAGCGCAGGGCAGACAATAATTGCCGCTTTGTTGCGCAGGGGATGCGCACTGCGGACTATTCGCAGCAAAAGCAGAACCGCAAGTACCAGAAAAATGACAAACAGGGCCCCGGGCATGATCAAGTGGTCGGGCACAAACACATCCCTGCCTGCAAAATAAAGCCAGATGCAGGTCAAGGGGGAGACAGCCGCGAAAAAAATTCCGCACCTGGATATATAGCCCAGGACAAAACGGTAATAATCCCTGCCGAAATCGTCCAGGTTGCGCCGGTATAGAAGATACAAAAGGCCCACTGCTGATCCTGTGGCAATGAATATCAGGTACAGCTGGACCATGACTGGCCAGAACATGGAATCCGCCTGGGGATATACCGGGGACAGAGGGTCAAGCTCTCTCCAGACGGCCCACAACAAGACCCCGGCGAAAAGCATGCCGGCCACCCCGCCAACAGCTCCCACCATCAAATGCAGCCATTTCAGGCGGACCAGCCAGTTCCAGGCCAGACAGAAGAAACCAAAAAACACCAAGGCCACCAGGCAGATATATATCCCCGACTCCCAGAAAACATGATGCTCAAGCCAGGTATCCGCTTCAGGCCCGTAGTAATAGCTCAGGGCAAGCAACCCGGCACAGGCCAGAGACATGGACAGAATGAAAAGAAACCCCAGCCTGGCAAGCTGCCTGGCCAGTTTGAACATGAAAACTTTCTTTCGGACAATAGCGGTAATATAGGTTAAAAGCGAAAGAACCGGCACCCCCGCAAAACAGGCCAGGATAAAGAAAAGAACTGCAGCTTGCAGTATATCGTTTATGGATATGAAAATCTGCATGAATATTCTCCAGTAAAATGCATTACGCAGTCAATGTATCCAGCTTTTGAAGCTAAACGGAGCGGATTTTGCCCCAAAAGTAGTTTACTGGCAAGGATATATATCCGGGCTTTCAAATTCCTTGAAAAACCCGTATTGTTGAAGTAACCTGAAATGTAACTATTCACCACCTGCGGACGAAAAGCCAGGGTCCGGGGATTCGGCAAACTGGGCGTAAACTGTCTGAGCGACGTAGGCAACGTTAATCAAAACCGTTAACCACCTAACTTAATTCAAAACATAATATAATTGAAGATTTTCTGGCTGAAAAAAGTTGAAGAGGTTTTGATTTACGCTGCCTTGGAGCGAGTTTTTACGTCC
>PWFB01000107.1 GCA_003553695.1 Desulfonatronospira sp.
GAGACAACCGAGCGGTGTATTCCTCCTGCTTTTATGGCCAGGAACAAAATATTTTTCTTAAGCCAGCTTTTCTGGAAACTTTCAGCAGAGGCCACATAGCTGTTTATCCGGGGATCTCCCTCCAGGCCCAGCAGTTGCAGAAGTTTACCCAGCCCGGCTTGTGGGGACTTAAGAGCTGTATACCGGGAAATGGCCCGGGAGAACCTGTCTGTCAGGTCCCGGCTCAAACCCAGATCTTGCATAAATTCGTTGCATGTGCCGGAGATCTGAAAGTCCACTCTTTTGTTCTCAAGGTAAAAAAGCTCCAGCAGGACGGCTGATTTTTTCGGGGTCATCTTGTTCTTGATGATAAAAAAAGGGAAATGACTGGAAAAGATCCGGTCCAGTTCGATTTCATCACAAAGGCAGTGAACCAGGTAGCCCTGCAGAAAGGACCTCAAATGGGGATACCTGTAGATGGAGTCCATGATATCCTGAGGCGGAAGATGAGTCTGCTGCCGCTGCATGCCGGCAATATAACGTATATCCGGTGCTATGGCCCCCCAGTAGTATTCCTGGATGTCATCAGGAGCAACCGCCGCTTCCAGCTCCGATGCAACCACTAAGTGCGAATAGGGATTCATTGCTTAAAACTTACGACCTCCTGCGTCTGTCACCCTTGCCCAGCCTGACTGGCCAACAAAAACCCATCCACTACTCCCGCCAATCCACACTAATCCCCCCGCCGCAGGCGGTGAAGTTATTTCTGCTGGGATAACCAGCAGAAATATTTACTCCTTCTTCATTAGCGCCGATTCGCGAAAATTAGCGGACCAACCTGTCTTCCATCTTTATCTTATCCTCTCATCTTCTATACTTCTAAAAATGGTACGAGTAATAAAAAAGCCCGTTACTGACCTCATATTGGTGAGGAGCAACAGGCTTTTTTGTTTTTTGCCGGCCCACCTGCATTGGATGCTTTATTGATTTTATCCCTCAACTGGCTTGACCCACGCGATCAACTCTCGAGGAAGAGACTACCCAAGATAATACTGTCTGCTTATTTCCAGAGTCCTTTGTTCGCGCAAACGGTCTTTTTCAATGTTTTCCTGAAGATTGTCTTTCAGTTTAGCATTGATGCCTCTTAGTTTGTTCTTAATATCCTCATCTTCCTTCATTTCAAGTTTTTCCCCGGCTTCAATGACTTTTTTCATCCATTCCATGACCTGCCTCCCTTAAATTATTTACATAAATCGGCTCCGGGTCATCGTTGATTCTGCCGGATGCTCCATTGCATATAAACATGTTTCCAATCCGGGCAGCTATCATCATTTTTTCAAGATCAGTGTATTCCATTGCTGTGGCGTCAAAAATAAACCTGGAATTAATATAATCAGGATACGAGTCTCCGGCAATATATTCGACCACCCAGATAAATTACGGATACTCCAGAATCAGTTTCTGTACGCAACCAGCAAGGTTTTTTTCAAGCAGGGAAGCGGAGTAATCTGACAAGTATTCGGGACCGACTTTTGCTTGCAACTCGGATACTTGGTTTAAGTTGTGTATCTGGATTAAAATATCATTTAAATGATGCATATATGTTGCTTCTAAAAGAGCTTGTGAATTTTTTCAATAAGTTTTTTTAAAAAATCAGTTAGCAAGATTGGTCAGGAAAGATCCGTGATTACCCAAAAAACAGGCCTGCCCCGCCTGCCTGGTTAAATAACGCTTTGCGTTAAAGCTTTGCTGCCTGTCCGGCACCTATCTCATGAAGGAGTGAAAGATTAATATTAATTGTCACTGACTGAAGGTTCATGATTAACTCATAGTATTTCCATAAGATAGGTGCATGGGAATTTAAATTGGAGAACCAACTCCCTTGGAGTTCCCAAAGTTTACCCGGTTAAACCTTCTTTTGTTTAACTGGGGGGGTTCACCGGGGTGAGCAGCAGATCCATATCATCAGGCATAAATCCCCCCCCGCCTTGCGGTGAAGTTTATCTGTCTTTGCGATCAGCAAAGCAGATATTTACCCCTTCTTCATTCGAGCCGATTAGCGCAGATTCGCGGACAAAACTCTTCCTCTTCTCTTCACAACAACCGCCTTCACCACATTCTTCACATTCTGCCCCACGAGTTCCTTCAGCCAGGGCAGGGGAGCGTCATGCCACCGCTGCGGATGGACATTGATCATGATTTTTTCCGGAAGTTGCGTTTCCTTTCCGCGCCCGCGGCGGAAGCCTTTTCTTGACAGGCTCTTATTCCTGTCAAGAAAATCATAACCTTCTTCATTCTTATTCGCGCCGATTAGCGCAGATTCGTGGACAAAACTCTTTTCTTCCTCTTTTCTTTCAATCCAACAATCCCACCTTCTCACAATACCCCCGCACCGTCCCGAACCAATACCCCCTTTCCTGATAAAAGCGGATTTCTTTTTCATACAAACCCGCAGCCCCCGGCCCCAGGTTGCGGATCTTGAGCCTGGAGCGCAGCACGTCCTTTAAGAAATAGGTGAGGGGGTTTGCGGATCTTTTGTGGCTGCACAAAAACAAATTAAATATCGATTGACCCTCAATGAAAGAATGAATAAAATTTTGATACACCATCAGGCTTGGATGAATAATCCTTTAACAGGCTGTTAAGGAGTTAATAATGACCAATAGGATCACAGAACAAGATCTGGAGCTGATCAAAACGGGCTTAAGCTCACGTTTTCCTCTGCAGAAGATCATTCTCTTTGGTTCTCAGGCGACCGGTCGTGCGGACAATAAAAGTGACATAGATTTGCTGATCATTTCTGATTTCAAAGGTAACCGGAGACAATTAATGGTGGAAATGAACCGGACCCTGGATAACGTTGCTCATGCTGTCGACCTGCTAATCCTCAGGCCGGATGAATATGATCAAGAAAAACATATCCCCGGGACCATAGCCAGGTACGCCGGGCAGGAGGGCAGGGTCATCTATGAACGTCCCGCGTGATGTTGTTCTGAAAGTTACTCCAGCTTTGTGGAGACGATATCCGCCAAACACTTGAGGACGCAGATAATTTGACCCCATTTGCCGTAACCACCCGCTATCCGGGCATAGACGAAGAGGTGAGCAAAATTGAGGCCTTATCAGCTATTAAAATAGCTAAAACCGTCAAAAAGCAGATTCTGGAAAAGTTATCTGAAAAAATTGAACTGTAAGTCATTTTGAAAAACGAAACGCCTTGCGGATTAGCGCAGATTCGCCTGCCCTGCCTGCCGGGTTAAACCTGATTCCTTGTTTAACTTGGTGTACCTTCTTCCAGTACACCGGGGCGGACAAAACCCTTCCTCTTTATTCATTCACCGGTCTTAAGCCGTCATCATTCCAGATTTTTTAACAGTTCACGAACAAAGCCGACAACATCCGCCTGGATCTCGTCGTTTGGCCCCGCCATCAGGAATTCAGCGACTCTTCTTGGGCCAAGACCATTGTGCATTAGAAAATCACGTTTCAAGATCTCAAGGCCTCTTTTAGCTGCATCATCTGTGATTAAGGGTCTTAATCTATCAGCAACATCTTTGGTTCCATCTCCATAATAACGCAGGACGTAGTATAGATCATAGGCGTCCTTGTTTGCTCCCCGGCCATCAAAGGCAAGGGCTTTAAGGACAGTGAAAGCTCCTGCACCGCAGACCCATACATCACGTGAGCCCTCTTCATTGCCGGGAGTTTGCCCGGTAAGTGTGATCCTTTGCCGGTCAACAAAGGCTAATTCAAGCCCCGGGGTGATTATTGCGGCAAAATCGGGCTGGATATGTTTCAACCTGCCGCCTTGATCTTCCTCTTCACCAGGCGGAATGAGAAAATCCAGTGAAACTCTTGGGTAATCACGAAGCTTCCATCTTTGATGAATTAACCGTCCTTCTTTATTCAGATCCGGAACAAATCCAGACCCTCTCAGCCGCTCTGTCAAAGTCTCATATCGTTGTCCTTCAAAGATTGCCAATTTTAGTCCGATATCCAGATCCATTGTGCCCACATGAACGTCTTTTTCCGGAACCAAACTTTTGTGGTCAATGATCAGAGATGGAACCAACCCGCCAACAATTACAAAATCATCCATCATGTCTTTGAGTCTGGTGGCGATCATAAGACAAACACGTATAACGAGATCTGTCTGCTCCCGTGAATAGCCATACCCACCTGTTTTATCCTGATTGACAATGCCCTGAATCATCAGGCTGCACCCTCCCACCTTAGAAAATCTTTCCGGAGCTGTTCAGCTGCCTCAGCCGATCTTTCAGGGTGATCCTTGAGATCAAGGTAAGCCTGAAGCGGATGAACACATTGCAGGCCTTCCACCTCAGCAGCTCCGTGAAACACTCCTTCATCTTTTGGAACAATCAACCATACATTGGCTCCTTTGGGCTCCTCCTGAAAGCCTAAATTTTTCATCCAGGAGGCTGAAGGGCTGGTCATAAGATAAAAGCCGGCAATGCGAAACGCGGCAAAACCACTGTGAAGCCAGGCAGCGCCGAGCCCGGTGCAGGCATATTCCATACCCTGATCCTGACAGGCCTGAGCAATATGTCGCAACAAATCAGGGCCGTTTCTTGCGGCAATATGTCCTTTCAGAAACTGGTGCGCGTTGATGCGATATTTTTCTCTCCACATATCCAGAAGAGCATCAGGGTTTTGCAAGCGGATTTTTCCGGAATCATCACGTTGAACCAGGTCCTGGGAAATCATCCTGGAAACGATCCTGCTCACAAATCCCTCATCCATACCTGTGGACCGGGCCAGCTCTTTCTGGGAAAAGGAGGCGGGAAAGTTAATCAGGAGCCAACGGGCGATTCTTGAGCTTTTGGGAGCAAAGATGTCCGCGGGCCTGCCCTTTGCTTTAAAAAGATTAGGGCGGCCCTGTACATTGATGAAAACGTCCTGGGATCTGATCCAGGCATTGCCTGACAGGTCGAACCAGGAAATGCCCATTTCCCTGCAGAGTCTGCTTCCTGCTTCACCCATAAAGGGAACGCACACCAGGGGGATGCCTGGCCTGGTTCTGGAAGAGGGCATTCTCAACAGGTTGTCCATGGCGGCTTTCAGAGGTGCGATTGCACTGGATGCCCGGTATTCTATGATAAAAAACTTTCCCTCAAACTCAAATTCAAGATCCGCCTCAGACACTGTTTTTACCGGGGTAAGCCTTTGGGATTCAATATCCAAAAGTTCCGCCAGGACATCCCGGACATTATTAATGAGATATTTTTTTTGATTTTTTCCACTCATGCTTGACTTAATAGATTGTGTTGACCGATCTGTCAAGTAGCCATATTTAGTCAACTGTGTTTTCCGAAGGTCCTCTTAATCTCTTTTGTTCCCTCAGCCCTCGGCCCTCAATTCCTCAATCTTTACCCCGCCTGCCGGGTTAAACCTCTTCCTTTGTTTAACTTGGTGAAATGTTTATCCAATGAAACACAGACCTTGGCTGTCAAGCGACAGCGGGTTTCATCAGGGACCGAAAGCCAGCGAAGTTTACCCGGCCTGCCCTGTGTACTTCCTGCCCAATGAAATCTCTTTTTATTTCATCGGGGTCTTCCAGTACACTGGGGTTAAACCCATGGCCCGTTAAATCTCTTTTCATTTAACTGGGCTTCTTCTGTTTAACTGGGCGAATTTCACTGGGGCCTTAATCCCTCAACCCCAAAACCTGCTTGCAATTGGGCGTAAATGGGTGTACTTTTGGTTTATGTTGCGCACCGACACCATCCATGTCACCCAGGAGATTCTGACTCTCATCGCCGGAGTCGACGAGTTCAAAGGCGCCTGGCGCGCCCTGGGCACACTCGCCCCTGAGCGCCTGTCTGCCCTGCGGAGGGTGGCCACCATCGAGAGCATCGGTTCATCCACTCGTATTGAGGGCAGCAAACTATCCGACCGGGAAGTGGAACAACTGCTTGTGAACCTGGAGGTTACGTCCTTTGCTACCCGTGATGAGCAGGAAGTGGCCGGCTACGCCGAGCTGATGAACCTGGTTTTTTCTTCCTGGCAGGAAATACCGTTCACTGAAAACCACATCAAGCAGTTACACCAGATCCTCCTGCGTTACAGCGAGAAAGACACCCGGCATCGCGGCTGCTACAAGACCCATCACAACCATGTCGCTGCCTTTGATGAAAACCGTAAGCAGATTGGCATCGTCTTCCAGACAGCCACGCCTTTTGACACACCACGCCTGATGACGGAACTGGTGACCTGGGTAAGCCGGGAGCGCGAGGAGGCTCGTCTGCATCCACTTTTGATCATCGCCGTCTTCACCGTCGTGTTCCTGGAGATCCATCCATTCCAGGACGGTAACGGGCGGCTTTCCAGGGTGCTCACCACTCTCCTGCTCCTGCAGGCCGGTTATGTCTATGTACCATACAGTTCACTGGAAAGCGTGGTCGAGCAAAACAAGGAAGCCTACTACCTGGCCCTGCGGCAGACCCAGGGCACAATCCGCACAGAAAAACCGGACTGGCAGCCGTGGCTGCTCTTCTTCCTGCGTTCACTGGCTGAGCAGGTTCGCCGGCTGGAAAAAAAAGTTGAACGCGAAAAGATCGTACTGGCCGCTCTGCCCGAGCTTTCACTGAAGATCGTTGAATTCGCGCGGGAACATGGCCGAGTTACCATGAGCGAAGTCATCCGGCTGACCGGCGCCAACCGCAATACCCTCAAGCAACATTTCCGCGCCCTGGTCAAACGCGGCAGCCTGAACCAGCATGGCAGCGGCCGCGGAGTCTGGTACAATCTGCGGCAATAATTACAAAATACACAGTCTACGTCCCATAGCCTATAATACCCAAAACGCTGAAAACGCTCCCCTCCGTCCACGGATTCAGCCCCGCCTTGCGGCGAAGCCTCAGTAAAAACCCTGCCCACAGAACACCCGGAAAAGCACGGAATATATTCTTCCCCGCCTTGCGGTGAAGCTTATCTGCTCCGGCGATTAGCCGGGCAGATATTACTCCTTCTTCATTCTTATTCGCGCAGATTCGCGAAAATTAGCGGACCAAACTCTTCTTCTCTGTCCGCCAATCCCCGCCAATCCCCACGAATCCAACCCCGCCTTGCGGCGAAGCCTTTTCTTGACAGGCTTCCTGCCCAGTGAAATTGCTCAGCCATGAGCACCCGCAGGGATTTCACCAGGGTTATTCCTGCCAGGAAAATTGTTTTTTCTTCCTTCCGTGTCTTTCCGTGTGTTCCGCGGGCTAATCTCTTCTTATTTTCTTTTATTCCAGCAATCCGGTTTGCCCGCAGTAGGCCTTAAGTGTCGTGAACGCATAGCCCCGGGTGCGGTAGAAGTCGATCTCCCGTTCATACAAACCCGCAGCCCCACTCCCTCTTCTTGCCTTCTTATTCTTTCTGACCTCTGACTTCTGACTTCCGACCTCTGATTCCTGCTGGAGCGCAGCACGTCTTTTAAAAAATAAGTAAATGGGTTTTTAGACCTCTTATGGATGATTCTTTTCCAGTGTTGTACCAGCTACCTTTCCAGCACTCTTCTGAGCTTATTAACGGCCAGGGCATGCCTGGTTCTGTTCATTTTTCGGATATTCATAAGCTTCCATTGAATCGCCGGTAATTTGTCGAGGTCTGTTATGGGCATCAGATCCCACCTGGGCACACCCTGCTTGACTGAAAGGAGAAAGTCCTTTTCATCTTTTGTCATTGCTGTATTTAATGTATGGACCATCTTTTCGCGGATCTCGACCAGTTCATCGTAATCCACGTTTATCATGGTCATCCCGGCGAATTGCCGATCAAACAGATATCTGAAATCTGCCATGCCCGGATCAAGCAATTCGCTCATGGGTCGATCATGGCTGGCCAGATAGACCACAAAAGCAGTACGGATCTTATCCGTGATTCCCTCGTTCTCCAGCAAAACCTTGATATCAAAAATATCCCTTGGATGCTGACGATCCAGGGCCGCGCACAATTTCCCTGCATATAGATCAGGCATTGAAGCTGTGATCGCGGTGGTTGTCATTTCAAACATCTCTTGGGCTGCACCGCACAACCTTCTTTTTTCACATGGAAATAATGTACCCCGGATCACCAGATTCGGTTCAATTTTGATTACGGCATCCAGACTGCTGACCGTGAGCCTGATAATGCTGTCAGTATCCAACAAATAACTTTCTCCAACTGTGACTCCGGGGATTTTGGTCCGAATAACATCAGCAATATTCCTTAATGCGGAACTCATCTTTTCCAGGGTCTTTTCCCTGGGTTCAAGAGGAAGCCAAGCCAGATCAATATCAATGGAAAGCCTTGGCATATCACGCACAAAAAGATTGATGGCTGTACCGCCCTTCAAGGCGAACCGTTCTTCCATAGCTATGTATGGCATCACCCTCAGAATCAGCTGCACCTGTTTAAAATATGGACTCTCTCTCATCTCCGTCCCATGCCCTATGCCCCACGCCCTCTGCTCTCTGCCCCATGCCCCATGCCCTCTGCCCCATGCCCCATGCCCTATGCCCCATGTTTAACCGGGGCACGACAGTGCCAGCTTTAGCGAATTTCACCGGGGCTGCCTTCCCGCCGCGCATAGGATGGGGGAACAGTTATGCCGTACTTGGCATCCAGGCGTCCTCCCTTATAGATCACCCGTTTCCCTTTGC
>PWFB01000012.1 GCA_003553695.1 Desulfonatronospira sp.
CAAGGAGTGCGCACTATGGCTGACATGCTGCCTCAGCCGTTCACACCGGGTGACATGGACGTTTGATATTAAAGATGGTTATATCTTTTTTCTTTTCCTGAGCCAGGCCAGAAGCCTTGGTTCCTGGCCCTGGTCTTTGGGTTCGTAGAACCTGCGTCCGGCAAGCTCTGAAGGCAGGTACTCCTGCTCAATCCATGCTCCAGGATAGAGATGCGGATACTTGTATCCCTGCCCGTAGCCCCATTCCTTCTGCAGGGTGGTGGAGGCGTTCCTCAGGTGCAGAGGAACCGGTCTGGGGCCGTTGTGCCGGATTTCCTTCTGTGCCGACAGGTAGGCGGAGTAGGTGGAATTGGACTTGGGGGCCAGGGCCAGATAGACCGCGGCTTCGGCCAGGGGGATGAAACCTTCGGGCATGCCCACGAATTCCACGGCGTGCTGACAGGATACCGCCATGGGCAGGGCCATGGGGTCTGCCAGGCCCACATCCTCGGAGGCGGAAAGGATAAGCCTGCGGCAGACAAACCTGGGATCCTCTCCGGCCTCCAGCAGGCAGGCCAGGTAGTAGAGAGCGGCATCTGGATCGCTGCCGCGAATGGACTTGATCATGGCCGAGGCCAGTTCATAGTGCATGTCCCCGTCCCGGTCACCCTTTATCACCGCCTCCGGGAGAACGCTCTTAAGTCTTTCGGGCTCCAGGTCCTCCTGGTCAAGCTCGTTCACATACTCCATGAGGTTTAAAAAAGTGCGGGCGTCCCCTCCTGAAAGGGAGGCCAGCAGGTCCAGGCTCTTGTCCGGAATGCTTATGTCCAGCTCTTTTGCCGCACGCTCCCCGATCTGCCTGAGCTCAGGCATGCTCATGGATCTCAGGCGCAATACATTCATTCTGGATAAAAGCTGGCGGGTAACGCTGAAGGAAGGGTTTTCCGTGGTGGTGGCCAGAAGGATGATTTCCCCGGTTTCCAGCAGGGGAAGAAAGAAGTCCTGCTGCGCCTTGGAAAAGCGGTGCAGTTCATCCAGGATAAGTATCTCCAGGCCCTCGAGCTTTTTGCGCAGCTCTGCCAGACCTGTCTCGGGAGCGCTCAGCCGTAAGTACTGCTTGCCCTGGCTCTGGGCGATGATCAAAGCAAGGGTGGACTTGCCGCATCCTGGAGGGCCGAAAAAAAGAGTGCTCTGCAGCCTCTGGCTCTGGCCCATGGCCCTTAGCCTGGTCCTGAGATGGCTCTGACCAACAAAGTCCTCGATGCTCCGGGGTCTGATCTTTTCAGCCAGGGGTCTTTGCATGAATACTTATGCCCTTCAGGCAGCTGATCACTGCCCCGGGCTGTTTGGCTTAAGTGAAAAATCCTTCAGGCCTGGCTAAAATGACTTTTAACCCTGCCCCGCTTCCTTGATGGCCTTGGTGAGCTTGGCCTGGTCATCCTTGAAAAGTTTGTAGTTCAAAGAGTCTTCAAGAGCCTGGCGGCTGGCTTCGATAATATTGTAGGACACCCCCACGGTGACCCACTGGGCGTTGTGGTCAGCGGACTCGATGAGCACCCGCACCCTGGAGGCTGTCCCGGAGTAGGCCCCGGAATCGTTGATGGCGAAAACCCGGACCTTGAAATCCACCAGGTGCATCTCTGAAAGGGTGGGGTAAAACTTCTCCAGGGCCTTACGAAGAGCGCTGTCCAGTGCATTCACTGGACCCTTTCCCGTGGCGGCGGTATGTTCCTGCAGACCGCCCACCCTGACCATGACCGTGGCCTCGGAAAAAGGCTGTTCCTTTTTCTCGCTCTTGGTCTCCAGCACCCGGTATGAATCCAGGGTGAAGTACTTGCGGGCCCTTCCCAGGGTGCGGTTTAAAAGCAGCTCGAAAGAGGCCTCGGCCACAGCATACTCATATCCCTGACTTTCCAGGTCCTTGAGCTTGGACAAAAGATCCAGCACAAAGGGATCGTCCTTGTCCAGCTGAAAACCGTACTGTTTCGCCTTGAACAGGATATTGCTCTGTCCGGCCAGGTCCGAGAGCAGGATACGCTGCTTGTTGCCCACCTCCTCCGGGACTATGTGCTCGTACGTCCGGGGATTCTTGCGCACGGCACTTACATGCACCCCGCCCTTGTGGGCGAAAGCGGACTTACCCACGAAAGGCTGGCGGTGAAATGCGCCTATATTGGCCACTTCGGCCACGAAGTGCGAGGTGGAGGTCAGAAGGCTCAGGTTGTTTTCAGGCAGGCAGGTATAACCCATTTTGAGCTCCAGGCTGGGAATGATGGAGCACAGGTTGGCGTTGCCGCATCTTTCTCCATACCCGTTGATGGTCCCCTGCACCTGCACAGCCCCCAGGTCCACCGCCAGAAGAGAGTTGCCCACCGCTGTCTCGGAATCGTTGTGGGCGTGAATGCCCAGCCTGGCCTCCGGCAGACTTGCTTGAACCTCCTGGATGATCCGGCAAAGTTCCATGGGGGTGGTGCCCCCGTTGGTATCGCAAAGTACCAGGATATCCGCCCCGCCTTCCATGGCCCTGCCCAGGCAGGCCAGGGCGAACTCCTTATTGGCCTTGAAGCCGTCAAAGAAGTGCTCGGCATCGAAAAAGAGTTCCTCAACTCTGGGGCGCAAAAAAGCCAGGGAATTGTAGATGATTTCCAGGTTGCGCTCCTGGGTGGTGCGCAGGGCGTCTTTTACATGCACATCCCAGGTCTTGCCGAATATGGTAACTGCCCTGGTCCTGGATTTGATCAGGGCATCCAGGTTGGGATCATGCTCAGGGGTTTTCTTGGTGGAATGGGTACTGCCGAAAGCCACCACCCGGGAATGATTCAGGGCGTAATTCTGAATTTCCTGAAAAAAACGCTGGTCAGTGGGATTGGATCCGGGCCAGCCTCCTTCTATGTAGTCTATCCCCAGGGTGTCCAGCTTGCGTGCAATGCGGATCTTGTCCTCGGTGGAAAGATGCACGTCTTCCGCCTGGGTGCCGTCTCTAAGGGTAGTGTCGTAAATCTGTATCTTGGACATAAATTACTCGATTACTGGTTTTTGAAAGGGACTGTTGTTAATTGAAATTATACCCCGGGATTGCAGAAAGAACACGGGCAGGCCCGGCTCATTCTTCAGCAAGCGCCTGGCCAGGCTTTCCTGGCACGCTTCATGGCGTGGTTTACCTCTCCTCATCCTTGCACTGTGCCTTGTCTTCTGCCGCTGCTTCCTGCATATCTCCAAGACCGAAAGCCTCGTGCAGGGTGCGTACAGCCAGTTCAGTATACTTCTCCTCGATAAGGCAGGAAATCTTGATCTCTGAGGTGCTGATAATCTGGATGTTGATATTTTCCTTTTTCAGGGCGGAAAAAGCTATGGCCGCCACCCCGGAATGATTGCGCATGCCCACGCCGATGACCGAAACCTTGGCCACGCCTGCATCGTGCAGTATCTCCCTGGCCCCGATTTTGTCCTTGATTTTCTTTAGTATATTCAGGGTGTCTTCAATACTGCCCTTGGGCACGGTAAAAGTCATATCCGTTCGCCCGCTTTCCCGGCTGGGGTTCTGCACTATCATGTCCACCACTATGTTAGCCCTGGATATAGGCTCAAAAATCCCTGCCGCGCTGCCCGGCGCATCAACTACATCCACCAGGGTTATCCTGGCCTGATCCTTGTCATAAGCCACTCCGGAGACCATTGCAGCTTCCATGCTCTTATCCTCCTGTACAACTAAGGTTCCCGGATTCTGGGTGAACGTGGAGCGCACATGCACCGGGACATTATATTTCTTGGCAAACTCCACTGAACGGATCTGCAGCACCTTGGCCCCCATGCTGGCCATCTCCAGCATCTCATCATAGGCGATTTTTTTCATCTTCCTGGCCTGGGAGCAGATATTGGGGTCTGTGGTGTACACCCCGTCCACATCCGTATAGATCTCGCAGACTTCGGCATCCAGGGCCGCAGCCAGGGCCACAGCTGACGTGTCTGAACCTCCACGGCCCAGGGTGGTTATACGCCTTTCACAGTCGCACCCCTGAAACCCGGCCACCGCCAGCACGTCATAGTTTTTCAGGATATCAAAGATATACTCATGCTCAATATCCAGGATCCTGGCCTTGCCGAAACTGCGATCCGTCTGGATGGGAATCTGAAATCCCAGAAATGACCTGGCCTTTACCCCGCAATCCTTGAGAAGCATGGAAAATAGAGCAACAGAGGTCTGCTCTCCTGTGGATACAATAACGTCCAACTCTGAGGGATCCGGGCGCTTGGACCATTTTTTAGCCAGATTTATAAGACGATCGGTTTCCCCGGACATGGCCGACAAAACCACCACCACCTTGTAGCCTTTGTCCAGGGCCTTGAGCACCCGATCCCTGACTTTGAGCATACACTCCACATCAGCCACGGACGTGCCGCCGTATTTTTGTACTATCACCCGCATATATTGCTGCTCCTTAACTTTTCCCCCGCCCCGGAAAGATTGATCAAGGCCTCCCTTGAGCCGTTGTAAAATTTCAGAACAATATCCACCCGGTCCCGGGGTCTTTGCCCCTCAGGCAGAAAATCACCCCATTCCACCAGAATCAGCCGATCCACCCCAGCCAGAAGTTCCTCCACGTCCTGGTCAGCCTTCAGGCCCTGCAGCCTGTATAAATCCACATGCAAAGTCTCGGGACGGGTGGGATAAATATTGGCCAGATTGAAGCTGGGACTGCTGACCTCGGCATCTTCACCCCCGGGAAGGGCGGAAACAATGCCGCGGATCATGGTGGTTTTGCCCGTGCCCAGATCCCCGCAAAAAAAGACTGCCGGGAAAAAATCCCGGCTGGTAAAATAAAGGCCCATTTTTCTGCCCAGCTCAATAGTGGCGGCCTCATTGGACAAAATTAAAGATATAACAGAAGACACGTAATAAAACCAGCCGGCTACATCTTGTCCTTGGAACCCACCAGGGTCTTGAGAACATCGGACTTGCCCACCACCCCCACCAGCTTGCCCTCTTCGGCCACCGGCAGGGTATGATACTTTTGATTTACCATGATCTCGGCCAGATCTTCAAGAGAAGTGTTTCTTTTGACCGCCAGGGGGTCAGGGGTCATGGCGTCTTCAACTCTTGTGGCTGCAATCTTTTTGATCTCCCTGTCCATTTTTGCTGTTGAACCAAGAGGGAGGATGCTGTCCAGCACGGTAAACATGGAGGGCAAAGGGATCTTCTTCTGCATGGCCACCAGGTCGCTCTGGCAGATTATACCCACCAGATTGTCCTCCTGGTCCACCACCGGAATGCCGTTGATGTTTTTCTCCAGCAGAAGGTGGATAGCCTCGGATATATCCGTATCCGGATGAACCCTGATGGGATCTCTGGTCATCAAGTCTTCAGCAGTTGTCATTTACACTCCCCCGTGTTTAGCATGCCATTACTAACAGAAGAAAAAAACCTTGTCCTCGTGCTTCCCGCCCCTGTACCTGGCCAGAACCCCGGGAAGAGCGTCCGCGATCTCCCTGGCCAGGTTGCCCCTGCAGGGATAGATCTTTTCAAGATCTTTGCCGGCGAGTCCATGCCAGTATACTCCCAGGCTGGCCGCATCCAGTGTTCTCATGTTCTGTGCCATGAGACTGCCGATAATGCCGGACAAAACATCCCCGGACCCTCCTACAGCCAGGTTGGGAGTGGCAAAGGGTGAGATATAAAAATGCTGATCCACTCCGGCAATAAGCGTGGATGCTCCCTTGAGCACCAGATTGAGATTGTATTTTGCGGAAAATTCCTGGACATAGCGGCTCCTGTCCTGGTTGATCTGGGCTGCAGAAACGCCGAAAAACCTGGACATTTCCCCGGGATGAGGCGTCAGGACCACTTCACTGGATCCCGAAAGCCTGTTCATGAGGGAATCGTCCCCGGCCAGAAAGTACAGGGCATCAGCATCAAAAAGGGTCCTGGGATGAACATCCTCCAGGTAAGCACTGAAAAAAGCCCTGGTGTCATCATCACGGCCCATGCCAGGGCCCACCACCACCGCATCGAAACGCGTCAATTCATCCTTTATCTGGCTGAACATTTCGCGACGCCAGTGAAAGCCTTCACCCAGGGGAATGGTCATTATCTCGGGCCAGCCGCACCTTATGTGCCGTGCAAGATCAGCCGGGCAGGCCAGGGTCACCAGACCGGCACCAGCGCGCAGGGAGCCCAGGCAGGTCAGTACAGCCGCCCCGGAAAGGGCCTGGGACCCTCCCAGGACCAGAACATGCCCTCCTTCTCCCTTGTGCATGGTTCGTCTGGGCATCTCCAGCCTGTTCAGGATATCAATATCCAGGACATAATGTTTTGGAGGGCTGTCTTCTTTTATTTTCTGCGGAATGCCGATTTTTTTTATGCTCAGGCAACCCACGTACTCCCTGGCCTCAGGCTGCATAAGACCCAGCTTGGCCTCTTCAAAGGCCACGGTATCATCGGCTTTGACCGCTACCGGACTGGGCTCGCCCGTGATGCCGTTAATACCGGAAGGTATGTCCAGAGAAATTACATAAGCCCTGGCCCCCACCTTGTTGATGGCCTTTATCCAGCGAACGCAATCCTGGCTTAGCTCCCCTGTAAACCCCGTGCCCAGCAGGCCGTCGACAATAATGTCCACATCCTTGATAAAATCAAAGTTGTATTCAGAAAGATGTGCGTAGGGAATTTCCAGCTTGCGCAATACTGAAAGGTGATACCCGGTGGCACCGTCATATTCTTTGAGCCTTTTGGAGTGCAGAGTCATGACCTTGACCCCGCTGTTCCACAGGTGCCTGGCCAGGGCAAAGGCATCCCCGCCGTTATTGCCGGAGCCAGCGAAAATCAGAGCGGTACGCCCGGAAAGATCCGAAAATCTGCTTTTGATCTGACTGAAGGCCTCGCGGCTGGCGTTCTCCATTAGCAGTTCCGGCCTGAGATGAAAATCATCCATGCTTCTCTTGTCCCAGGCAGCCATTTCCCGCGGAGTGGGCAGGGGGAGATACATAATGCCTTTCTCCTGTTGATATTAATGAAACATTTTATCCAAAACCAGGCTGTCCGTGGTTATACAGTAAGCTGAACCAGTTGTAACTGTTGGCTTTCAATTATTATCTGGACCCCGATATCCATTAACAGGAGCAAGTATGATGTGACTGCAAAAAGTCGTTTTTGCAGTCACGGACATCAGAGGTCAGAGATCAGAGGTCAGTAAAAACAGTTATGAATCTTTTTGATTCCTGAATTATTCATTACCCGACTTTTTGCAGGTGCATCAAGTATAAACACTGAGGTGGGCTGGACAGTTACTGGCTATTTTGAAAAACCTCGGATGATATCGTTCATCTGCTCCACGGCCCTGACCATGCCAACCATAACAGCCCTGGCTATTATGCTGTGGCCGATGGAATATTCACAGACATTCTCCGCTCCGGAAAAGGCCAGTATGTTCTGATAGTTCAGTCCGTGGCCCAGGTTGACCTTGAGCCCCAGTAAGTGGGCGTGCCTGATCCCGGCCAGGATTTTCTCAAGTTCTTTCTTTTTTGCCGGGGAATCAGGGGCGTCCGCATAATGACCAGTATGAATTTCTATATATTCGGTACCGCTGGCTGCAGCAGCTTCAATCTGGTCCGGGTCCGCGTCAATAAACAGGCTGGTATGGACATTTCTTTTTTTGAACGGTGCCAGGTAGTCCCGGAGAAAAGCCTCACGCCCTCTGCACTCCAGGCCGCCCTCTGTGGTCAGCTCCTCGCGCTTCTCCGGGACCAGGCAGACCATGTGCGGCAGCACATCCAGAGCGATGTTCTGCATCTCCTCTGTTGCAGCCATTTCCAGGTGAAGATTGGCTGTAAGAGTGGATTTGAGGAGACTCAAATCCCTGTCCTGTATATGCCTGCGATCCTCCCGCAGGTGAACGATTATGCCCTGGGCACCGCCAAGCTCAGCCAGGTGGGCAGCTGTGACGGGCTCGGGCTCGCTTCCCATGCGGGCCTGCCTTAGAGTAGCCACGTGATCAACATTTACTACCAGTACCGGCATATGATACTCCTGCTTGATGTGCCTGCTTGATTTATTTACAAAACAGGCCTGGAAAGTAAATAGGTAACATTCTCTTAAGGATGCAAAAAAGTCAAGCCTGCAGGCTCCAGCTTGCAGGACATGTCCGGGTTTCATTTCCTCTTGACCGGCAGGATTATATCAGGGCAGTATGAACTGCACATCAGGCATGGTCCGGCAGCAGAACCCATAGACCAGAAGACGGAAAAATCAAAGAGGCATGAGATAACATTTATCAGACTGAGCCTGCCTGGGAACTTTTTGAAGTTGCATCATGTCTGAAAATTGATATCTTGTTTTTTTAATCCTGCAGCTTTATCCGGCTGCGTAATACAAACCGGAGGTAGCCATGACCACGATAAAGATAGAAGGCATGTCATGCGGACATTGTGTAAAAGCTGTAACCGATGCCCTGAACAACATCCCCGGAGTGTCCGGTGTCCAGGTCAGCCTGGAACATGGGCAGGCAGAATTTAATGCCGGAGATGATCTGGATATGGCAGCGGTAAAAAAGGCGGTGGAAGACGCCGGCTACAAAGTGGTGGACTGAAGTTTTGTCCTAAAATGTGTAAATACAACTGCGGAGCAATCAATGCAGACCAGAGAAGATAAAACCAGAGAGGCCATCAAGGACCTTTCACGGGTATTTCAGTTTGAGCTGTGGCTCAGATTTTATTTTATCCATGATGATGAAGGCAGGCTTTCCATTAACCTGGATGAGGAAACGCTGCAGAAGATGGAGGAAAAATACGGGCATCTGGGCCAGCTGGCCAGAACCCTCACTGGGAAGGAAATTACTCCTGAAACATGTCGTCAGACAATTGTCGAGCACATCATGCATCAGTTTGACGGAACAAAGTACGATGTGGGCCATGTGCCCCGGATGATGGATCATGCAGTGTTCAAGGGCGAAATTCAGCTTTTCAACACCTGGGCCGGCCTGCACGAAGAGCAGCTGGACCGCAAGGTCCTGGATTTTGAGAAGTGGATTGAGATTTATGAGGAGTGGAAATCCAGCGAAAGCGCCCAGAAAGTAAATCTGGCCCTGAACATCCAGGATGCTGAACACCACCACCCTGGATCGGACAAGACAAACTGAAGTATCAGCGACTTTAGCGACGACTTCTGTCGCGCGTCCTGCCACGGGCTTCGCGTGACAGAACTAACTTTTTGCAGGCGCGTTTTGTCATTTCTTTTCCTGCTTTTCCAGGGCCTCTTGAACCAGATCCGCCATTTCCCGGGCATTAAGCTCATCTCCTCTTTCCTGTCTGGCCAGGATGAGGTTTATCTCTCTTTGCACCATGGGCTTGCGGATATCATAATATAGTTTCCAGTTTTCCAGAGCTCCCTGGTCATCCCCCAGCCTGGCGCAGGCCAGGCCGGTATAAAGCAGGGCAAAATTGTCCCTGGGCCTGAATCCCAGCAGCTTTTCCCAGGACTGCCTGGCCCCGGCGTAATCCCCCTGCATGAAATGGCAGTACCCCAGGTTGGGCATGGCCTCCAGATGCCTGGGTTCTTTCTTGAGCCTTCTTGAATACAGGTGAGCAGCCTTGTCGTACTGTCCCTCCCTGAGCAGCCTGTCAGCGTAAACCATGTCCGGATCAACTCCGCTGGACTTCTTTTCCAGGGAGTCCCCCCGAACCTTCTGAAACAGGCCCTGGAAAAGATCCCTTCGGGATATTTTGCGGTCTTTACCGGTCCTGTGATCCTTTATCGATCTTGATGTCATTTCGGTGTGAACTCCTGCAGGACGCTCCTGGAAAACTGACTTTTTTCCAAGCGCGTCCTGCTGATGACAATTTTGCAGATATGGTAAAACTCCTGAACGGCTTGTAGATTGCAGGGGCTTGATTTTTTATCCACTCTGCTTTATATTTTTAATCTATCGGGATGTGGCTCAGTCTGGCTAGAGCGCAGCGTTCGGGACGCTGAGGCCGCAGGTTCGAATCCTGCCATCCCGACCACCGTTCATCCTCACCTAACTGTCTTCCTTTTATCTACCCCGGCTCATGCAGGCTGGAGGGAGAAAATCCACAAACGGTCGATAATCCGCGTTTAAAAGCTTCAAATACGCTCTTGCGCCCCATTTTCCAGACCGTTTAAGACCGGCTTTCTGCCCATGCAGAAATAAGAAAAGCCCATCTCTTCCAGCATCCGTGGAGGATACAGGTTGCGTCCGTCAAATATCACCGGCAACTGCAGCCGGGCTTTTATGCGCTTGAGATCCGGATTTCTGAACTGATTCCATTCCGTGACCACTGCCAGCGCATGGGCGCCCTGAAGCACTTCATACTGGTCCTCAAGCACCTTTACGCTGGAGTTATCCTGCAGCAACCGGGAGGCGTTTTTACCTGCCTGAGGATCATACGCTTTTATTAACATGCCCCTGGATGTAAGTTCTTTTATGATCTCCAGGGACGGGGCCTCGCGCACGTCGTCGGTATTGGCCTTGAAAGCCAGTCCCCACAGGGCCAGGGTCTTGCCCTCCACTCCCCCCAGCCCTGAAAAGTAATCCTGCACCTTGCGGGCCAGCACCTTCTTCTGAAAACGGTTGACCTCCTCCACAGCTTGAAGAAGGCCCGGAGTGTACTGTTTTTCATGGGCGGTATTGATAAGGGCGGAGACGTCCTTGGGGAAGCATGAACCCCCAAAGCCCACCCCGGGATAAATAAAATGATATCCTATGCGGTGATCAGAGCCGATCCCCCTGCGCACATCGCTTATATCAGCTCCCACCTTTTCGCAGATGTTGGCTATCTCGTTGATAAAGGAAATCTTGGTGGCCAGCATGCAGTTGGCTGCATACTTGGTCATCTCGGCGCTGCGCACCCCCATGACCATCATCTTGTCCCGGCTGCGGGCAAAGGGCGAGTACAGCACTTTCAAAAGTTCCGCAGTGCGGATATTGTCTGTGCCCACAATGACCCTGTCCGGTTTCATGAAATCGGAAACCGCGTCCCCTTCCTTGAGAAACTCCGGGTTGGAGACCACGTCGAATTCCAGCTCCAGGCCCCTTTTGTCCAGTTCGGCCTGGATGAGCTCGCGCACCATATCCGCCGTACCCACAGGTACCGTGGACTTGTCCACCACGATTTTGTAGTCCTGCATGTTGCGGCCCACATCCCTGGCCACCTGGCGCACAAATCCCAGGTCCGCCCGGCCGTCTTCTCCGGGAGGGGTGCCTACACAGATGAACACGAACAGGCAGTTGTCCAGGCCTTCACTAATATCAGTGGTAAAATGCAGCCGGCCCTGGTCCCTGTTTCTGCGCACCAGTTCCTCCAGGCCGGGTTCGAATATATGCACCCGCCCCTGGTTCAGAGTCTCCACCACTTCCGGGTTAGCGTCCACGCAATAAACGTTGCTGCCCATCTCCGCAAAGCAGGCCGCGCTCACCAGCCCCACATACCCAGTACCCACGATGCAAATATCCACCCATCAACTCCTAAAATATATTTTTGCCCGGAAAACTGTCCACAGTCACTACTGGCAAAGCATCCATATCAGTTTCTTAGTTTTCATCTGGAAACGGTTCTTTTTCCCTTTGGCGGTGTCAATCTGCACAATTATTCGTCAACGTATTAAGATACGCCTCCTCATAATTGCTTGATTTCCTTGCCAAAAGAAAAAACTCCTCGTTTCCAGAAAGAAAACCATCAGTTTTTAGCATCCGGAAATAAAGAATTTCCGGATGGAAACTTCTTAACTGAAAAACATCCGCCTGTAAAAGGTGTTTTGCCGCATGCCTTCGCTGAGATTATAATATTGCGGTCAAAAGTGAACCTTGCCTGTCAGCTCTTTTTCTCCTAAAAAATTGTATAGACCCCTTGCAAGCATGTCTTTTACTTATTTTTCTCCATGGCACTCAAGTTGCTGGAAGGTTTAAATGAGCACGGAAAATTTCCCCCTTCCCGGAAAAAACATTGCCAGATCAGAAAAGCGCAGCATACCTGATATAGAGCATGGGCCTGATCTGTATATAAAATTTCAGGGCCAAAGGCTTTTGAACCTGGCTTCCAACAACTACCTGGGACTGGCCGGTTCGGAAAAAATGAAAGAAGCATCAATGCGCGCCGTGGCGCAATTCGGTACTTCCAGCGGTGCATCCAGACTTATTTCCGGAAACTACTCGCTGTACTCAGCACTGGAAGATGCCCTGTGCAGCTTCAAGGAAACTTCCGCTGCCCTGGTATTCGGTTCCGGGTATGCTGCCAATCTGGGAATATTAAATGCCCTGGCCCACAGAAAATGCCTGGTATTTTCCGACAGGCTAAATCATGCCAGCATCATTGACGGAATCACCCTTTCCAGGGCTGTTCACGTGCGTTACAGGCACGCCGATCCCGAACATCTGGAATATCTTCTGGCCCAAAAGCCCGTCCAGGCTCCCAAGATCCTCATCACAGACACCGTTTTCAGCATGGACGGGGACAAGGCCCCTTTACCTCAAATATTGAACCTGTGCAGAAAGTACAGGGTACTGACCATTGTAGATGAGGCCCATGCCACCGGGATACTGGGCAGAGGCAGGGGCCTGGTCCATGAACTTGGTCTGCAGCAGGAGATAGACCTGCACATGGGTACCTTCAGCAAGGCCCTGGGATCATACGGCGGCTACGTGGCCGGATCAAAAGAACTGGTGGATTTTCTGATAAACAGGTCCCGCAGCTTTATCTACTCCACATCATTGCCCCCTGCCGTGGTGGGAGCCAGCCTGGAAGCACTGCAACAGGTACAGGACCACCCAGGGCAGGGACAAAGGCTTTTGGAGCTGTCCAGTGAACTGAGGTCATTTTTGCAGGAACTTGGCCTTGACACCGGCACAAGCACTACCCAGATTATCCCGGTGATAATGAAAAACAGCCAGGCCGTGCTCCAGGCCCAGGCAGAGCTGATCCAGGCCGGCATTTTTGCCGGGGCAATCCGCCCCCCCACTGTCCCTGCGGATTCAGCCAGACTAAGGCTCTCCGTGCGAGGGGACATGGCCCGCAAGGAAATGGAACTGGTAAAAAACGCCTTCCGCAAAATCTTTACCAGGCAGAGCCGTAATGAACAGGCATGACCCCTACTTCAGCGCAGCCCCATTTTACGATCTGGCAGTCACTCCTTTTCTGCACCGCATAAGAAAAGCAATCTGTATCCAGCTGCAGAAAATGCAGGTGAAAAAAGTGGTGGATCTGGGCTGCGGTACCGGACGCCAGCTTGAGCTTTTGCACCGGCAAGGCTTCCAGGCCTGCGGGGTTGATTTTTCCGCTGCAATGCTTAAAAAGGCTGCAGACTATTCTTCCAGCACTGCGCTATTTCAGGCGGACATAACCAGGACGCCTTTTTTGGGCCACAGCTTCGACAGTGCCCTTCTCAGTCTGGCCCTGCATGAAAATCCATGGACCGTGCAGCAGGCAATAATCGCAGAAGCCCTGCGCATAACCCGCCCAAAAGGTGCCCTTCTCCTGCTGGATCACTGCCCGGCCTCCAGCAGGGCCGGTAAGATTATACACCTTTTAACCCATATACCCGAGCGGCTGGCAGGGAAGAATCATTACCGAAACTATCTGGAATTCATGAAAAAAGGAGGGCTGCAGGGGCTGTTTCTGTCCTGGCCGGACTTGCAGGCTACGGAGATTGAGCATTATTACCTGGGCAACCTGGTACTTCTAAAGGTCAAAAAATTATGAAGGAAAAGGTAACCATTCACCAGGGTCCGTGGACTTTACAAACAGGACGTAAAAACTCACTCCAAGGAAGCGTAAATCAAAACCTGTACACGAGTTTTTAAGCGAGCATAACTTCTATAACACGCTTCAAATCAGGTTCGGTGTTTTACGGTTTTGATTAATCACGCCAAAGGCGTGACTACGCGTCCTTTATACAGTTTACGCCCAGTTTGTAAAGCCCCCGGACCCTGGATATCAGTGGAACGCTTAGATTGACCAATTTTATCAGATGGTGGATAGTTACAACAAATAAACCAAACCTAAACACAAAGGAGTAAGCCATGCTGACCCCGAAAATGCAGGAAGCCCTGAACCAGCAGGTAAACGCGGAGATGTATTCCGCATATATGTATCTTTCCATGTCCGGCTGGTTTGAGGACAGAAGCCTGGCCGGATGCGCCAGGTGGATGCGTATGCAGGCCCAGGAGGAACTGATGCATGCCATGAAGATTTACGACTTTATTCATGAACGCGGAGGCCAGGCGCAGCTGACAGCCATTGAAGAACCTCCCCGGAACTGGAGTTCTGCCCTGGATGTATTTGAAAACGTGCTCTCCCATGAAAAAAAGGTCACCAGCCTGATAAACGACCTGGTGGATCTGGCCATTCAGGAAAAAGACCATGCCTCCAATATCTTTTTGCAGTGGTTTGTAACGGAACAGGTGGAGGAAGAGGCCAGTGCCGATGCGGTCCTGCAGAAGATCAAGCTGACAGCTGACGCTCCCGGCGGTCTTTTTGCCATTGATCAGGAACTGAGTCAGAGAACCATGGCCTGCCCCTGCGGTCAGGGCCAGATATAAGTCAAGCAGGCAATACGGACGGCTTTGCGCCTGCAAAAAATCTTCTGCAGGCGCTTTTTGTTCTCAAGGCCTGGGCAGGCGCAAGGTAATCCGGGTGCCCCGGCCTTCTGCAGAGTCTATCCACATCCTGCCCCCGAACCGCCTGACAACGCTGTAGGCCTTGGTCAGGCCGAAACCGCCGCCCATGGTTCTTTTTTCCTGCACGTTGCTGCCCGGGAATTTAAAATAAAGGCCGGCATGACCGCTATATGCCTAAGGGCACCCAGGTTCAAGCCGGCCGGAACTCGTTTACTTTTCTTCTGAGCCACCCGCAATGGCCTGCCATGTATTCCTGAACAAAAAGCTGTTGTCCACGTTGTTTTCCATCTCCTTGAATAGAGCCAGGGGCATGGAAAAGGACATGAGGTTTCTGTCCAGCATCCTGCGCAGATACTTGCGGGCCGAAGGGTCCATGAGCCCCACAACTGCCCCGGGCTCTTCCTTGAGAGCCTCGGCATAGGGCAGAAGGGCAATGGCCTGGCATCCGGCCACAAATGGAATGCTCACGTTGTTGAAACTGTGGCGGCCATGGTTGGCCAGGACAACCAGGGCGCACAACTGGTCTGCATCCACCAGAAAAGTGACCACCTGCACATTTTCGTTTTCTTCATCAGCCTGCTGCAGGGGTTTGAGCACCACGTACTCCGCGGGCACCTCGGTAATGGGCAAAGACTCCACGTAAGAGCGTACATGCTCCGGGCCCTTGAGGTAGCGTTCCCCTTCCAGGAAATCATCGCCGAATTCCCCCAGACCGGCTTCTTTGAGCTTATCCCCCACAGCCCTGCCATTTTCTGAATTCTTGTTCCCGCTGGACAGGAAATTGTAAAAACATTCCTGCCCCCCTGGAAACTCCTGGTACTTGTTGCCGAATCCCAGGCCAACTCCCCCGCCCCAGCATCCATAGCTCTGACGGCTGAATACCGCTGTTCTGCCCTTGACCACGCTGGCCAGGGAAAACATGACGCAGCCCCAGCGATCCGGCTTGAATTCCACCGCCCCGGACGGCTTTTCATCGGACCAGATCAGGGCCGCCGGCTGGTATTTAAGCTTCAGGATGGATGCAGTCCTGCTCAGCATAAAAGCCTCCTTCAGGCTGAACCGGCTGCAGGCTTGACTACAGCACCCGAGCGCAGGCACCTGGTGCAGACCCGGATTCTTCTTACCCGGCCCTGAGGCAGCTGGGCCCGGACCCGGCGCAGGTTGGGCATAAACCTTCTCCTGCTATGATTGTTGGCGTGGCTGACGTTGTTGCCGGTGGCGGGTTTTTTGCCGCATACTTCACATTGCTTGGTCATAACCTTATCTCCTTGACATTAAAAATATTAAGGGGCTGCTGTTTACACACCCTTTTCCATGACTTACTCATTGCAGTCGGCATGTGTGTTGATGCCTGCCTAAACGGATGAAAAATGTTCAGCGTTTTGCATGCAGGATGCAACTGCAAAAAGTCGGAATGCGGACGATAAGCTGGACTTGGAAAGCAGATGACTCAAGGTTAACCCAGATACATCGACCGCAAGGCAAAAAAAGAATATATTAGCTGCTTGATTTAAAAATGGCAAGAGTAAAATCTTGACATACTCCGGCATAACAGGATAATTAAACTTTTTCGAGTTTACACATGTTGCTTTCAGACTGGCTGCCCTTATCAGAAATCCCGGACCAGGGGTTGAAATATTCCTTTCAGGACGATTCCAGATGGAACCTGTTGTGGGAAAAATTCGGACTTGACTGCCGTATGGAAAAAAGCCTGGTGTCCTCCCTGGAAGTCCTTCCCCAGAGCAGGGGAGTCTACTTCCGTGGACAGATCCAAGGTCAGGTGGTCATGACCTGCTCACGATGCCTGGAACCGGGCAGCGTGGACATAAATTACAATATTGACGTGTACGAGAGCTTTGAAGCAGACCCGGAAGATCATCCCGGATACAGCCCCCTCAAATTTGAAGACGGTCAATGGTGGTTCAGCCCGGAACACCTGGCCTGGGAGCATTTCGTCCTGGCCCTTCCGGACAAGCCCCTTTGCTCCAGGGACTGTAAAGGAATCTGTCCTGCCTGCGGAGAAAATATCAACACCGGCCCCTGCACCTGTCCTGAGGAATCCCAGGATCCCAGGCTGGCCGTGTTCAAAAATCTGAAAATAAATCGATAGAGAGGTTAATAATGGCTTTACCCAAAAAGAAAACTTCCAGATCAAAGAAGGGGATGCGCCGGTCGCACGATCACATTCCCGCACCCAACGTAATATACTGCGACTGCGGAGAAGCTTCCCTGTCCCACAGGGTATGCCCTCAGTGCGGCACCTACAGAAGCCGGACATACATCAAATCCACTGCGGATGAATCCGATTAAGCCCTGGATTGCAGTAGATGCCATGGGCGGGGACTCCGGCCCTGAGGTAGTCATCCCCGGAAGCCTTGAAGCCGCCAGGCAGGACAACCTGGGTCTGGTACTGGTGGGTGACCAGGAAAAAATTGGACAGGCCCTGGCAAAACAGAAAACTGGAAATCTCAAGTTGGAAGTTCTCCATGCTCCTGAAGTGGTTGCCATGAATGACAAACCTTCAGAGGCCCTTCGCCGCAAGAAAAATTCTTCCATCCAGGCCGCCTTCAAATCTGTGCGTGAAAAAAAGGCCCACGGAGTGGTCAGCGCAGGCAACTCGGGAGCTACCCTGGCCTGCGGCATGTTCACCCTGGGACGCATTAAAGGCATTGAACGCCCGGCTCTGGCCTCCATACTGCCCACAGAAAAAAAGGAGCCTCTGGTACTGGTGGATGTCGGGGCCAATGTTGAATGCAAGCCTTATCACCTCATCCAGTTTGGTCTCATGGCTGATGTCTTTGCCCGGAACGTTCTGCACATTAAAAATCCGCGCATCGGGGTCCTGAGCATCGGCGAGGAGGAGGGCAAAGGCAACAAGCTGGTACTGGAAACCATAAAGCTTTTCAAATCGTCATCCATGAACTTTATAGGCAATGTCGAAGGCAGAGACTTTTTTGCCGGTAAAGCCGATGTGGTGGTTTGCGACGGTTTCGTTGGCAATGTCTCTTTGAAGCTCATGGAGGGTCTGGCCATGTCTTTAAGCCGCATTCTCAAGGCGGAAGTGAAAAAGAGCATGCTGGCCAGGCTGGGATTTCTTCTGGGCATCAGGGCCCTTAAAAGATTCGGCAGGCACATTGATTATGCCGAATACGGTGGAGCCCCTCTGCTGGGCCTCAACGGCATAGGGATCGTATGCCACGGTTCCTCCAACTCCAAGGCCATTACCAATGCTGTACTCATGGCCGGAGAATTCGTTCGCAACCGGGCCAATGAGCACCTGGCGGAAGGACTGGGACAAAACCAGGAAATAGGCATGTTCGGCAAACGCCACCAGGTAAAAAACCACTCGGCTTAGCCCAGGGTGAGCTGCCTTTATTTCCATGCAGACCAAGACGTCAGAAGTCAGAGGTCAGTAAAAACAAAGACTTATGTAGATTGTTGGTTCCTTCGCATCCAAGAGGACATAAGCCGGCAATGTACAATAAAAATACTGCAAATTTCACTGTAACATTAATCCATAACCCGTAATTCTATTCCCTGACACCCTTAATGCTCTAACATTACCCTGCAGCTACTGCATCGAAGGCCTCAAAAACGTCCTCGACCGACATTTTTCAAATGAAGAACAACTGCTGTTTAACAGGACTTGGCTACTATGTCCCTGAAAAAGTCATGACCAACCATGACTTTGAACTTCTGATGGATACCTCCGACGAATGGATCACCACCAGAACAGGGATCAGTCAACGCCATGTATGCACCGACCAGGCCTGTTCAGATCTTGCATACCATTCATCCATCCTGGCCTTGAAAGAAGCCCGGCTTGCTCCTAATGATCTCACCCACATCATCGTGGCCACCTTTACCCCGGACGCCTTTATCCCCAATGCAGCCTGCCTGCTCCTGGAAAAACTTGGACACAGGAATATCGCCGCCCTGGACATCAACACCGCCTGTACAGGTTTTATCTACGGCCTGGAACTGGCCAGGGGGCTTTGCATGCTTCCCGGCGAAGCCAATGTGCTGGTTGTGGCCTCCGAGGCCCTGACCACCAGGGTCAATTTTTCCGACAGGAGTACCTGCGTTCTTTTCGGGGATGGAGCCGGGGCTGCGGTTGTTTCCAGCACTTGTGGAAACCCGGACGCAATGCACGGCCGGATTCTGGACGTTTGTCTCAAAGCGGACGGCGCTCTGGGAGAACTCCTGACCATCAAGGGCGGAGGATCGGCCTATCCCATGGCCCTGGGTGAGACAGTAAAGGAAAACTTTTTTGTCCAGATGGAAGGCCGGGAAGTGTTTAAACACGCGGTTCGCTCCATGTACAATGTTGCTCTGGAAATCATGGAAAGAAACAACGTCCGCCCCGGGGACATCGACCTGGTGGTGCCGCACCAGGCCAATATCCGTATCATTGATGCCCTGGCCAAGAAAATGAATCTTGACCCCGCAAATTTATTTGTTAATGTTCAAAAATACGGCAACACTTCAGCCGCCTCAGTGCCCATAGCCCTTGCCGAGGCCAGGGAGAAGGGCCGTATCAGGCCGGGAGACCTGGTGCTTATGGTGGCCTTCGGAGGAGGCTTTACCTGGGGAGCGGCGCTGGTACAATTTTAAAGCCAGAAGAGAGGTTAATATGTCCGAGCTTTTAAAAACCGCCCTGGTCACCGGCGGCTCCCGCGGCATAGGCAGGGAATGCGCCCTGCGCCTGGCCCGGGACGGATACAATGTATACATCACCTACGTAAGCAAACCCCAACAGGCCAGGGAAACCTGCGCCGAGATTGAAAAACTGGGGGCACAGGCCACTGCATTTGAGCTGGACGTAGGAGACCAGGAAGCCATTATTGATTTTTTCAAAAAAGAAATAAAAGACAGGGTAGAACTGCAAGTGCTGGTGAACAATGCCGGCCTGACCCAGGACGGGCTTCTGGTGCGCATGAAACCCGAGCAATGGGAAAAAGTCATCCGGGTCAACCTCACGGGGTCATTCATCTGCCTGCAGCAGGCAGCCAAACTCATGATGCGCAGCCGCCGGGGGCGCATCATTAATTTATCCTCTGTAACCGCCCAGACCGGCAACCCCGGTCAGGCCAATTACACCTCCGCCAAAGCAGGACTCATAGGTCTGACTAAAACAGCAGCCCAGGAACTGGCCCCCAGAAACATCACCGTGAACGCCGTTGCCCCGGGTTTCATCGACACGGACATGACCGACAAGCTGCCAGGGGATATCCGGGACAGATTTCTGCAGATGATACCCCTGCAGCGTTTCGGAACCCCCCGGGACGTTGCCGAATGCGTGGCCTTTCTTGCTTCCGAGGAAGCAGGGTACATAACCGGACAGGTCCTGGGAATCAACGGAGGGCTGTATATGTAGTCCGGGGATTGATGCCCGACCCTTTTATCACAACTTGAAACTTTGGCCGGCATGTAATATGGAGACATCTGGCTTTCAGCATACAATGCCTTCAAGACAAACGCTGCAAATGTATCGTCAATTCAAACAATTAAGGAGAAAACAATGTCAGTAGAACAGAAAGTAAAGGACATCGTTGTGGACCAGCTTGGAATTTCCGCCGAAGAAGTAAAGCCCGGGGCCAAATTTGTAGAGGACCTGGGGGCTGACTCCCTGGACCTGACAGAACTTATCATGGCCATGGAAGAAGAATTCGATATTGAAATCGACGATGAAAAGGCCCAGGAACTGCTTACCGTGCAATCGGCCATAGACTTTATCAAGGCCAACCAGTAGCCTGTTGACAGGGCATCTGCATCCCCCGCCGGCATGCTGATCAACCCCCTCTTTTTACAAAGCCAGGACGCGGAATAATCCGCTGACTCTTTCTGGGCGGAAAGAAGAGAAAAAGAGTAAACCCAAAGTAAGCGCAGGATAACAAACAATGCCAAGAGTAGTTGTTACCGGCCTGTCAGCCCTGACCCCTATAGGCAGTGACCTCGACAGCAGCTGGGAAAACCTTCTGGCCGGCAAAAGCGGAGTGGATCACCTGGAACGTTTCGACAGCACAGGATATGCCTCCAGAATCGCAGCCGAGGTCAAGGATTTTGATCCCACAGCATATATGAGCGCCAAGGAAGCCAAACGCATGGACCGCTTCTGCCACCTGGGTGGGGCCGGAGCGCAGATGCTCATGCAGGACTCCGGCCTGACTCCGGACAATATGGATATGGAGCAGTGCGGAGTGTTGCTGGGATGCGGGCTGGGCGGCCTTGAAACCATCGAGGAATTCCATTCCAAACTCCTCAAGTCCGGTCCCAAAAGGGTATCCCCCTTTTATATTCCTCTTTTGATAGCCAACATGGTTGCCGGACAGATATCCATAACCACCGGAGTAAAGGGACCCAACCTGGTGACCACCTCTGCATGCGCCTCCGGCATGCACGCCATCGGCTACGCCTATTCAGACATAAGGCTGGGCCGGGCCAAGGCCATGATCACCGGAGGAGTGGAGTCCACCATAACCCCCATGGCCTTATCCGGCTTCAGCGCCATGAAGGCCCTGTCCACCAGAAACGACGACCCGCAAAAGGCCAGTCGCCCCTTTGACAAAGACCGGGACGGATTTGTCATCGGTGAAGGAAGCGGGCAGATGATCCTGGAATCCCTGGACAGCGCACTGGAAAGAGGAGCCAGGATTTACGCTGAAGTCGTCGGATTCGGGGCTACAGCGGATGCCTTTCATATAACCGCCCCGGATGATTCCGGGGAGGGCATGGCCAGCTGCATGAAACAGGCCCTGCGCGAAGCCGGAGTATCGCCTGAGCAGGTGGATCACATAAATGCCCACGGTACTTCCACTTACTTGAACGACATCACCGAAACCAGGGCCATCAAGGAAGTCTTTGGCAAACATGCCTACGACATACTGCTAACAGCCAACAAGTCCATGATCGGGCATACCCTGGGGGCGGCAGGTGGCATAGAGGGGGTATTCTGCGCCAAAAGCCTTTACCATGGACAGGTGCCGGGCACCATCAACCTGGATACTGCCGATCCCCATTGCGACCTGGACTATTGCTCCCGGGGCAGCGTTAACAGAAGCATCGATTTCGCCCTGTGCAATTCATTCGGATTTGGAGGAACCAACGGCTGTATCCTGTTTAAAAAATTTGAAGTATAGGGGTTGTTCACCCTGTTTATAAGGAGAAATACATAAGATGAACATGGAAGAAATCAGAAGAGTAGACCCGGAAATAGCCAGGTGCATAGATCTGGAGGAAAAGCGCCAGCTGAACAAACTTGAGCTCATTGCCTCCGAGAACTTTACCTCACTGGCGGTGAGACAGGCCATGGGCACTGTCTTGACCCACAAGTATGCCGAAGGCTACCCTGGCAAGAGATACTACGGCGGCTGCGAATACGTGGATATGGCTGAAGATCTGGCCCGGGACAGGGCTAAAGAACTCTTCGGTGCCGAGTATGTCAATGTCCAGCCTCATTCCGGCTCTCAGGCCAACATGGGAGTTTTCTTCGGGATGCTGAAGCCCGGTGACACCATCATGGGTATGGACCTCTCCCACGGCGGGCACCTGACCCACGGCTGCCCGGCCAACTTTTCCGGAAAGCTTTACCAGGCTGTATTTTATGGCGTGGAAAAAGAAACCGGGTACATAAACTACGAACAGGTGGAAGAGCTTGCCCTGAAGCACAGGCCCAAGATGATTATCGCCGGGGCCAGCGCTTACCCCAGGGAAATCGATTTTCAACGCTTCCGGGAAATCGCGGACAAAGTGGATGCCAAGCTCACCGTGGATATGGCCCATATCGCCGGAATAATTGCAGCAGGCCTTCACCCCTCTCCGGTACCCCATGCACACTTCACAACCACAACCACGCACAAGACCCTGCGCGGTCCCAGAGGAGGCATGATCCTCAGCCGGGACGAATATGCCAGGACCCTGAATTCCCAGATATTTCCAGGGATTCAGGGCGGCCCCCTCATGCACGTCATAGCGGCCAAGGCCATAGCCTTCAAAGAGGCCCTTGCCCCGGAATTCAAAACCTATCAGCAGCTGGTCATCGATAACGCCCGGGCCATCGGCAGGCTTCTCTCTGACTCCGGCTTCAACCTGGTATCCAATGGAACGGACAACCATATCCTGCTGGTGGACCTGACCAACAAGGATATTACCGGCAAAGACGCCGAAATTGCCCTGGATACAGCGGGCATGACCGTGAATAAAAACACTGTGCCCTTTGAAACCAGGTCTCCCTTTGTTACTTCAGGCATCAGGATCGGCAGCTCGGCCCTCACCACCCGAGGCATGCGCCCCGAGCATATGGAGAAGGTGGTCGACTGGATGATTGCTGCCCTGGAAAACTCCAGCAACCGGGAGCGTCTGAATCAGATCAGCAAAGAGGTGGAAAAATTCGCCAAAGAATTTCCTCTCTTTGCATGGTAGCAGGTAAATCAGGCGGCAGGGGACTGGCTGTGCCGCAGAAGCCTCACCAGTGCTTCGGCCCTGGCTTGGCTTCCCAGCCAAGCCTTTAGACGCCGGGAGGTGCAGGTGATGCAGCAAAGACTTTCATGGGACCAGTACTACATGCGCATCACCCACCTTGTAGCCCGGCGCTCCACATGCCTCAGGCGGGTGGTGGGAGCCATGGCTGTCAAGGACAAACGCATCCTGGCCACCGGCTACAATGGAGCCCCGGCCGGGCTGGAACACTGCCTGGATGTGGGGTGCCTGCGCGAGGAACTGGGCATCCCCTCAGGTGAACGACACGAGCTGTGCAGAGGCCTGCACGCTGAACAAAACGTGATTATCCAGGCCGCAATTCACGGGGTGAGCATAACCGGCTCCTATATCTACTGCACCACCCAGCCCTGCCTCATATGCTCCAAGATGCTCATCAACTGCGGAATTAAAAAAATCTTTTTCAGTCAGGGATATCCTGATCCATTGGCCCAGGAAATGCTGAGCAGGGCCCAGGTGGAGTTCGAGCTTCTGCAGATAAACAGGGATTGAGCGCAGCCGGGAATTAATTCATGAACCAGAGCCAATTCATGCTTAAAGCCCTGGACTTGGCAAAAAAGGCCAAGGGTTATACCGCTCCCAATCCCTGCGTGGGAGCACTGGTGACGTCCGGGGACAGGATCATGGGCAGAGGATGGCACAGGGCCTGTGGTGAAGATCATGCCGAAGTGGAGGCCGTAAAAAACGCCCGGGAAAACGCTGCAGATCTTTCCTCCTGCACCATGTACGTCACTCTTGAACCTTGCAATCACCAAGGCCGGACCCCTCCCTGCACCACTGCCATACTCCAGGCCGGCATACCGGAAGTGATCATAGGAACCAGGGACCCCAATTCCCTGGTCCAGGGCGGCGGGGCGGATTTTCTACAACACAGTGGAGTAAGAGTCACAGTAGGCGTGGAAGAGCAAAGATGCCGGGATCTCATCGCTGATTTTTCCCTGTGGAACAATTCAGACCGTCCATATGTCTACCTCAAGACCGCTTCCACCCTTGACGGACGCATAGCCACCCGCACCGGGCACTCCAGGTGGGTTACCTCGGAGAATGCCAGACAGATGGTCCACGAATTAAGGTCCAGGGTGGGCGCGGTGCTGGTGGGAGGCAACACCTTTTACCAGGATAATCCCGCCCTGAACAGCCGCATCCAGGGAGTCAGGCATCAGCCTCTGGCAGTGATTCTCACCTCCAGGCTGCCTGATCCAGATGATGATTTTTACCTGCTGCAGAAAAGAGCCTCCCGGACCATCTTCTGGACCGACCAGGCATCTGCTTCTTCCTCCAAGGCAGACGCCCTTAAGGCCCGGGGCTGCAGGGTCATGGGTCTGGACAGAAAAGGCCCCGGTCTGAACCTGGAGCAGGGGTTGCAGAAGCTCAGGCAGGAACTGGGCATTTATTACGTTTTATGCGAGGGAGGGGGCCGACTGGCCATGTGCCTCTTACAGCAGGGCCTGGCTGATGAAACCTGGGCCTTTGTAGCCCTGAAAATGCTTGGTGATCAGCAGGCCGTGCCGGTGGCCGGGGGCAGAGAAGTGGAATTTATGGATCAGGCCCTGAACTTTCGCCCGGGAGAAATTTTGAACCTGGGACCCGAGATCCTGCTCAAGCTCTTTTCCCTGAACAGGGAATAATTCATTGACCATTATAGGGTAATGGGAGACAATAACAGATTATGTTTACCGGCCTCATACAGGGCACAGGCAGAGTTTCCGCCATAGAAAAAAAGGGCCTGGAGACCAGGTTCACGGTCAGGGCGGACTTTGCCATCAGAGATCCCCGCCCCGGAGAGAGCATTGCTGTCAACGGGGTCTGCCTCACTGCGGAAAATTTCAGCCGGGATGCTTTTCATGTGTATGCCTCTGCCCAGACCATCTCGGTTACAAATTTAAAAAACATAAGCATAGGCAGCCAGCTAAATCTTGAAAGGGCACTGGCCCTGGGAGACAGGCTCGGGGGGCATCTGGTGTCCGGACATGTGGATTGTCTGGCAGTAGTGGAAGATATCCAGTCGGCCGGTGAATCCAGAAAAATCACCTTGGGTTTTTCAGAAGAGTTAAGTCCCCAGGTGATAAACAAAGGCTCCGTTGCCCTGGATGGAGTAAGTCTGACCATAACCGGATGTGGTCCGGGATGGCTGCAGGTGAACATTATCCCGGCCACCTGGAAGGAAACCGCCATTGCCCGCTGGAAAAAAGGCTCTCAGGTCAACATGGAGACCGACCTTATCGGAAAATACGTCCAGAACATGCTGGCCCCCTGGTCTGCGGACCAGTCCCGGACCCGGAACGGAAAAATCGACATGGATTTCTTGAGACAGCATGGTTTTTAAGGCTAATAATTTATCCTGAGGGAAAATAAATAAACACGAGGCTAAAAATGTCAGTTAGCAGCATCGAAGAAGCAATTGAAGACATCCGGCGGGGCCGGATGGTCATCCTGGTGGATGATGAGGACAGGGAAAACGAGGGAGACCTGACCATCGCCGCCGAACACATCACTCCCGAGACCATAAATTTCATGGCCAAATACGGCCGCGGGCTCATCTGCCTGGCCCTGGCCCCGGAATGGGTGGACAGGCTGGGCCTGCCCATGATGGCCCCCAAAAACACCTCCAGATTTGAAACCGCCTTCACCGTTTCCATAGAAGCGGCCAAAGGGGTAACCACCGGCATTTCGGCCTATGACCGGGCCACCACCATTCTCACCGCCATCCAGGACAACGTGGTCCCGGAAGATATCGCCACGCCCGGGCATATATTTCCCCTGCGGGCCAAAAAAGGCGGAGTGCTGGTCCGGGCCGGGCAGACCGAGGGAAGCATGGATCTTGCCCGCCTGGCAGGGCTCAAACCGGCGGCGGTGATCTGCGAAATAATGCGCGACGACGGCAACATGGCCCGCATGCCCGATCTCATTGAATTCGCCAGAAAACACGAAATCAAAATCTGCACCATCGAGGAGCTGATCCGTTACCGATCCAGGTTCGACTCCATGGTCAAACGGGTGGCTGAAGCTGAACTGCCCACCGAATGCGGCACTTTCCGGGCCATAGCCTATGAAAACGAGGTGGACGAGCACACCCATGTGGCCCTGGTCAAGGGCAAAATCAAAAAGAACGAACCCGTACTGGTGCGGGTGCACAGCCAGTGCCTTACAGGTGATGTTTTCGGATCCCTGCGCTGTGACTGCGGCAACCAGCTCAAGGCCGCCATGCGCATGGTGGACCAGGCCGGAAAAGGCGTAATCCTGTACATGAGTCAGGAAGGTCGGGGAATAGGCCTGGCCAACAAGATAAAGGCCTATGCCCTGCAGGATCAGGGCCGGGACACCGTGGAGGCCAACGAAGAACTGGGGTTCGCTCCAGATTTACGCAGCTACGGCATAGGAGCCCAGATACTGGTGGACCTGGGCATCACCAAAATGCGTCTTATGACCAACAACCCCAAGAAAATAATCGGCCTGGAAGGCTTTGCCCTGGAGGTGGTGGACAGGGTATCCATCGAAGTCCCTGCCTGTGAGCAGAACCAGTGCTATCTGCTGACCAAGAAGGAAAAGATGGGGCATATCCTGAGTATTTCCGGAAAGCAGTAAACAAGGACCATTGGAGAGATAAGCATGATGCACATCAAAACCATCGAAGGCAGACTGGATGCCAAGGGGCTTAAAATCGCCCTGGTGGCCTGCAGATTCAACGACTTTATTGTGGACAGGCTCATCGGCGGAGCCGTGGATTACCTGGTACGCCACGGCATGGCCAGGGAAAACCTGACCCTTTACCGGGTACCCGGGGCCTTTGAGATGCCTGTACTGGTCAAACGCCTGGCAGGCAAAAAAGACCTGGACGGGATAGTCTGCCTGGGTGCGGTCATCCGCGGGGCAACCCCGCATTTCGACTATGTCGCCTCCGAGGCAACAAAAGGTATTGCCCAGAGCTCCATTGAAAGCGGCATGCCTGTGGGCTTTGGCCTTTTAACTACGGACAGCCTGGAGCAGGCCATTGAAAGAGCCGGGAGCAAGGCTGGCAACAAGGGTGTGGAGGCCGCAGCAGCTGTTCTGGAACTTATCCGGGTCATGGAGCAGGTGGATTAACCCTGTCTGACAGCAAATGTCCAGAAAAACTCACAGCACCAGGCGATCGCATTCAAGGCACGCCCAAAGGGTATTTGCCTTTCAGATCCTTTACTCTCTGAATTTTGATCAAACAGGCAGTCGGCTGCTCAGCACCTTTGATCACTTTAAGAATGACCAGGACACTGCAGCACAGCAGGAAATGTCATACGCTTTGCAGCTGGTAAACGGTGTCCGTGACAACCTGGACAAACTTGATGCCGTAATCAGCAGACATTCCCAGAACTGGAAGGTTAAGCGCATCGCCATGGTGGAACTGTCCATAATGCGCCTGGCTGTTTATGAAATGACCCACAGGGAGGACATCCCAATTAAGGTGGCCATCAACGAGGCCGTTGAATTGGCCAAGACCTTTGGGGACAACAACTCGCGCAACTTTGTCAACGGCATCCTGGACGCCGTGGCCAGAGATATAAGACATGATCAACCTGGGACTGACGCGGGAGCTTGATTCCTGCCCCATACTTTATTCCAGGCTCGGGTTTGAGTTGCCGACTGGTGAAGATACGGGGGGGCCGCTTCTAAGATCCTGGCCCAGTGAGTATGCCCGAACATGGGAGTTGTTCTTCCCCCTGCAAAAAGACCAGGACCATGCTGAGTGGGCCATGGAGCTTTCCACGTGCATCGAGGGCCTGGGGCAGACCAGGTGGTGTGTGAACACGCATGATCTGGTCCGGGTCTTCAACCTGCCTGTGGATAAAGCCCTGGCCAGGTGGGGAGATCTATTCTGGCCCCATTTCACCATGGACTCGGTTTTTGTCTTCACTGTAAAAGATGATGTCCATCTTGTCCGGGAGGTCCTGGAAATATGGCACCGCAGGGAAACAAACATTTGCCTGCGCAGACATTATGATTTTACACTCCAGGAGATAAGCGACCCGGCACAGGACACACCACAGAAAATAAAATGTGGTCTGTCCCCCAGGGGTCTGTGGAACAGGATTGGACTTAAAAGTTGTTATTAAAGGATGACATTAAATGCAGGAACGCAGGTACATTCCGGAGGAGATAGAAAAAAAGTGGCAGCAGTTCTGGGAGGAAGAGAAAACCTTCCAGGTCACCCATGAAGAACCTGACAGGCCCAAATACTACGTCCTGGAAATGTTTCCCTACCCCTCCGGGCGTATCCACATGGGCCATGTGCGCAACTATTCCATCGGGGATGTGGTGTCCAGGATGAAGATGATGCAGGGATACAACGTCCTGCATCCCATGGGCTGGGACGCCTTTGGCATGCCCGCTGAAAACGCGGCCATAAAGAACAACACCCATCCCGCCCACTGGACCTACCAGAACATCGACTACATGCGCGATGAACTCAAAAGGCTCGGCTACTCCTACGACTGGAGCAGGGAGCTGGCCACCTGCCATCCTGAATATTACCAGTGGGAGCAGCTGTTTTTTTTAAAGTTTTTCGAGAAGGGCCTGGCATACCGCAAGAAGGCCCCGGTCAACTGGTGCCCCACCTGTGTCACTGTCCTGGCCAACGAGCAGGTGGAGGCCGGACAGTGCTGGCGCTGCGACTCCATGGTGGAAAAACGCGAACTCTCCCAGTGGTTTTTGCGCATAACCGATTATGCCGAAGAACTGCTTAAAGATCTGGACAAGCTTTCAGGCGGGTGGCCGGAACGGGTCATCAGCATGCAGAAGAACTGGATCGGCAAAAGCACCGGCATGGAGATAGACTTTCCAGTCCAGGGACTGAAGGAAAAGATCACCGTCTTCACCACCCGGCACGACACTCTGTTCGGGGCCACCTTCATGAGCCTGGCCCCGGAGCATGAGATGGTCCCCCGACTCATCCGGGACAACCCCGAACAGGAAAAAATCCGCGAATTCATTGCCAGGACCACTTCCCAGGAACACCAAGAACGTACAGCCGAGGACACGGAAAAAGAAGGCATATTTACCGGTAGTTACTGCATCAACCCGGCCACCGGGGAAAAAATGCCCATTTTTCTGGCCAACTTTGTCCTGGCCGAGTACGGCACCGGTGCGGTCATGGCCGTGCCTGCCCATGACCAGAGAGATCTGGAATTTGCGCGCAAATACAACCTGCCGGTGCGGGTGGTGGTCAAACCCCTGGGGATGGACGAACCTTTGCCTGATGAGCTGGACACCGCTTTTGTTGATCCTGGGCTGGCGGTCAACTCCGGGCAGTTCAACAACAAGCCCACCTCGCAGGTGCAGGAAGAGATTGCCGATTATCTGGAGGGTCTGCAGGCCGGACTAAGGGCTGTAAACTACCGCCTGCGGGACTGGAACATCTCCAGGCAGCGCTTCTGGGGGGCTCCTATTCCGGTTATTTATTGCCAGACATGCGGCATAGTCCCAGTACCGCCCGGCGACCTTCCTGTTGTTCTGCCCCAGGAGGCTGAGATGCCCAGGGACGGACGCTCTCCATTGCCGGACCTGGAAAGCTTTGTCCAGGTGGACTGTCCGGAATGCGGCCAAAAGGCCAGGCGGGAAACAGACACCATGGATACTTTTGTTGAATCCTCCTGGTATTTCGCCAGGTTCACCGCACCGCGCAAAAACGATGACGCCTTTGATCCGGAGGCCATAAAATACTGGCTGCCTGTGGACCAGTACATAGGCGGGATTGAACACGCCATTTTGCATCTTCTTTACGCCCGCTTCTTTGTCAAGGCCCTGCGCGATACAGGATACTGGGACCTGGACGAGCCCTTTGCCCATCTTCTGACCCAGGGCATGGTCCTCAAAGACGGGGCCAAAATGTCCAAGTCCAAGGGCAACGTGGTGGACCCGGATGAAATGATCCAGCGCTTCGGGGCCGATACAGTCCGGCTTTACTGCCTGTTCGCCTCTCCCCCGGAAAAGGATCTGGAGTGGAGCGATTCAGCCATTGAAGGCTCCTACAGATTTTTAAACCGCCTCTGGAGGCTGGTGCACGAACTATCCGGGGTCATCTCCCCTGTTGGACCCTGCATGGCCATGGAAGGGACAAAGCTTACCCCGGAAGAAAATGAGCTGCGGACTGCCGAGCACGAGGCCATGCGCCGCGCCACGCGGGACATGCTGGACAGGTTTCAGTTCAACACGGCCATAGCCGCCTGTATGGAACTTTTAAACACCATCGGCCAGCGCCGGCAGTCCCTCAGAGAAAGCCCCAACGGGCCGCAGGTGCTCTCATCGGCCCTGTCAACGGTTCTGACTGTGCTGGCCCCCATCACTCCGCATATCTGCGAGGAACTGTGGTCGCACATGGGATACAGGCAAAGCCTGGCCTGGAGCAGATGGCCGGAGTATGACTCCAGGGCCCTGGTGCGCCAAGAGGTCACCGTGGTCATCCAGGTCAACGGAAAGCTGCGCTCCAGCATGAATGTCCCCGTGGACATGGACCAGGAAGAGCTCAAATCCCTTTGCCTGGAGGATGAAAAAGTCAAGAAACATATCCAGGACAAAAACGTGGTCAAGGTGATAATTGTGCCTCAAAAACTGGTAAACATAGTGGTGCGTTGAATATGCGAATTGCAGTGCTGGTTCTTTGCCTGGCCCTTTGCGCCGGATGCGGCTACAACTTCGCCGGCATGACTCCGGTGGATATGCCCGAGGGCGTAAGCCGGCTGCATCTGGACCGGGTGAACAATCCCACCCAGGAGGCCTGGCTGGAGCCTTTCGTGCGTTCCAACTTCCGCGACGAGTTCTCCAGGCGGGCGGATATATCCTGGGTGGACCGGGAGCAGTCCCAGGCCTACATAGAGATAGACATCAAAAACTACCGGGTTTCCGACGATCTCACCGGGGCCGGGGACAGGGCGGTGCGCTCCGATGTAAGGCTGGACCTGGAAGTAAAAATTTATCACTCCCAGGATGACCAGCTGTTGTGGTCTTCGGGCAGCGTCCGCGGCAGCAGCTCTTATTACCTGGCCCAGGATCAGGCCCCGGTGCCGGGGGAGAGCACCCCGGGAGAAAGGCAGGCTGCCCAGGAAGCAGTTGAAGAAGCCCTGCGCCTGGCCACGGACCGGCTGGGCACAGAATTTTAAGGGCCGGGTTGTACCATGTCCAGACCCGGCTTTTACTTCTGTTTCTGCCCGGATTCGGGCCTTCTCAAAAGACAGATTCATAAGATCCTTGAACCATATGATCCCGATTCCTGGGAACTAAACACCCTGTGGAGCGATGATGAGGACCTGGAACAGAAGTTGTGGAAATCCCTGAACATGGCCAACATGATGGGACCTTCCAGGGTGGTTGTTATCCGCAACTGCCAGGTCTTCAAAGAAGCCCAGTGGAAATCCCTGGCTCCGGCCCTCAAGGGATTCAAGTCCGGCATATGGCCTTTTATCTGCCTTGAAGGCCCCTGGGAGAAAGGCAAGCCCAAGATCCCCGCCTTCCTGGAAAAGCAGAAATTTTTCAGGGTCGCCCGGGAAAAGGGCTGGCTCTGGCATTTTCCCGGCATCACCAGGCAGAACCTGCCCAGGTACCTGGACAAAAGAGCCCGGGAAACCGGCCTTGTATTCGATCCCGGTGTACAGGAAAAACTGGTGGATATCCTGCCCCTGCACAGTCTGGGGGTGGACCGGGAACTGGAGAAACTGCGTCTTCTGGCTCTGGACCAGAACAGGGTGACCCTGGAACACCTGGACATAGTCGAGCCCAGGGCTGATCTGGACATCTTCGCCCAGATGCAGAGTATCCAGCAGGGTAAAAACCTTGCCCGGGTATGGCAGAAATTCTTCAGGGATCAGCAATCAGGCCTGGACGGCCTCTTTCAGTTTCTAGGGCTTTTGTTGCACGAAGCCCGCATTATGTGGCATCTGGCTGCCGGGGAATAGGACAAGGTTTACCTGCATCCCGGGACAAAAAAACAAAAAATCCAGCTGGCCAGGCAGCTGGGCCCCCGGAACATCGCCCAAATCTGGGACATGATCCTTGAGGCCGAGGCCGGAGTAAAGTCAGGAACCGTCCTGCAGGACCAGGCCCTGGAAAAGCTGACTGCAGATCTTTACCGCATGTTCAGGCAAAAGTGAGCATTTCCTTGGCAAGTGAGTTTCCATTATGGATTTCCGAAAACCGCACTATACAGGTCATCGCCAGAGACTGAAGCAGCGTCTCTACAAGGACCCTGCCAGCCTGCAGGACTATGAAATACTGGAACTGGTCCTGGGGTACGCCCTGCCCAGAAAGGACACCAAGCCCCTGGCCAAGGCCCTTCTTAACCGCTACCCCACCTTCAAGGACCTCCTGGCTGCAAGGCCCGGCGACCTTCAGGCTATTGACGGCATCGGTCCGGGTATTATTACATTTCTTAAGCTCTGGGGTGAATTCTGGGCCAGGACGGACAGGTCCGGACTTAGCAGCAGGAGCACCCTGGACTCGCCGGAAAAAGTCGTCCGTCTTGCCAGATCCAGGCTCCAGTTCAAGCCCGTAGAAGAATTCTGGGCCATCATGGTGGACAACAAAAACCGGCTGCTTGACTTAGAAAAAATGAGCCGGGGAACAGTGGATCAGGCCCCGGTCTTCCCCAGGGAGATCCTGACGGTTGCCCTGGAAAAAAGAGCCAGCGGCGTGATTCTATTGCACAACCATCCCGGCGGCGACCCGTATCCCTCTTTTCAGGACCGGGAACTGACCAGGAAAATCAAGGAAGTATCAGCGGCCCTGGGAGTAAGGCTTCTGGACCATGTGATTATATCCGAAGACAGTTTTTTCAGTTTTCAGGAACATGGATATTTGTAACAGAAGGAAAAGAACAGACCAAAGCGTGCTTAACATTTGCTAAAAATGAAGTATTGATATTCGGGTCCAGGCAGCATCCGGCTGCAGGCCCCAAAACGGTCCAACGCCAAAAACCAACAGGAGAAAACTTATGAATTCCATGCAATGTATACTCAGCGGCAAGGTTCAAGGCGTTTTTTTCAGATCCTGGACACAGGAGCAGGCTCAGAGCCTGGGAGTAAAAGGCTGGGTCAGAAACCTGCATGACGGCCGGGTGGAAGTTCTGGCCCAGGGAGATGAGGATGCTCTGGCCGAGTTCAAGAAAAGGCTGATCCAGGGTTCTTCCATGAGTGAAGTAAAAGACATTAAATGCCAGGATATGGAATACGACAAGACCTATTCCAAGTTCGAGATCAGGTAGACCTGCATCCTGCTCCATACTTCCATAAGCTTATCCGCATTATAGCCGGACCAGCGCGATATTTTTTCCAACGCGCTTGACTAATGCCTGATACAGCTTACAATTGAACATCAGGCCCTGCAGAGTTCCTGCGGGGCCTGATGACTGACTTTTGCGTCCAGAAGCCGGACATCCGGCTAAATTTTTCAGGAGAAAACTTGCCATGAGCGATGAAAAGATATTTTTTGCCGAACCCGGGGAGATAGTAAACCCCGTGGAAGACCCTCCAAAGTCGGAGAGCTCGGGCCAGGAGGCGGAGCTGGAGATACCCTCCAGCCTGCCGCTTCTTCCGGTGCGAGATATTGTGGTATTCAATTACATGATCCTTCCCCTTTTCGTGGGGCGGGACAAAAGCATCCAGGCCATTGACCACGCCCTGAACAATAACCGCTACCTGCTTATCTGCACCCAGAAGGATGAACAGGTGGAAAATCCCGGTCCTGACGACCTTTACCAGACCGGCACCGTGGTCATGATCATGCGCATGCTGAAAATGCCCGACGGCCGCCTCAAGGTTCTGGTCCAGGGCATCAACAAGGCCAGGATACGCAGGTTCGTCCAGACTGATCCCATGGACATGGTGGAAATAGACGTGATCAAGGACAAGGAATTTACCGATCCCACTTCCGAATCCGAAGCCCTGTTACGGGCCGCCCGGGAGCAGAGCGAAAAGCTCCTGGGACTTAGAGGGGTGGATGCTTCCGAGATCATGGCCGTTTTAAACAGTGTGGACGACCCCGGCCGTCTGGCGGATCTGGTGGCCTCCAACCTGAGGATGAAGCCTGCTGATGCTCAGCAGATCCTGGAGTGCAGCGACCCGTTGCAACGCCTGAAAATGGTCAACGAGCAGCTCGTGCGCGAGGTGGAGGTGGCCTCGATGCAGGCCAAGATCCAGAACATGGCCAAGGAGGGCATGGACAAGGCCCAGCGCGAATACTTCCTGCGGGAGCAGCTAAAAGCCATCCGCAAGGAACTGGGCGATGTCACCGAAAGCGGGGACGACATGGAGCAGCTGCGGGAGTCCCTGAAAAAGGCCAGACTTCCGGCCAAGGTGATGAAAGAGGCTGAAAAGCAGCTCCAGAGGCTGGAAAACATGCACCCCGATTCAGCCGAATCCACCGTGGCCAGGACATACCTGGAATGGCTGGTGGAAATCCCCTGGAAAAAGAAGACCAAGGACCGCCTGGATATAAAAGAGGCCCAGAAGATATTAAACGAGGACCACTATGACCTGGAAAAGGTCAAGGAAAGGATCCTGGAGTACTTGAGCGTACGCAAACTAAACCCCAGAATGAAAGGTCCCATCCTCTGCTTTGTGGGCCCCCCCGGTGTGGGCAAGACTTCCCTGGGCCAGTCCATCGCCAGGTCCCTGAACCGCAAGTTCGTGCGCATGTCCCTGGGCGGAATGCGCGACGAGGCTGAAATTCGCGGCCACCGCAGGACCTACATCGGGTCCATGCCCGGGCGCATCATCCAGAGCATGAAGGAGGCCGGGTCCGTCAACCCGGTCTTTATGCTGGATGAAATAGAAAAGGTGGGTGCCGACTTCAGAGGGGACCCCTCATCGGCCCTGCTGGAGGTCCTGGACCCGGAGCAGAACCATTCCTTCACCGACCACTACCTGAATGTCCCTTATGACCTGTCCAAGGTCATGTTCATCTGCACCTCCAATATCCTGGACACCATCCCCTCGGCCCTGCTGGACCGCATGGAGGTTATCCGCATTCCGGGCTATACCGAGCAGGAAAAGGTGCATATCGCCCGTAAATACCTCCTGCCCAGGCAGATCAAGGAAAGCGGGCTCAAGGAAAAGGACGTATCCTTGAGCGATGGGGTCATAAAAGAGATTATCCGCAACTATACCCGGGAGGCGGGGCTCAGGAACCTGGAGCGCGAAATAGGGGCAGTATGCCGCAAAATCGCCAGGCAGGTGGCTGAAGGCAAAAAAGGCCCCTTTCGCATCACCAGGAAAAAGGTGGACAAACTTCTGGGTGTGCCCAAATACATACTTGAGGACCGGGAAAAGGAACTGCCTGCAGGTGTGGCCATAGGACTGGCCTGGACCGCTTACGGCGGGGAGATCCTGCACGTGGAGGTAAGCCTCATGCCGGGCAAGGGCAAACTCATACTCACGGGACAGATGGGCGAGGTCATGAAGGAAAGCGCCCAGGCGGCTCTAAGCTATGCCCGCAGCCGGGCCAAAACACTCGGTCTGGACGAAGACCTCCTGGACAAACGCGACATCCACATCCATGTGCCGGCCGGGGCCACCCCCAAGGACGGTCCTTCAGCCGGGCTGACCATGGTTTCCGCGCTTGTTTCGGCCCTGCTGGACAGGCCTTTGCCCAGGGATATCGGCATGACCGGAGAGATCACTCTTCGCGGCCGGGTGCTGCCTGTGGGAGGCATAAAGGAGAAAATCCTGGCTGCAGTGGCCTCCGGAGTCAAGACGGTGATCATTCCGGACTCCAACAAGCGCGATTTCAATGAAATCCCGCCGGAGCTCAGGAAAAATATCCAGGTCAAAACCGTGGAAAATATGGACCAGATCTGGCCCATCCTGGAAATAGCCAGGGATTAGAAGGCCAGGTACAGTGCCTCAGCTGGCGGGTTCAATCAAAATCCGCCAGCAAAGCCCCGATGTGCAGCCTTCCCAGCAGATTCTCACGCTGATAGCGGTTGCGGATCTTCCATTGCGCCTGCTGCAGCTGCTCATTGGTAATGCCGTTTCTGGTAGCGGTATAGGCCTCGATAAAAGCCGCTAAATTATCGCATACCTTGAGCAGATGTCCGTCCCTGGGATCAAATTCGTCCCGGTTGTAGTTCTGGTGCAGCTCGTCAGCATCCAGACTGAGCACCCTGCCTTTATCCACCACAGTGTTGTCGAACTCCGAATAATCCTTGTCCCCGAGGTAGTAGCGCAGCCTGGCAGTGAGTTCACTGTAGCCCGGTTCATCAAGGAGGGTGAAAACCCTCTGCTCCAGTTCCCTTTGCTCGTATTCCCGGATGAGGTCCTTTATCCTCTGCACCGACTGCTTCACCGGAGAAATAATGTCCCGGGTCAGAAGCTCCGGCAGGTCATGAATAAGCCCTGCATAAAAATTGTTCTGCCTGCGGCTGGAACAGGCCCCTACAGACAGGCTGAAAAAATAGGCCAGGCAGGCCACGATGAACATATGCCCCAGAACCGACGTCTCCGGGATTCGCGGAGTCTGGGACCACCTTTTCTGAAACCTCAGCCGGCCGCAAAGATTAACCAGGCCTCCCAGGCCGTTTCGCGAACCTCCTGCGATTTCGCGCATGCCTGTGAGATCAAAGTGCTCTTTTAACAGCTCTTCAAAATTGGCCTCAATATCCTTTAGCTCATCATCACCGGGATTAACCCCCTTGATAAGGCCGAACTCCCAGCTGCTGGCAAAGATATGGGCGGCACTGAGGATCTTGCCCGCCAGCCCGGTGTCGTCAGGTTTTTGCAGATATGCACAAAGCCCCTGCCAGAAATGGTCCCCTAAAGGTTGAACCCGGGGCTGCAGCTGCTCCAGGACCCATTCTGTCAGCTGCTTGTAGTGCTCAGGATTGGATTTTATGCGGTAGAAAATAGGGGGCTTTATGTCCGTAATCACCAGCCGGTAAAGATATTCATAGATTCCGCCCTGGATAACCTTCTCACCCAGGTGAAGCCTCTCATCAGCAGGCATATCCCTGGAATTGAGAAGATAAAGAATGTAAGCCACAAACATCTTGTGCGCCTGCTTATCTACCTCTATCAGTTCCACCGGGCGCAACTTGTCGTTCCAGCGCTTCATGAAAGATCCGGAAAAGATGAGCTGCAAAAGCCCCTTGCGCACGCTGGGATATTGTTCATGCATATTCGTACCTCTTAATAAGTTTCCATCCGTAAATTCCTTATTCCCGGATGAAAACTCATTGGGTCTTTTTGAAAAGCCTGCGTATTCTGTCCACCAGTACTTTTTTCACAGGATATACAGAATCAAGCTGGGCTGCAAGCATCCCTGCCAGCATCAGGGCGCACCCGGCCCAACCCCTGGGGTGTAAGGCTTCCCCCAGAATGATCATCCCGGCGAAAACTGCAAAAACCGTCTCCAGACTTAAAATCACCGCGGCATGTGTAGGGGGAGACCTTCTCTGGGCCACCACCTGCAGAGTAAAGGCCACGCCCACAGAAAGGACTCCCCCGTAAAGAATGGGTACTGCCGCACTTCTTATCATGCTCCAGGTAAGCTCTTCCAGGGCCATTCCCATCCCAAGGCTGAGCGCCGCGCATACCCAGAACTGCAGTGCCGCCAGACGCAGGACATCCATTCTGGGGGCCAGCCATCCTATGGCCAGAACATGCAGGGCATACATGAAAGCGCAGGCCAGCACCAGGCTGTCTCCCAGACTGATGGTCAGACCGTCGGTAATGGTCAGCAGATAAAGTCCGGTGACAGCCAGAACAGCACCGATCCCGGCTCCTGCACCCGGCCTGAACCCCCACAGACAGCCTAGGAGGGGGACGATGACCACGTAAAGCCCGGTGATGAATCCGGCCTTTCCCGCAGTGGTATAAATTATGCCCACCTGCTGCAGAATGCTGGCCATAAATAAAATTGTCCCGGATAAAAGACCGGCAAGGAGAATGGAAGGGCTCTTTTGCCCTGCCGCGCAAGGCGGCCTGAGACTACCGAAATAAAGAATCAGCGGAGTCAGGACCATGGCCCCCAGGGCAAAGCGGATGCCGGTGTACATGAAAGGGCCCATGTGGTCCATGCCCACCTTCTGGGCCACAAAGGCGGAACCCCAGATCAGGGCTGTCAAAAGGAGCAGCAGATCGCCCCGGAGATGATTTTTCCAGGACATGGACTAATGCTGACCTACTTGCAGGTAGGCGTTTATGCGGTTTTCAATTCTCTTGAATATCCACAGAATGCCGTAGACCAGGACCAGGTATATTGCCGCAGCAGCCAGAAATAGTTCGTAAAAGGCAAAGCTGCGTGCGGATATTTCCCTGGCCACTCCGGTGATATCCATGACCGTGATAATGGATACCAACGAAGAGGCCTGCAGCAGGAAAATGACCTCGTTGGTGTAGGCCGGCCAGGCGATGCGCAGGGCCTTGGGAATGACAATGCGGCGGTAAAGGAGAATCCCGGACATACCGCAGGCCCTGGCCGCTTCCACCTCACCGCGGGGTACTCCCTGGATTCCGCCACGGAAAATCTCCGCTGAATAGGCGGCAGTGTTCAGGGTAAGGGCCAGCACAGAGCAGAACCAGGGGCTTTTGAATAAATGCCATAGTCCCACCGAGTCCAGAAAGACCTGAAACTGGCCGCTTCCGTAATAAATGAGAAAAATCTGCACCAGAAGAGGGGTCCCCCGGAAATAAAAGGTAAAGGCATATACCGGCATCCACAGGCAGCGCAGTCTGGAAACGCGCATGACCGCCAGGGGGATGGCCAGTACGAATCCCAGCAGAACACTTAAGAAAGTGATCTCCAGGGTGACCACAGCACCGCCAAGGAGCCTGGGCAGACTTTCAATGATGATTTCCATGTCCGCCTCAGTCGGTGATTATGCCGCGGCTGGCGCGTTTTTCAGCCCATTGCTGGACCAGGTTGGAGCCTATGGTGATAAAGAGATAAATCAGGGAAGCCGCAAAAAAGAAGGTGAATGGCTCCCGCGTGGCCCGGGCTGCAATATCTGCGTTACGCATGAGTTCCGGCAGCTGAATAACGGAAATAAGGGCCGTGGCCTTTATCAGCACCATCCATACGTTGCCCAGACCAGGCAGGGCAAAGCGCATCATCTGAGGAAGGACCACCCTTCTGAAGGTCAGGGACCGGCTCATGCCGCAGGCCCGGGCAGCCTCCACTTGCCCCCTGGGCACGGCCAGGTAGGCACCGCGAAAGACCTCGGTGGAAAAAGCCCCGTAAATAAAACCGATTGTGGCTACTCCGGCCACAAATGGATCAAAGGAGACGTAAACAGGCTGACCGAGCTTGGCGGTTACATCCTGAATCAGGGTGGGCACTCCGTAATAGACCAGCAGGATAAGGATAAGTTCCGGGATCCCCCGGATAACAGTGGTGTACGTATCGGCCGCGAAACGTACCAGAGAGGACCGTGAAAACTTGCACAGCACCCCTAAAAGCCCAAGCCCCATGGCCAGCACCATGGAACAGATCCCCACGTAAAGGGTCAGCTTGGCTCCCTGGAGCAAAAGCCAGCCGTAACCATGCAGGTCAAAAAAGGACATGGGTATTAAATCCTGAAAAAACATGCCGGCACCAGAACTACCTGACTCTGGTGCCGGCCCGGAGTGATCATTTTGAGGAGTTATTCGTCACCGTAAACATCGAAATCAAAGTATCTGTCGTTTATTTCCTGATAAGTACCGTCTTCCCGGATATCCTGAATGGCCTGGTTGAAGGTCTCGCGCAGATCATCATCTCCCTGGCGCAGAGCAATGCCAATTCCTTCTCCGAACCACTCCTCATCTGTGTAGCTGGGTCCGACAAACTCGTAATTCTGACCTGCCTCGGAGTCCAGAAAGCCGGTCTGCAGCACCACTGCATCGGCAAAAAGCAGATCCACCCGTCCGGATACCATATCCATGTTGGCTTCCTCCTGAGTGGCGTAGGAGCGGATAGTCAAGACATCATCAAAATTGTCATTTATAAAATTGGCGCTGACTGTGGCTCTTTGAACCCCAACTGACAGGCCCTCAAGGGCATCTTTACTGATCTCAATATCCCGGTCCTTGTGCTTAACGAACCTGGCCGGGGTCTGGTAGTATTTCTCGGTGAAGTCCACCCTTCTTTTTCGCTCCTCTGTAATGCTCATGGAGGCTATGATGGCGTCGTAGTCCCTGGCCAGAAGGGCCGGGATAATGCCGTCCCAGCTCTGGGTCACGAACTCGCATTCCAGGTTGGCTGCTTCACACAGGGCCTTTGCGATATCAATGTCAAAACCCTTGAGGTTGCCCTGCGCATCCATGTAGTTGAAAGGCGGATAAGCACCCTCGGTACCGATACGCACCTTGTCCCGGGCCAGGGATGTGCCGGCCAGCAGCATGCAGCCAAGCAAGACTAAAGCCGTGATGTAAAAAATCCTTCTCATGTCTCCTCCTGTTTTTGATTAACATTAACCAGATTGAACACTAAAACTCGTGTACAGATCGCAAGCCCCTGTCAGAATCCGGCTGCAGCAAAAAAGATGTCTGCCTTTCAGCTCATCAGAAAAACCTGGACAGAAACTTTTTGCACCTTTCCGACCGAGGAGCGGTGAATACCTGCCCCGGGGGGCCCTGCTCCTCAATGACCCCGGCATCCAGAAAAATAACCTGGGAAGATACGTCCCGGGCAAAGCTCATCTCATGTGTGGCCAGAATCATGGTCCGGCCTTCCCGGGCCAGTTCCTGCAGCACCCCGAGCACCTCGCCCACCAGTTCCGGGTCCAGGGCGGAGGTAGGTTCATCAAACAACAGGGCCTTAGGCTCCATAGCCAGGGCCCTGGCTATGGCCGCTCTCTGCTGCTGCCCCCCAGAAAGCTGGGCTGGATAATAATGCGAGCGGTCGGCTATGCCCACTTTTTCCAGATAAGCCATCCCTCTCTCCCTGGCCTCCTTTCTGGGAACCCTGAGAACATGCACCGGGGCTTCCATAACATTGTCCAGAACGCTCATGTGGGTCCAGAGATTGAAATGCTGAAAGACCATTCCCAGCCTGGTCCGGATGCGATCCACCTGTCTTTGGTCTCCTGGCACGGGTACTCCGTGTCGGTTGAGCTGCATTCGGATCTGTTCACCGCCCACGAATATATCTCCGGATGTGGGTATTTCCAGCAGGTTGATACAGCGCAAAAGCGTACTCTTGCCGGATCCACTGGAGCCGATCATGGAGATTACGTCCCCTTCACGGGCTGTTAAGGAAACACCCTTGAGTACCTGCAGAGAACCAAAACTTTTGTGCAGGTTTCTCACGCCCAGAGCTGCCTGGGCTATTTCTGGGGAAGACTCGTTTTCCACTTTGATCTGGTCCGGAAATGATTGGACAGGTTTAACAGGCGCTTAGAAAAAATGACTGTATGGCAGAACATACCCGGGTAGTGTCCGGATATGTTTTTTTATGTAACCCCCTGTATGTGTGTCAAGATAAACTTGCAGCACCTTAAAAACCAGGGCGGAAAATCAAAATTTTTATTGTTGACAGCTGCCGGGAAAATCGTCTAATAGTTATATTTTGCCAAAACGATTATGGAGCAGGAAATAATGAAGACTTACAGCCCTAAACCTGAAGATATCCAAAGAGACTGGTACGTGGTGGACGCCCAGGACAAAATTCTGGGCAGACTGGCCACCCGCATAGCCACAAAACTAAGGGGCAAGGACAAGCCCGAATTCGCCCCGCACATGGATATGGGCGATTTTGTCGTGGTGGTCAATGCCGAACAGATCAAAGTTACCGGAGACAAACTGGAGCAGAAAAAATACTACTACCACACCGGTTATCCAGGCGGCATCAAGGAAACCTCGCTGGAGAGTATGCTGCAGAAAAAGCCGGAAGAGGTCATAAGAAAAGCAGTGGGACGCATGCTGCCCAAGAACAAGCTGGGACGCAAGCTTCTTAAAAAACTTAAAGTCTATTCCGGTCCCGAGCACCCGCATGCTGCTCAGCAACCTAAAGCCATTCAGGATTAATACCTTTCGGAGCACCACAAATGAAGGAAGAATATTTTTACGGAAAAGGCAAGCGCAAGACCTCCACAGCCAGGACCAGGCTTTACAGCGGATCCGGGCAGATACTGGTCAATGGAAGACCCTACCAGGAGTACTTTCCCCGGGCCACGCTGCAGATGATCATCAACCAGCCCTTGAAACTCACCCAGGCCACAGGCAAGTTCGACATCAAGATCAACGTGGACGGCGGCGGCCTTGCCGGGCAGGCCGAGGCAGTGCGCCACGGCATCAGCAGGGCCCTTTTGCAGGTGGACCAGGAGAACCGGCCTGTGCTCAAGAAGGCCGGCCTGCTCACCAGGGACGCCAGGGTCAAGGAAAGAAAGAAATACGGCCAGAGAGGCGCAAGAGCCAAATTCCAGTACTCCAAGCGCTAACTAAAGCGCTGGCAGCAAAAACTTCACACTATCAAGGCAGGGTCTCCGCCCTGCCTTTTTTATTGCCTGGTGCACTTTACAAGCTATATTCGCATTGACTTGCCGGCATGCTTTGAATATTTTTAATGATTTGACTCATGGTTGAAACATGACAGTTCAGCCAATCAATCAGGAGGAAACTGCCTATGCTTCAAAGACCTTTTGTTCCTTCCCGGGCCTTTTTTACCCGCGGCATAGGAAGACACAAAAACAAGCTGCAGTCCTTTGAACTGGCTCTGCGGGACGCAGGCATTGAAAAACAGAACCTGGTTTATGTCTCCAGCATATACCCCCCTCACTGTAAAATGATTTCCGTGCAGGAAGGTATAAACGAGCTTTTGCCAGGGGAACTTACATTTTGCGTCATGGCCAGAAACGCTACCAATGAAAAAGGGCGCTTGGTTGGTTCAGCAGTGGGCATGGCCTTTCCTGCGGATGAGAGCCAGTACGGATATATTTCCGAGCATCACGCATTTGGAGCCGATGAAACCGAGATCGGCGACTTCGCCGAGGATCTGGCCTCAACCATGCTTGCCACCACCCTGGGCATCGATTTTGATCCGGAAAAGGACTATGATGAAAGAAGGCAGATATACATGATGAGCGGACAGATAGTTGACTCGGCCTCGGCTCCCTGCGTAACCACAGGGGTGGCCGGCCTGTGGACCACCACTATTTCCGTGGCTGTATTTCTGCCCTGAGGCAAACACCCATGTTCGATGACTTTCTGGACCTTGAAGGCAGTGGCGGGGATCACCTCATCCACGTCTGGCCGGTACCCTACCAGGGCACGGTGAGCTTTGACACAGGCACCAAGGACGGGCCCGAGGCCCTGTTCAGGGCCAGTTACCAGATAGAGCCCTATGACCCTGAACTCGATGCCGATATAAGCGACTACTGCAGCTTCAAAACCCTTCCCTTTCAAAGACCCGTGGCCTCGGGACCCGGCCAGATGCAGCAGGAAATGGATGTTTTCCTGGAAAAATTCGATCCCTCTAGAGATTTCTTTTTGACCCTGGGGGGAGAGCACTCCATAGCCTTCCCCCTGATACGTTTTTATTCCAGGGCTTATCCGGATCTGACTGTTCTTCAGGTGGATGCCCATGCCGATTTAAGGACAGACTTTCAGGGCAGCCCGCATTCCCACGCCTGCGTCATGTCCAGGGTCAGGGAACTGGGCATAAAAACGGTATCCCTGGGCATTCGCAGCATGGACCGGGACCAGGCTCAAATCATAAAAAACAGTCCAGCACACATAATGGCCATGCATCCCTGGGAGCTGCCCCCGCCGGCACAGGCGGCCGAAGCAGTCAAGAATTTCATCGGCCCCGGTCCAGTTTACATCACCTTTGACGCCGACGGCCTGGACCCGTCCATCATGCCCGGCACCGGCACCCCAGAGCCAGGAGGGCTGGAATACACCTGGATAAACGATTTCTGGAAACATTTCTGGCCAGGTCCCAAACTTGTGGGCATGGATTTTTGCGAGCTGGCTCCGCGGCCGGGCAGCGTTTTGTCCGAGTCCGTGGGTGTCAAATGCATCTTGAGGATACTGCTCAGCTACTTCAGGACAATTTAATTACCCAACATTCAACATCCAGGAATTGACCATGACCAAACACGATATCCGCTCCATTGACAAGCTGCAGAACCCCGATGAGCTTGGCTTTAAAGCCCTTGAGCCCCTGGACCCGGACAATATCCATAATTTTGACCAGCTCCTGCAGGCCATGGAAAAAACTGCCTTCAGCGGCCGCAGCCTGGGTGAGGCTTTGAATGTACTCCAAGAGATGGTTACTGATCCGGACTGCCTGGTGGTGGGAACATTCTCCGGGGCCATGACCGTGGCCAAAATGGGTAAGCTCCTGTGCAAGATGATAGATGAGAGATGGGTCAATGTAGTCATTTCCACCGGGGCACTTATGGCCCATGGCTTTATCGAGTCCATAGGGCTTAAGCACTACAAGTATGAAAAGCACAGAATGAATGACCAGGAGCTTTTCAAAATGGGCTTCAACCGGGTCTATGACACCCTGGAGCCGGAAATAAACTTTATGCGGGCTGAAGACATTGTGCATCGGGTGATGCAGGGCATTGACAAAGAAGAGCAGCTATGTTCGGAAATCATCTGCCAAAAAATCGGTCGTTATCTGGACGAGAATGTTCCAGGACCGGGCATACTCAAAAGTGCTTACCAGCAAGGCACCCCGGTATACATACCAGCCTTTACCGACTCGGAACTGGCCCTGGACATAGCCACTCATATCCTGCGCCAGCAGGAAAAAGGCCCCACCCTGCAGCCGGAAACCTGTCCGCCTTTTCCCTTCAATCCCTTTCTGGACCTGTTCAGCTACACTAAAAAAATTACCGAAAGCAAAAAGATAGGCCTGTTCACCATTGGCGGGGGCGTACCCAGGAACTGGGCCCAGCAGGTCAGTCCTTTCCTGGAAATAGCCAGTCAGCGCCTGGAAAACATGGAACTGCCTCTGCGCAGATTTCAATTTGGTGTGCGCATCTGTCCGGAGCCGGTGCACTGGGGGGGACTGTCCGGCTGCACGTACCAGGAAGGGGTGTCCTGGGGAAAATTCACCCCCAGGGAGCAAGGGGGCAAATACGCTGAAATATATTCAGACGCAACCATTGCCTGGCCCATTCTCATCAAGGGCCTGCAGGACAGGCTGGCCAAAGAGGTCAGAAGTCAGAAATCAGAAGTCAGAAGTCAGCAGACTTCTGACCTTTGAAAAACATGAAGTTGGCAGGATGCTTGGCAGCATGATCAATAACCCTGAACCCTTCTTGATTTGCTGATCACTGACTTCTGACCTCTGCTCCCTGCTTTGAAATCCAGTCCACTGCAGTCTTGAAATCCAGGCTGCCGCTGTAGATGGCCCGGCCGGTGATGACTCCTTCCAGGCCCCTGGGACCCAGATGATGGATTTCCTGAATATCTTCCAGGGTGGAAATCCCCCCGGCAGCTATTACCGGCCTGTCTGTCAGCGTCAGGACATGCTCCAGGGCGGGGACATTAACCCCGGACTGCATGCCGTCCCTGGCAATGTCCGTATAGATGAAAAACGCGGCCCCCATGGATTCCAGCTCCGGGATGGCCTGATCCACATCCAGACCCGTATCCGATACCCAGCCCCTGGATTTTAGCCTGCCGTCCCTGGCATCCAGGGACACGCCTATCCGGCCCGGAAAACTGCTGCAAAGCTCCCTGAACCTGTCTTTTTCCTCCAGGGCCATGGTGCCGATGATGAGCCTTTTGACCCCTGCATCAAAGTAAGCCTGAGCCGTATCCAGGTCCCTTATGCCTCCGCCCAGTTGAGCCGGGATTTTAATTCTGGAGCAGATGTCTGCTATAAGATTCTTGTTGGCCGGCCTGCCCGAGAAAGCCCCGTCCAGGTCCACCAGGTGCAGCCAGCTTGCTCCCAGCCGTTCCCAGTGCTCAGCCATAGCTCCGGGGTCAGGGGAAAATACGGTCACCTCGTTTTCCAGTCCCTGCCTCAGGCGCACGCATTCACCATTTTTGATATCTATTGCCGGAAAAATTATCATAGTCCAAGCTCCCTTACCCCTTGCTCCAGTCCTTCATTGGCCAGCTGCCTGGCTGAGATCCACTTGCCTCCGCGTCTGAAAAACTTGCCTATGCTGGAAAGATCCTCCAAAAGTGCAAACTGTCTTTCATCGAAATAGAACCTTTGCAGCTGCAGTTCCTGCAAATCAATAAGGTTTAGTTCCATGACCACCGCGGCCGGCTCCTGAACTCCATAGGACCCGCCGATACGTTCTTTCCACTCAAAGACAAAGGGCACGAGGATATAATCGGCTGGAATGCACTTGCCCACCTGGACCCAGAAATGAAAGGCCGAGCTTTGCGGAGAGGTGTCCGCAGCCACCAGATCCATGCATTGTTCGACCATTTCCGGATATACCATCTTTTGCCGGCTTTGCCTGAGCAAAGCGGCCAGATCACTGTCCAGCTTTTCTATGACGTCCCTGTCGATTTCTTTTTGCCCTACAGTAATATGGCTGGTGATCATTTCCCAGCGATGCTTGGGCTGGCTGAACCCGGCCACGGCCACCACTGCATCCTCAGGAGGATAATGCACCGGTTCCCTGGGGGCACAGGCCGCCAGAGTCAAAAGCAATGCACCTGCAATAAGGATCAGGTATTTCCGGATCAATCCAGGGCCCCCTTGGTACTTAAAACATTGGTTCTGCCCAGGGTAACCGCCTGACGAAGTGCCAGCCCCAGGGACTTGAACGCTGCCTCCATGAGGTGGTGTCCGTTTTGTCCGTAATGAAAACTAAGATGCAGATTCATTCCAGAGTTACTGGCCAGGGACTTGAAGAATTCTCTGTACACGTCTTTTTCCTCTCCGGCTATCAGGTCCGGGAGTATCTCTTCGCCCCGGTAAACCAGACAGGGTCGTCCCGAGATGTCCAGCACACACTCGCAAAGGGCTTCGTCCAGGGGCACCCTGGCCTGGCCAACGCGATTGATACCCTTCTTGTCCCCCAGGGACTCTGCCAGAGCCTGCCCCAGGCAAAGGCCCACATCCTCCAGGCTGTGATGGGCATCTACATGCAGATCCCCCCGGCACCGTACCTTGAGGCCGAGCCCGGCCCAGTGCGCCATCAGGGTCAGCATGTGGTCGAAAAAACCCACCCCGGTGTTAATGGTCATGTCCTGCTCATCCCCTGGATCCAGAACCAGATCCAGTTGTACATCAGTCTCCAGAGTTTTCCTGTGAATGTTTGCCTGGCGCATGTTTGCTCTCTTAATTTATCAGACCTCGTCTTCGTCTTCTTCCTCATCTTCCTTTTTATCCCGGTGCTTTCGCTCCCGGCCCCAGATATAGGCCACCCAGATGCTCACCTCGTATAAGAGAATCAAGGGTCCGGACATGAGAATCTGACTGATGATATCCGGCGGTGTCAAAAATGCCGCCGCCAGAAAAATGACCAGCACCGCGTACTTGCGCTGTTTGCGCAATCCTTTGGAATTTACTATGCCCAGCCTGGCCAGGAAAAAGATGAAAAGGGGCAGTTCAAAGGCGATGCCGAAGGCGAAAAGAAGCTTCACCGCAAAGCTGAAGTACTCCCGCAGAGAAGGCATGGGCTGGATCATTTCGTTGGCAAACCCCATGAAAAACTGAAAACCTATGGGAAAGACCACGAAATATCCGAAAAGTGCCCCCACCACAAAAAATAAAGCGGAAATAAAGGCAATGGGAATTATGAACCTGCGCTCCGTGTCATACATTCCCGGGCCCACAAAACGCCAGATCTGGTAAAAAATATACGGACTGGCCAGAAACACCCCGGCAACCAGGGAGACCTTGAGGTAGGTAAAAAAGGCCTCCGGCAGGCCGGTAAAAATCATGGAGCTGGCTTCAGGCAACACCTTGACCAGAGGCTGCATTAAAATATCGAACAGCCTTTCCTTGAAGGCGTAGCAGATTAGAAATCCCACAAAGGCCGCGATAATGATGCGAAACAGACGGTACCGCAGCTCTTCCAGGTGTTCGGTAAAGGTCATGCCCTCTTCTTGGGGCATTTCCTCTTCAGTGGTTTCTTGATGATGCTCGGTTGTCATGGCCTGGTTTCAGCCTCTTTATCCTGTTCCCGGGTGGTTGTTTTGGACCCTTCCTGCTCTTCCCTGCCGGCTTGTTCATCAGCCTGTTCTTTTTGTCCGGATTCTTCCGGATTTGGTTCCGAAGAGAATTTTGACTCGCTTTGGTCATTGTCATCCTCCTCAGGCACGGACTCCTTTTTATTTGCGGCTTTCCTGTCCTTCTTTTTCTTAAGCCTGGCCTGTCGCTCCTTGTCTTCTTCCTCCTGGGCCTCAAGGTCGATGGTCCGTTTAACGTCAGTAGTCACCCTCTTGAACTCAGCCAGGGTTTTTCCCAAAGATCTGGCGATTTCCGGCAGCTTCTTGGGACCCAGGACCAGAAGGGCCACCACTAGAATCACCAGGATTTCCGTCGTTCCTATTCCAAACATGACGCATTACCCCTTGGGTCTATTCCCACTCTATGGTGCTTGGAGGCTTGGAGGAAATATCAAAAACCACTCTGTTGACTCCCTGCACCTCATTTATGATCCGGTTGGAGATCCTGGCCAGAATTTCCGGGGGTATCCTGCTCCAGTCGGCGGTCATGGCATCAATGCTGTCCACAATGCGCAGGGCCACCACGTGTTCGTAAGTCCTCTCATCTCCCATAACCCCCACGGTCTTCAAGGGCAAAAGTACGGCAAAGCCCTGCCAGACTCTGGTATACCAGTTGGATGCCAAAAGCTCGTTTTGTACAATGCGGTCGGACTTGCGAAGTATTTCCAGCCTTTCAGGGGTAATGGCCCCGATGACCCTGATGGCCAGGCCGGGCCCGGGAAAAGGATGCCTCCAGACAATGGTGTCGGGTATACCCAGCTCCACAGCCACCTTGCGCACCTCGTCCTTGAACAGTTCCCGAAGAGGCTCCACAAGCTTCAGATCCATCTTTTCCGGCAGCCCGCCCACATTGTGATGGCTTTTGATTACAGCTGAAGGACCCTTAAAGGAGACGCTCTCGATAACATCCGGATACAGGGTGCCCTGGGCCAGCCATTTGACATCCGGAATGGATTTGGCCTCTTTTTCAAAAACCTCGATAAATGTGTGCCCGATAATCTTTCTTTTTTCCTCCGGGTCCTTGACCCCATGCAGCCGGGAAAGAAAAAGATCCTGGGCCTCTACGTGCTTCAAGTTCAAGTCGAAATATTTGGTCAGGCTCTCCACCACTTCCAGGGCTTCATTGTGCCGAAGCACCCCGTTGTCCACCAGGATACAGTGCAGACGTTTGCCTATGGCCTTGTGCAGCAAAACAGCCACCACTGTGGAATCTATGCCTCCGCTAAGCCCGCAGACCACCTGCTCGTCGTCCGGGATCATCTTCCGGATGTCATGAATGCAGTCCTGGATAAAGGAGGTCATGGACCAGTCCGGCACCAGAGCGGCAACCCTGAAGAGAAAATTGTGCAGAATGCGGTAGCCCTCTTCGGTGTGGGCCACTTCAGGGTGAAACTGCAGGCCGTAGATCTTTCTCCGGGCATTGCCCACGGCGGCGATTTCCACGCTGGATGTGCGCCCCAGCACTTCAAAACCCGGTGGAGGCTTAAGAACCGTGTCCCCGTGAGACATCCAGACAGTCAACCCTGCCTTGTCCCCAAGCCCCTCCCACAGGGGGCAGGCTTGGACGAATTCAAAGCTCGCCCTGCCGTACTCCCTGTTGCGGGCAGGCTCTACCTGGCCCCCGAAAAGATGGGCCATGAGCTGCATTCCGTAACAGATACCCAGGATGGGAAGACCCAGCTGGAAGATGCCCGGATCCACCCGGGGGGAGTCCTGTCCGGCCACGCTGGAAGGCCCGCCGGACAACACCAGGGCCGAGGGCTGCATGGCTTTTAAATCTTCCAGGCTTACGGTACAGGGATGAATCTCGGAGTATATCCCGGATTCCCTGATTCTTCTGGCAATCAACTGAGTATACTGTGAACCGAAATCCAGAATAATGACCTTGTTTTGAACTTGCATGCCCTTTATGCCTCATGAAGAATATTTTATGGCTGTCAACAGTCCTGCCGGCCCTCGGTTTCCCCCTTAATAGTTCTCTATACGGTAATTGGGGGCTTCCTTGGTGATTATTACATCATGCACGTGGCTTTCTCGGTATCCGGCCGGGGTCATGGTCAGAAACCGCCCCTTTTCATGCAACTCCTGAACCGTGGCGCATCCCAGATAGCCCATACCGGATTGCACGCCACCAATGAGCTGGTACACGGTATCCCCCACCGGCCCCTTAAACGGCACCCGCCCCACAATCCCTTCAGGTACAAGCTTGCTGCTTTTTTCCTGGAAATAGCGGTCGCTGCTTCCATCACGCATGGCGTCTATGGAACCCATGCCGCGGTAGATCTTGTAGGTACGGCCCTGGTAGAGAATGGTCTCTCCCGGGCTTTCCGTGGTCCCCGCCAGCATGCTGCCCATCATCACGGTATCGGCACCCGCCACCAGGGCCTTGATCACGTCCCCGGAGAACTTGACCCCGCCATCGGCAATTATACAGCATCCCTTTTCCCGACAGGCCCTGGTGCACTCCATGATGGCAGTCACCTGGGGCACTCCAACTCCTGCCACCACCCTGGTGGTGCAGATGGACCCCGGGCCGATGCCCACCTTTACTGCATCCACTCCGGCATCCGCCAGGGATTTTGCTCCTTCATAGGTGGCCACATTTCCCGCAATGAGTTGACAGTCCGGAAAGGAGGCCTTTATTTCCCTGATGCCGTGGATGATATTTCTGGAATGACCATGCGCCGAATCAAGAACTATAAAATCCGATCCGGCCTGAATAAGGGCCTCCACCCTGGCCATCTTGTCCTGACCTGTGCCTACGGCTGCTCCCACTCTGAGCCGGCCCATTTCGTCCTTGCAGGCATTGGGATATTTCTTGATCTTCTCAATATCCTTTATGGTGATAAGGCCTTTAAGCCTGCCTCCATTCTCCACCACCAGGAGCTTTTCAATCTTGTTCTTCTGCAGGATGTCCTTGGCTTCCAGCAGTGTCGTCCCCACCGGGACAGTGACAAGGTCACCGCTGGTCATGACCTGGTCCACACTGGTCCTGAGATCGCTTACAAAGCGTACGTCGCGGTTGGTGACAATGCCCACCAGCCGGCCTTCTTCCTCCACTGGCAGGCCGGAAATACGGTACTCGGTCATGAGGCGCAGAACTTTTTCCACGTCATCGCCCGGGTGTACAGTGACCGGGTCCACAATCATGCCGCTCTCGGATTTTTTTACCCGCTCCACCTCCTGGCGCTGTTCCTCGATACTCATATTTTTATGCACCACGCCTACCCCGCCGGAGCGGGCCATGGATATGGCCATCTCGGCTTCGGTCACCGTATCCATGGCTGCGCTGAGCAAAGGGATATTGAGTTCTATCTGCGGGGTAAGCCGGGTCTTGAGGCTGGTATCTTCCGGCAGGACCTCGGAATAGTCCGGCACCAGCAAAACATCGTCAAAGGTTAATCCCTGGCCCCATATCTTTTCCATGACCCCTCCAGTAAGTTTGTAAAGACTGACCTGTATCCGAAAAAAATTTACTCCTGTTACCGGCAATCTCCTGTCAATGTCAAACGTCTACGCACGGCCCTATGGAAAAGAAATCCCGGCGGAACAACGTAAGCACATGTCATATCCCTTCCCCCGGAGCAGGTGTCTCCAGTTCCTGGCGCACTCTTTCCAGTAGATCCGGGTGGTCCGGATCCAGTTCAATAATTTTTTCCAGATGCTCCCTCGCCTTTTCCGGTTCATCAAGATAGTACTTGTAAATGATGGCCAGGTTGAAGTGACCCTGGTGGTTTTCGGGGTTAAGCTCAAGAAGCCTGTCAAACTTCTCCCTGGCTTCGGCATGCCGCTGCATCTGAAACAGGGTAAACCCTGCCTGGTTCAGAGCCAGCTGGTTATCTGGATCTACATTCAAAGCCCTTCTCCAGAATGAAAGAGCCTTATCCCAGTCCTGGTTCTGCATAAAAAAGCTGGCCAGTTGGGTTATGGCCTCAATATTTTGAGGATTTTGCTCCACCTCCTGCATAAGCCCGGCTATACGCGCCATCATCTGCTGATCCTGTTGACGGGTCTGCGTTTCTTGAACCAGGGAAGGGGACTGGATTCTGTACCAGACCGAGGACACAAATATGACGGCCAGACCCAGAATTGCTAAGACAACAACCGCCCTTTGAATACTCGTGGATGATAAAAGGCCGCTACTCATGGTACATCACCTCCAGCTGCCTTATCTTTTTCTCAAGTTTTTTCTGGCCCATGGCCAGAAAAAAGAGATAGCCCCCGATGCCCAACCATACAACCACGTTGCTGGCAATGAGATATGTCATAAAAAAACCAACCTTTTGCTTGTTTATAGTAACCGGGCTTTTTCCGCGACCCTGCACGGAAAAAGAGGACCCTGCGAGACAAATTTAAAAAAAGAAAAAGATTTCATACAACCACCCCCAATCCTAATCCCTGTATGTATACAGATTCCACAGCCGTTCCTGCAGGTTCTTCTGCCTGAAGCGCATCAGGATCAGGGCCGCAGTCACCAGTCCCATGGCTATGACGCAGACCACTACAGTGGTCATCATTTCCGGTTCCAGACCGCCGCCCTCAGAGGCAAAAACCGCAGGATGAATGCTGCGCCACATGCGGGCCGACAAAAATACCAGGGGTACATTCAAAAAGGCCACCACACCAAGGACAGCAGCCACCATGCGCATCTTTCTCTGTCCTTCTATGGACTGGCGCAGCACGAGGTACCCGGCGTAAATAAACCACATGATAAGAGCTGTGGAGAGCCTGGGGTCCCATGTCCACCAAGTGTTCCATGATACCCTGGCCCAGAGAGAGCCCGTGGCCAGGGTCAGGGTACTGAGCAAAAGGCCTACCTCGGCTGCCGAAACCGCCAGCTGGTCCATGACCGGACTTTTGCGCACTAGAACTGCTATGCTGGCGCAAAAGACAATAAAAAAACTTATCAGTCCCCACCAGGCCACCGGCAGATGCAGGTAGAAAATCTTCTGCACCAGGCCCATGGTGGCCTCCACAGGCGCGTAAAACCAGATAAAATACTGCGCCAGGGCCATGGCTGCCCCGCCGGCCAGGGCCAGGGGACCCAGCAGGGATGAGATGGTGTCGCTGTTATTCATTTGTATATTTACTCACGGCTTTAAAAGTATCTTATCAATATTCTCCATAAATAAACGGAAAAAGAAGCAGGGCGGCTCCGGTAAACACGGCATTGAAAGCCAGTACCAGACCCATCCATGATCTCAGGTCATCTCCGGATCCATCCCCCAGAAAATAGGACCCCATGCTGATCCCGGCCAGCAGAACCGGTATGAGCAAGGGAAATATGACCACGCTTAAAAGGGAATCCCTGGCACTGTGTCCCTGGGACATGGCCCCCAGAAGCGATCCCACTGCTACCAGTCCCCAGTCCACCAGAAGAATGGAGCCGATGCCAACCGGCCAGGACACTATCTGGTCCTGTCCCAGGAAAACCACTATTGCAGGAAGAAAAACCGCCTGGGCCATTAACAGAAGCACTCCCCCGGCCAGGGCCTTGCCCATCCATATGTACTGTATGGGCATGGGCGCCAGCAACAGCCCTATCCTGGACTGGTTGGCCCCCTCGCAGCTGTAAAGGGTGTTGAACACCAGTATCACTGCAAAGCTGGTGGCCAGCCAGAAAATGGCCGCGGCAGCCTGCGGCGATACATCCTCCCCAACCGGGGTGGAAAGGCTGAAGACAAACACCAGGATAAGCCCCAGAAGCACCGGCTGAACAATGCCTGCTCCGTCGGCGAACACCAGCCGCAGATCCTTGGCCATGAGGGCCAGCGGTCTGGCTGTCACAGCCTGCTCTCCTGGCATCTGTCCCGGAAATCTTTTGCCGGGCCAAGGTAGGACTGCTTTTTATTATCAAGGTATAATACCTGGTCAGCCAGATCCAGGTCCTCCTCCAGGCTGTGGCTGACCCAGACCATGGAAGCACCCCTTTGCCTGGCCTTGGCAATTTCCTCTCTTAACATGCGCCGGGACTGGGCGTCCATGCCGGTGGCCGGCTCATCCAGAAAAATAAGCTCAGGCTCAAGCATGAGCACTCTGGCCAGACTTAGTCTCTGGGACATGCCCCTGGAAAATATGCGCGCGTTTTCATATGCAAAACTCCTGAGTCCCACCAGGGCCAGCAGGTCCAGGAGCTCTTCCTCGCTTTTGACCAGACTGTACATGCCGGCCCAGAACCGCAGGTTTTCCAGGGCGCTCAGCCCGGGATAGATAAAGGTATGATGCCCCAGATAAGCCGCCTTTACGCTGGATACGCCGGTGTGAACAGTTCCCCTCACCGGTCGGATCAACCCGGTCATAATATTAACCAGAGTGGTCTTGCCTGCCCCGTTGGGGCCCGCCAGAAGAAGAACCTGACCCTTTCCCAGGCTTAGACTGATATCTTTAAATACCAGCCGCTGGTCAAAAAAATGACTTACCCGGTCCAGCTCCAGGAGTATATTCTGATTGTCCTTTTCCTGCATGACGTAACTGCAATTAATCAAAATACAGGATTTTTAATTCTCCGGTGCTCTGACCCTGACCCTGCCCATTATCATAAAAATGGACAGGCACAGGATGATGCTGCCTATCCAGATCCAGTTCACCAGAGGATTGACACTGATTTTAAAGGTGACATTGAGTTCCTGGTCAAACCCCATGATGGTGGAATAAATCTCCTTGCCCAGGGAAAAGATGGTGGAGACCTCAGAGTAGGGCTGGTCGAAGTTGCGGTGCAGGGTGCGCTGGGGAAGCATGGTGCCCACTTCCTTGCCGTCCCGGGTCACGTCCAGCCTGGCCTCGTATATGGATACCCCGGGGTCGTGTTCTTCCCGGAAATCGGAATAGGTAACCTCAAATCCGCTGATCTCAGCGCTTTCACCCTGGCTCAGCCGTACCTGGATCTCCTCCTGGTACGGACCGGAAAAGGCAACCCCCAGGACAATCATGGCCACTCCGAAGTGGACCAGGTAAAGCCCCCAGCCTTTACGGCTGCGGCGCACCTCCCGCCTGGACAGGATATAAAAGATCATGGACACCATTCCTGCCGTGCCCGCCGAAGCCGCAACCAGGGGCATAAAATCGCGCATACCTCCGATCCAGAGACCGGCAACAGACACTGCAAAAACCAGAACCACCGCCAGCAGTCCCTGCATGTCCAGAATTCCCTGTCGCCAGTTGAACCAGGGGCAGACACACATGACCAGAGCCATGGCAGTAAAAAGGGGCAGGCAGACCCGGTTATAGAAATCCGGCCCCAGTCCCATGGGGTTTTCGGTCCAGATATTGGAAATGACCGGCCACATGGTCCCCATGGCCACTATCACGGCCAGGCCCAGAAAAATCCAGGAAACCACGACGAGAAGTCCCTGTTTGCTCCACAGGCTGTCCATGGCGCTTTTCTGCTTCTGCCCGGCCATGGCTACAAAAAGAGTAAGGGCCAAACCTGCCAGCATGAAAATAACCAGCGGACCCCCTACTCCCCGGCCGCCGAAAGTATGCAGGGATTCGATAACATCGCTGCGCACAAGGTAGGTGGCGAAAAAGCAGGTAAGCAGGGAAAGATTGATAAGTATCAGATTGGATCGGTGCAGTACATTTCTCTGCTTGCCTACTATGGCAGTATGCAGAAATGCCGTGCTTATAAGCCAGGGAATAAGGGAGGCGTTTTCCACCGGGTCCCAGGCCCAGTATCCGCCCCATCCCAGTTCCATATAGGCCCACCATCCGCCCAGAAGTATGGCTCCGCCGGTGAGCATGACCCAGGCAAAAAGCACCCAGTTGCGGCACTGGAAAATCCAGCTGCGCTGATCGCCGCTGAGCCACCCGGCCAGAGCCAGGCAGGCCGGGATGGTAAATCCGGCATAGCCCAGAAAGGTCATGGGCGGATGAAATATCATGCCCACGTTCTGCAAAAGCGGGTTCAGCCCGCTCCCGCCCATGGGCTGGATATCATAGACGATAAAGGGATTGCTGGGTCCGGTAAGCAAAAGCAGTAAAAAACCCTGGACAATAAACATCATTCCCCAGAACCAGGCCTTGGTGTCCCTGGCCAGTGACTTGTACACTGGAGACAAAAGCCAGATACCGGCCATGATGACCACCACCCACAGCCAGAAGAGAAGAGATCCTTCCTGACCGGCCCAGAAAGCTGAAACCTGATAATGCATGGGCAGAAACTCATCTGAGTTTCTGTAAACATAAGAGTATGTAAAATCACGGGTGACAAAAGCCCAGAGAAGTACAAGGGAACTTAGGGTAACCAGACCCGTAACAGCTGCCTGCCCCCGTTCCAGCCAGGACACGATCTTTATATCCTCTCCAGTACTTCTGGTGCGCCATAATCCTGCAAAAGCAGCTCCAGCCAGGAGAATCATGATGATAAGCGACGTCAGCAGTGCGAAAAAGCCCAGATAGTGCATGAGAAAATCCTACTGTTTCAGGGTTGATTAATCCAAAAATAAAGGCCCGCCCCGGGATGCAGGCAGAGCCTTTGTGGGTTCATCTGTTGAAAAGGAGAAAGCCGTTATTGTTTACTCTCGTATCGGGACGGACACTGGGTCATGAGGTCGTGGGCCATGAAAATTCCTTCCTCGGGCCTGGCCTGACCCTCGACAATAACCCCGGCTCCAGGTCTGAAAGCATCGGGAACCGCTCCCGCATACCTTACCCGGATGACCTTGTCCTTGTCATCCTTATCCTGGAGCATGAAGGTCACCCCCAGGGCATCACTGTCTCTTTCAAGTTCTTCCTCTGCCACCTTGCCGAAAAGCCTGGCCCTGTCCAGCTTGTCCTGGTCCATGGCCAGGGCCTCGGAGACCTCCAGAAAATAGGTGCTGCTCTGGGTTACACTGGTAACCACCAGATATCCCACTCCGGAAAAGATCAGCAAAAAGGCTGCAAGATACATGAATTTTGATTTTTTTTGTGTGGACATACAGAAGTCCTCCTGTAAAACGTGTTCCAGGCAGGGTGACAAGCCCTCGAAAATGATCCTGCAGGCTTACTGCAGGCGATGCTGTCAACAGTTCATAAGAATAATACACCTTCTTTGTTCAGCATTCAAGCACAAATAAATTCTATGCACTGTCTAAGTGCGGATACATATCTGCTCCAGGGTGCTGCCTGCGCCAGTCCCGAACCTGGAAAGTTTATTTTATTTTAATATATTAGGATTAAGCACATTTTGTGCCAGTTCTTGCTTCTGATAACCGTGGTCGGTGTCATCCGGTACCCTTTTGAGACCCCCCTGAGCTGCTTTGATTTCTAAGCTCCGCCCTGCTCTGCCTGGCCAGTTCGCGCATATCCACCACCTCATCTGTCTCGTCAACTATTTCCTTGCCCAGAATCTCTTCCATGACATCCTCCAGGGTGACCAGTCCGGCAATACCGCCATATTCATCCAGAACCATGAAAAGATGTACCCTGGAATTGAGGCACTTTATGAGCAGGCGGTCCAGGCTCATGGTTTCCACCACGAAGTCCACCCGACGCATAAGGTCTTCCAGCCGGATATGATCCTGGTCCCTGGCCAGAGCATCCAGAATCTGGCTGCGGTTGACAATTCCCACAACATCCTCGGGATCATCCCCTTCGTAAACAGGTATGCGGCTGTGGGGCCAGAAGGTCCTGTACTCCCTGGCTTCAGACACAGTCATTTTCGCCGGCAGGGAAAAGATAACCATCCTGGGGGTCATGATTTCCCTGACCATCTTTTTGTCCAGGGAAAGGATATTCTGGATGGTCAGTTCCTCATAAGGCTTGATGACCCCGGAGCGTCTGGTAAGGCTGATCATGGCAAGCAGATCCTCCTCAGAGGTTGTCGGCCCGGGTTTTTTTCTTTCAATAAAGACCACCAGGTACCTGCATATCACTATTATGGGCTTTAGCACCCACACCAGGGCCACCAGAGGCTTGGCCAGAGCAGGAGCCACCCTCCTGTTGAACACCACGCCCATGGTTTTGGGGATTATCTCTGAAAATATAAGTATTGTCAGGGTAAAGACAATGGAAAAATAGATAAGATTGTGCGCCCCGAACACACTGGCCGCAGCTGCCCCGGCTATGGCCGCGCCCGCTGTGTTGGCCAGGGTGTTCAGGGTCAAAATGGCGGTAATGGGCTGGTCGATTCTGGAGCGCAGGGCGTACAAAAGCTGCCCGCTTTTTTTCTTTTCCTTCTTAAGCCGTTCTATAAAGCTCCAGGGTACGGAGTAAAGCGCAGCCTCGGCAACGGAACAAAATGCGGATACAACCACCGCAAGGGAAAAGGCAATGATTAGTTCCCACATAGATTATCAGCAGCTAACAGAAGGCTGCACTGGAAGCAAGCACAACCTGATCAAAACCTGAAAACATTCGCCACCAGAACTAACCTTGCCTTGCGGTTACCGAGTTGCCGGCCACCCAGCCGGTGGAAAAAGCCGCCTGGAGGTTGAAGCCGCCAGTGCCAGCGTCAACGTCTAAAACCTCGCCTGCAAAGTAGAGGCCCTGGACTTTTCTGGACTGCATGGTCCTGGGATCCACTTCTGAAAGCTTTATTCCTCCGGAAGTGATTATGGCCTCATTGAAAGACCGGTACCCGGTGATGTCCATACAGAGCTCCTTACACCACATACGCAGAGCCTTCTGTTCACTGGCGGAAAGATCACTGCCCGGTTTGTCCGGATCAATATCGGAATTCTTTAGAAAAACGGGGATCATTTTTATGGGCAGAAATTCCTTGAGCAGATTGGATATCTTTTTTCTGCCCCGGGCATGCATCCGGCTGGATATCCGGGATTTCAAGGCGGTGTGACTCACTGCAGGTTTCAGGTCAATGACCAGCTTGACTTCCAGATTCCGGCTCAAGGCCCGGACCACATCTTTGCTCAGGGAAAGGACAATGGGGCCGGATACCCCGAAATGGGTAAAAAGCATTTCCCCGAAATCTTCCACCTGCTTTTTTCCCTGGACATAGATCCCGGCCCGCACGTTTCTAAGGCTTAAGCCCTGCATCATCGGGGCGGTGTCCCCTTTTGTCTCCAGGGGGACCAGACCTGGATAGACCGGGACAATTTCATGCCCTAGAGCCCTGGCCAGAGCGTAGCCGTCCCCAGTGGACCCGGTAGCCGGGTAAGACGCTCCGCCTGTGGCAATGACGATATTCTCGCCTCGAAAAAACTCTTCTGTTGTACCATGCTTGTCCGTCACCCCCCCGCGGACCCGGCCCTTTTCTGCAACAATCTGTCTTACTGCCTTAGCAGTCTTTATTTTTACCCCGGCCTCTTTCACCCAGCCAACCAGGGCTCGTACCACGTCAGAAGCCTGCTGGGTGCGTGGAAACACTCTGCCCCCTCTTTCTTCCTCGGTCTCAAGTCCCAGCGAGTTGAAAAAAGAAACCAGATCCCGGCTGGAGAAACGGCCCAGGGCAAAACGCATAAATTTTGCCCCGTGGCCAAAGGTACGCAGGAAATCATCATTTGCAGCGGTATTGGTAAGATTGCAGCGCCCCTTGCCGGTAATGCCCAGTTTCCTGGCCGGCAGGTGCTTTTTTTCCAGAAGAATCACCTGCAGCCCTCTCGTCGCCGCCTGCCCGGCGGCCATAAGACCGGCAGGCCCCCCGCCCACTACGATTACTTCCTGGCGAGAGTCTGCTTGCGCCATCAGATCCTGGGCTGAAAAAAAGAGTCTCTGCGCACCGGGTTCATCCCTGCAGCCCGTATATGATGCCTTAGCTGATCAACTCCCAGGCCTGTGGGTGTATCCGCACCTGCGGCGTGGCCCACCTTTTCCTCGACAATGGTCCCGTCAAAATCATCAGCTCCGTACCAGAGTCCAAGCTGGGCGGCCTTTATGCCGCAAAAGGCCCAGTAAGCCTTGATATGTGCGATATTGTCCAGAAAGATGCGGGAGATGGACCACATTTTAACCAGGTCCACACCGTCCGGTCCGGAAGCCTGCAATTCATTTCTGCCCGGCTGATAAGGCAGAGGGATAAAGCACAGAAATCCGCCGCTTCTGTCCTGCAGATCGCGCAGGGCCTGCAGATGATCCAGGCGATCCGTCCAGGACTCCACGTGACCGAAAAGAAGGGTGCAGTTGGTGGGTATATTCAGGCTGTGGGCCAGCTCATGCACCTTGAGCCACTCTTCCCCGGAAAGCTTTTCCGGGCAGAGCTCTCTGCGCAGCTGCGGGGAAAAGACCTCTGCTCCGCCGCCGGGCAGGGCATCCAGTCCGGCCTGCACGAACTCGGTCAAGACCTGTTCTCTCGTCTTTTCATACTGCCCGGCCAGATAGGCTATTTCCACTGCGGTAAAGGCCTTGATGTGCACTTCCGGGCGGATCTCCTTGATGGCCGTGAGCATCTCCAGGTAATAGTCATAAGGAAGGTCCGGATTCAGGCCTCCCACCACATGGATCTCGTCAATGGGCTCGTGCAGCCGGCTCTTGATTGCTTCACGCACCTGGTCCACGCTCATGACGTAAGCGCCTTCTTCCCCTGCCCTTTTGCTGTAGGCACAGAACCGGCAGGCATTGCTGCAGATATTGGTATAGTTCAGGTGCTGGTTGTATACGAAAAAGGCCTGATCCCCGAACATCCTGGTCCGCACCTTCAGAGCAGCCTGACCCAGTTGGTGCAAACCGGCGGACCGGACCAGGAAAAGGGCATCTTCCCGGCTGATACGCCCGCCTTCATGTACCCGGCTTAAAATGTTCTCCAGATCACTCATAGGTAAAAATCCACCTGGGCCCCAGGATATTGTCCCCCAGGGAGAATTCGCTTAAGATCCTGCGCAGGATGGAGATCTTTTCCTCGGGTCCTTCCAGCTGCTTGGCGTCCCTGGGCAGCTGGACCTTTTCACAGAGTATATCCAGGGCCTCGCTTCTGCCCCCCAGCTCATCCACCAGCCCAGCCTCCAGGGCCTGCCTTCCGGTCATGGCCCGACCGTCAGCCAGATCAAAAACCCTTTGCTCGTCCATGCCCCTGGCCAGGGCCACGTCCTGCACAAACTGTTCGTGCATATCATCCACCAGGCCCTGAAAGTATTCTCTCTCCTCGTCGGTCATGGGCCGGGATACTGTCCCGGCATCCTTGAAATCGCCGCTGTAGACCCCCTGGTCCTCGATACCCAGCTTTTGCAGAAGCTCCTGGATATTGGTCAGGGTGACCTTGACCCCGATGCTGGCGGTCAGTGTTCCCGGATTGGCCACTATCAACCCGGCCGGACTGGCTGCGTAGTATCCCCCCGAGGCAGCCACGGAGCTGAGGGAAGCCACCACCGGCTTCTTTTGGGCCAGGCTCTTTACAGCCCTGAAGACCTCCTGGGACGGAGCCACCACTCCCCCGGGAGAGTTGACTCTCAAAAGAACCCCTTTTACGGAATCGTTTTCTTCCAGTTCCTGTATCCAGTCCACAATATCCCTGGAGTCAGTAATAAGCCCGCTGACGTTCACCACCCCGATCTTGGGCTGGGTCCTTAATTTTGGCCCGTCAAAAAACAGATAATTAAAAACGGCCATGGCCAGCATGAATGCGACCACGGCCGTAATTATGAGCAGGAAACCAAAAATCAGCGGATGTCTCTGGCTGAATTTAGTCTTGCTTGTCTCCATCCCCTTCTTCCAGTTTCTGTCGGATTAAATCGCCCAGGTTGCTCCCCGGAGCCGCGCTGCCGTTTTTGCTTCGCTGATCAACAGGAGCGCTTTTTTTCTCCTCCTCTTCCAGGTGCTGCTTGACGGAGAGGCCCAGCCTTCGCTCGTCGGCACTGACATGGATGACCTTGGCCTGGATTTCCTGGCCTTCGGAAAAGAACTCCTTGGGGTTCTTGATTTTCTTGCGGCTCATCTCGGAAACGTGCACCAGGCCCTCGATACCTTCCTCCACCTCAACAAAGAGGCCGAAATCGGTAATATTGGTGATCTTGCCCCTTACAGTGGTACCCACGGGGTAATGTCTGGGCACCTCGGCCCAGGGATCCTCGGTAAGTTGCTTGATGCCCAGGGTGAACTTCTCACTTTCCTTGTCCACAGTAAGCACCTTGGCCCGGACCATGTCCCCGTTCTTGAAAAGCTCTGAAGGGTGGCGCACCTTTTTGGTCCAGGACATGTCCGAGACATGGATAAGCCCGTCTATGCCGTCCTCGATACCGATAAACAGGCCGAACTCGGTGATGTTCTTCACCGGTGCCTCCAGGATGGTCCCTTCGGGATACTTTTCCGCAACCACATCCCAGGGGTTGGGGCTGACCTGTTTCATCCCCAGGGAGATGCGCTTGCGTTCCGAATCTATTCCCAGGACCACCACTTCCACTTCGTCTCCGGATTTGACCAGTTGAGAAGGGTGCCTGAGCTTCCTTGTCCAGGACATCTCGGAGATGTGCACCAGGCCTTCCACCCCGTCAGCCAGTTCCACAAAAGCCCCATAGTCAGCCAGATTGGTGACCTTCCCGGTCATTCTGGTGCCTTCGGGATATTTCTCCTCAATGTTTTCCCAGGGATCGCTTATAAGCTGCTTAAGCCCCAGGGAAACCTTTTTTTCATCCGCATCAAAGCCCAGCACCTTGAGCTCCAGGTCATCCCCCAGTTGAACCATTTCTTTGGGATGGCGTATCCTTTTCCAGGACATGTCGGTTATATGCAGCAGGCCGTCCAGTCCTCCCAGGTCAATGAAGACTCCATATTCGGTGATGTTTTTGACCTTGCCCTGAACCACCTGGCCTTCCTCAATGGTATCCAGCAGTTCCTGGCGCATGTTTTCGCGTTCTTCTTCCAGAAGTACCCGACGGGAAATGATCACATTGCTGCGTCTGCGGTTGATTTTGAGGATGCGAAAATCCATCTCCTGGCCTACCAGGGCGTCCATGTCCGGTACAGGACGAAGGTCTACATGGGAACCCGGCAGAAAAGCCTCCAGGCCTTCAAGATCCACATTGTAGCCGCCTTTGATCCTTTTGATGATTTTGCCCTGGATGGTGGTCTGATTGTCCATGATGTCCTGCAGATCATCCAGAAGCTTCACCCGCCTGGCCTTCTCCCGGGACAGGGATATAGCACCCTCGTTTTCATCCTTCTGGGTGACAAAGACGTCCACCTTGTCGCCTTCTTTCACGGTCAGATTGCCTTCCGCGTCCTGAAACTCGGAAGCAGGAATCTGTCCCTCGGACTTGAAGTTGACATCCACAAGGACATAGTCCTTTTCCACTTTAACCACTTCTCCGGTGACGATACTTCCTTCCTGAACCTCGCCGAAATCCGCGTTTAGATAGTCCTCCAGCGCGGATTCAAAGCTTACATCGGTTTCAAAGTTTTCCTGCGGATCTGTGGTTTCGTTTGTGTTTTGCATATAACTCCCCCTAACACACTTGGTAAATTTGCTGCTGCTTAGCAGATCGCGGAAATATTGACAATAAAAATAATGCACTTTTAGAAAATTTAATGCAGTTCTTATCTGGTCCTGCCCACTCAAACCAGGGCTTCCAGGTCATAGTCATGACTGGAAATGATCTCGGCGCGCACCATTTTACCCGGCCTTACTCCGGGTCCGCTTATGTAGGTCAGGCCATCTACCTCGGGGGCCTGAAACCAGGTCCGGCCGGTATATAGCCCCGGCCACTCCGGATGGAGGGCATCAACCATTATATCCAGGCTCTCTTGCACAAAGCTCTGCAGATACTCCCGGCTGATCTTCTTTTGCTCCTGCATGATGATCCTGCGACGCTCATTTTTCAGCTCATCCGGAACCTGCCCGCTAAAACCGGCCGCCCTGGTTCCTTCCTCGGGGTAAAATGGAAATACCCCCAGATGCTGCACTCTGGCCTGGCGGACAAACTCCAGCAGGGCCTGAAAGTGCCATTCTTTTTCTCCAGGATAGCCGGTTATCAAAGTGCTCCTGATGGCTGCCCCGGGAAAATAATTTCTTATACGCCGGAGTACTTCCAGAGGATCATGCTGAAAGGGACGCCCCATTTTTTTAAGTATTTCCGGGTGGGCGTGCTGCAGGGGGACGTCAAAATAGGGCACAAAAGGAGGACCCAGCTCAGCCAGCCTGGCCAGAAGCCTCTCGTTCAGGCCGGAAGGATACAGATACATGATCCTTATTCTTAAAAGCCCCTCAAGCACTGCAAGCTTTTCGGCCAGACGGGCCAGTCCCTGCCTGTAACCCAGGTCGCGTCCGTAAGCAGTGCTGTCCTGGGATACCAGCACAAGTTCAAGTGCACCCTGGTCTATGAGGTGCTCTGCTTCCCGGAGTACTTCCGGCTCAGGCCTGGAACGCAGTCTGCCCCTGATGGAAGGAATGGTGCAGAAGGCACAGCGGTTGTTGCACCCTTCGCTGATCTTGAGATAGGCATACCCTGTAAAAGGCCCTGGTCTTGAGGCCGGGGATTCTTTGTCAACCGGGCAGCCCAGCATGTGCAGGATTCTGCCCGGCAGATCAGCCTGCTTAGCTATAGGCACAAACATGTCCGCCTCCGGGATTTCCCGGCCAAGCCCGGACCCGTACCTGGACACCAGGCAACCAGTGACCACCAGAAGCGGCCTGGGGCTTAAGGACTCAATGTCTTTGGCCACCTCAAAAATTGTTTCCAGGGACTCTTCCACCGCCGAGCGGATGAAAGCGCAGGTGTTGATTAAAACCACATCAGACTCTCCTGGTTCAGCCACAGGGTAAAAATGCTCTTTTAGTCCACTGAGGATGTTTTCTGTATCCACCGTATTTTTGGGACACCCCAGACTGTGAGTGTACACCTTGATCATATTTTCTCCTGGTCCTCGGTAACCGTACTCATAAAGCCAGACTCCGGCAAAATCTGATTTTTTCGGTCTTTTTTTTGGGGCAAGGATTATTATCCGGTTGCCACGGGGCATCTGCTCTGGACTGCCAGGTGGATGTTTCCTTGCACAATCGGGGCAAATGATCTAAAATTTTTCCGGTTCTTGACGCAGAACCCGCCGCACCGCATCTTCGGTCATTATCCGTCAAACCAGGAACCCCAGGGTGCCCCACATGAACTGGATACACAAGGACCTGTTGGACATTGAATCCCTTTCCCCTGATGAAGTCAGGCACGTATTCGATACTTCCACCAGATTCATGGAGATCAATTCCCGCAGTATAAAAAAGGTGCCCATACTCAAGGGTAAAAGCGTGGTCCTTTTTTTTGCCGAGCCTTCCACCCGGACTAAGACCTCCTTTGACATGGCAGCCAAGCGCCTGTCAGCGGACAGCTTCTCCCTGGCAGCCACAGGCAGCAGCCTGAGCAAGGGCGAAAGCCTGAAAGACACGGTGCTCACCCTGCAGGCCATGAAACCCGATGCCCTGGTCCTCAGGCACTCCCTGAGCGGAGCAGCCGGTTTTATTGCCTCGCACCTGGATTGCAGCGTTCTCAATGCCGGTGACGGCTGGCACGCCCACCCCACTCAGGCCCTGCTGGACGGATTCACCCTTTTTAATCACTGGCAGAGCTTCCAGGGCAAACAGGTCCTGATCCTTGGAGACATCGCCCACAGCCGGGTGGCCAGATCCGATGTGCAGCTTTTGAGCATGCTGGGATGTCGCATCAGAGTCTGTGCTCCGCGCACTCTGCTGCCCAGGGGGATACACAACTGGCCCGTGGAGGTGTACTCCAGCCTGGATCCGGCCTGCCTGGACGTGGACGCCATCATCAGCCTGCGCCTGCAGCTGGAGCGCCAGGAGGCAGGTCTTCTCCCGGACCTTCGCGAATACTCATCACGCTTCTGCCTGCAGCCAGGGCACATACAGAAAGCGGCTTCAGGGGTAAAAATCATGCATCCCGGACCCATAAACCGCGGCGTGGAGATATCCTCGAGCCTGGCCGACTGCGGGGACAGCCTTATCCTGGAGCAGGTCAGCTCCGGGGTGGCCGTACGCATGGCCCTTCTTTATCTGTACCTGACCCGGAGCAAGCCCGGGCAGGAAATCCCGGAGGAATAAAACCCATGGAATACACCCGCGTCTGCAATGCAATTCTAAACGGCACCGCAGGCACTCTGCTTCTGCATGAGGGCCTGGTGCAGGAGTTTATTCCAGGCGGCATCCCTGTTGAGAGCACACCCGGCAGGGACCTGGAATTTGACGCCCGGAACTGCCATTTACTGCCCTCCCTCATAGATATCCACGTCCACCTGCGCGATCCGGGACAGGAATACAAGGAAGACATTGCCTCGGGGCTGGCTGCAGCAGCATCCGGAGGATTCGGGCGGGTCCTGGCTATGGCCAACACTGATCCGGTAAACGATAATGCCGGCATTACCGGGTACATGCTGCAAAAAGGCCGCGAGCATCATCCCCACGGGCCGTTTTTGCATCCTGTAGGAGCTTTAACCCGGGGGCTCAAGGGAAAGGATCTGGCCCCCCTGGCCGAGCTGGCTCAGGCCGGATGCAGGGCTTTCTCCAACGACGGACTCCCGGTACAGGACAATGAACTCTTTCGCAGAGCCGTGGAATATGCATCGGACCTGGATCTAAAGGTCATTGACCATTGCGAGGACAGCTTTCTAAGCGTCGGCGGAGTCATGAACGAGGGAAGAATGTCCGACTACCTGGGACTCAAAGGCATCCCGGACGTGGCTGAAAGCCTGCAGGTCAGCCGGGACATACTGCTGGCGGCATACCTGAACATACCCATCCATCTGGCCCACATAAGCTGCGCATCCTCGGTAGAGCTCATTTACCAGGCCAAGCAGAAATCCATCCCCATAAGCGCCGAGACCTGCCCGCACTACCTGCATTGGAGTGAAGAACTGGTGGGCGGTTACAATACTCTGGCCAGGGTCAACCCGCCCCTGCGTACCAGAGACGATGTCCTGGCCCTGCGTCAGGCGGTGCGGGAAAAAGTCATCGACGCAGTCGCCTCGGATCATGCCCCGCATGCGGACTTTGAAAAAGAGGTTCCTTTTGCCGGGGCTCCCAACGGCATCTCCGGCCTGGACACCTGTTTGTCCCTGGTACTGGACCTGGTCCGCGAAAATGTTTTGACCCTGCAGGATGTGATCAGGCTCATGGCCACCTCTCCAGGCGAACTCTTCCGCCTGCCCGTGTGCAGCTTCGCCCCCGGCGACCCGGCGGACTTTACCCTGGTGGACCTGGAAAAAAAGTGGGTACCAAGCCCGGAGACCATGCTCTCCAAAGGCACCAACACCCCCTGCCTGGGACAGACTCTGCAGGGCAGGGTCATGGTGCATTTTATCGGGGGGGTGCCGGTAATAAACCGGCTATTGAGTCAGCCATAGCTGTCGGACACATCCGACCTGTCCGACAAGTCTGACCTGTCCGACAAGTCCAAAAAACCCTGACCCCTCTACCCCCTGATAATCCTGTGGGGCGCACTGAATACATTCACCCGTCCCGGGCGCACGTAGCACCCAAGGGTAAGGCCCGACCTGCGGGCGATGTCCAGACCCAGTGAAGATGGCGCGGTCCGGGACAAAACCACCGGAACTCCCATGCGGGCGCATTTAAGCACCATGTCCGAGGTGAGTCTGCCAGTGGTGTAGACGGCTCCAGCCGGGGAGAACCGTCCCAGCAGGATGGCTCCCATGAGCTTGTCCACCGCGTTGTGCCGGCCTACATCCTCGTAGCAGACCTGGAAACCGCCGCCGCTTGAATATCCGCAGCCGTGCACGCAATGGGTGTCCTGGGACAGCGATGACCAGGCAAGAGTTTTTTTGATGAGCTCTGCCACCTCATCAAAAGAGATACAGAAGTCTGCAGGTTCTGGATAATCCTCATGCAGCAGCCTCCTGGCTATTTTGCCGGTGCCTCCGCACCCCGAGGTGGTGATCATCTCGTCATCCGGCCTGGAGACTACCTGGGCGTATACATTGACCCGGCCCTGCTCGCAGACCTCAATGTCGAATATCTTGTCTCCGGGCTCAATAAGTCCCTGTCCGAAGAGGTAGCCCACAGCCAGTTCTTCCAGATCCCTGGCCATGACCATGGCCGTGCCCACGGGCTCGTCATTTAAAAAGATACCCACCGGCTTTTCTTCCAGGACCAGTTCCCGGAGCCGGCTGTCCCCTCCAGGAGTCAGCAGGTCCGTAGTGCATTCCACTGTAACCATTACATTTTAAGCCTTTATAGAATTTTTGCCGTTTATCAGCCCGTGCTCAGGCCCCAGGCTATACCAGAGCCTGCTCCAGGTCGGCCAGAATGTCATCAATATGCTCCAGACCCACGGACAGACGGATAAAGTCAGGGCTGACTCCGGCGCTTTTCTGCTCCTGTTCCGTGAGCTGAGAGTGGGTCGTGGAGGCCGGATGAATGGCCAGGCTGCGGGCATCGCCGATATTGGCCAGATGACTGAAAAGCTGCAGTCTGTCAATAAAGCTGCGACCGGCTTCCAGGCCACCCTTAATTCCAAACCCCACCAGCGCCCCGAAGCCGCCGTGCAGATACCTGCCTGCCTGTTCATGGGTGGGATGCCCCTTCAGTCCCGGGTACAACACCCAGGATACAGCTGGATGATCCTGCAGATACCTGGCCACGGACATGGCATTCTGACTGTGCCTTTCCATGCGCATTCCCAGTGTTTCTATGCCCTGCAGGATCAGAAAACTGTTAAACGGGGAGATGCAGGCACCAGTATCCCGAAGCAGCACGGTCCTGGCCCGGATGATATATGCGGCTCTGCCCACGGCCTCGGACCAGACCACCCCGCCATAGGACGGATCAGGCTCTGTGAACATGTAAAACCTGTCCGAGGCTTTCCAGTTGAAGTTGCCGCTGTCCACTATGATCCCGCCTATGGAATTGCCGTGTCCGCCGCAGAACTTGGTCAGGGAATGAACCACTATATCCGCTCCGGACTCAAAAGGCCTGCAGAGTACAGGAGTAGGTACGGTATTGTCCACTATAAGCGGCACCCCGGCCTGGTGGGCAGTTTCAGACAGTTCTGCCAGATCCGGGGTGTCCAGGCCTGGATTGCCTATGGTCTCCACAAACATGCATTTGGTTTTGTCTGTCACTGCTCTGGCAAAGGACTGCGGGGAGGTTGCATCCACAAAGGTGGTTTTGATCCCGTAGCGGGGCAGGGTATGATGGAAAAGATTATAGGTGCCGCCGTAAAGGCTGGAGGCCGACACTATGTGGTCTCCGCTCTCGCAGATGTTCATCACCGCATAGGTGATGGCCGAGGACCCCGAACTGGTGGCCACCGCACCTACGCCACCTTCCAGGAGGGCCATTCTTTTCTCCAGGACGTCTGTGGTGGGGTTCATGATCCTGGTGTAGATATTTCCCGTGGCTTCTGGGGCGAAATCATCCGGCCTTAAGCCCTCGGTGTCAAGGTTGAGTCTGGGGGCCCACACTTCAGGCTTCAGGCTGAACAGCGAAGCAGCGTCCTGACTGTCGGAAAAAACAAAACTGGTGCTTTGATATATGGGCACCGCCCTGCTGCGGGTAGCCACATCAGGGGTATGGCCGCCATGTAGAGAAATGGTCTCCGGTTTCCAGTCTTTCGGGGGCATGAATTGACTCCTTTTTGGCTTTGATTATCTGGCTTGTTGTGCTGAGAGAGTTTTAGCAAGCACTGCTTATTGCTTGACAGTTCCGTGTTCTTTACAGAATATGCTTTCTTTTTGATCTTCTTGTAACTATTCACCAGGGTCCGAGGACTTCGCAAACAGGACGTAAAAACTCACTCCAAGGAAGCGTAAATCAAAACCTATACACGAGTTTTTAAGCCAGAATAACTTATATAACCTGCTCTAAATCAAGTTCGGAGTGTTACGGTTTTGATTAACGCTTCCTACGTCGTTCAGACAGTTTACGCCCAGTTTGCAAAGCCCCCGGACCCTGAATATCAGCGGTGCACATAGATTGACCAATTTTATCAGATGGTGAATAGTTACATCTTCTTTAGAATAAGTAACCTTTTTTAACTAAAATTGCAAAAAAATCCCAGCCAGTATGGTCGCGCTGCCAATCATTTGGCCCGGAAAAAAATAACTGCCTGGTCATGTTCTTACCTTGCCCCGACAGCTGGAATGTATATTTGATTTTTAGGCTTCACCTCTGTAATCTATATTGCTTTCGCCCGCGCCTGCAAGAGTTATCTTCAAGTCCGGGCTGCACGGACAATCTCCTGGAGTGTATAATGCTGCCTCCATCTGAGATAATATTTTGTTTGGCAGGCAGGTACCGGACTTTTTTCAATAGCCGGCCCAAGATAAATTATATTCAAAACACAGGCTCAACTTTGATAATAACTTACTGGAGTGTTCATGAGCCGGGGAAGTGAAATACCGGATACCAGCGTAGGCCTGGTTGAGACTCAAAACATTACCTTCAAAGGGGCTGAGTGGGTGCTGCAGCTGGAATCCGGCAAGACTTTGCACCCGGTGACAGTGGCCTATGAAACCTACGGCCGGCTTTCCCCGGAGAGGGACAACGCCATACTGGTCTGCCATGCCCTGTCGGGAGACGCCCATGCAGCAGGCTACCACACCGGCGAAACCGGGGAGAAGCCCGGCTGGTGGGAGGTGCTCATTGGACCGGGCAAGCCCCTGGACACGGACCGCTATTTTATTATCTGCAGTAATTTCCTGGGAGGGTGCAAGGGTACCACAGGCCCGGCCGACATTGATCCGGCCACAGGCAGGCCGTACGGTCTCAACTTCCCCTTTTACACTGTCCGGGACATGGTTCAGGTCCAGAAATGGCTGGTGGACTACCTGGGAATAAAAAGGCTTATGGCGGTCATCGGAGGGTCCCTTGGCGGAATGCAGGTGTTGCAGTGGGCCATAAGCTATCCCGAAAAGGTCATGGGAGCAATCCCCATAGCCACCACCGCCCGCATGTCCCCGCAGGCCATAGCCTTCAACGAGGTGGCCAGGCAGGCCATTATGAGCGATCCATCCTGGAATTACGGGCTGTATAAGCCTGATCAGCAGCCGGAAAGCGGTCTGGCTTTGGCCAGGATGATCGCCCACATCACTTATCTCTCGGAAAACGCCATGTTGCGCAAATTTTCCCGGCGCATGATCAATGGCACTGAGCGGGGGTTCAAGCTGGGAGCGGACTTCCAGGTGGAAAGCTACCTGCATCATCAGGGCAGCACCTTTGTCAAACGCTTTGACGCCAACACCTATCTCTATATTACCAGGGCCATGGACTACTTTGACCTGCACCTGGACTACGGCAACCTGAAAAACGCCTTTGAGCCCTGCAAAAGCTCATTTCTGGTGGTTTCATTCACCAGCGACTGGCTCTTCCCCCCGTCCCAGTCCCAGGAACTTGTCAAGGGTCTTCGCCAGGCCGGCAAAAACGTCTCCTACTGCAATATCGGCAGCGACCAGGGGCACGACGCCTTCCTGCTGCCGGGCAACCGCATGGGGGATGTAGTCTCGGGGTATCTCACCAGGCTGGAAAAGGAGGGCAGACTTGCAGGCAAGTGAAAACAAGGTCCGTTTCGACTGGCAAAGAAGCCTGTATCGGGACAGGGAACTGGACCCATACATCATTGAACTCGTCGGTACCGGTGAACGGGTCCTGGACCTGGGCTGCGGCCGCGGGGAACTCTTGAAAAAACTAAAAGAGGAAAAACAGGTACAGGAACAGGGCATAGAGCTAAACTCGGAACATGTGGCCGATTGCCTGACCCAGGGCCTGTCGGTTATCCAGGCGGACCTGGAGGAAGGACTCAATGACTTCCTGGGGGACTGCTTCGACCTGGTAATTCTAAATCAGGTCCTGCTCACGGTGAAAGATCCCCTGGCCCTGCTCCAGCAGGCCCTGCGCATAGGCCAAAGGGCAGTGGTTACCTTTCCTAATTTCGCCCACTGGCGTATCAGGCTGCACCTTCTGCTTACCGGCAGGCTCCCGGTAAACCAGACCCTGCCCTACAAATGGTATGAAACCCCGGAAATAAGGCTGGCCACCATCAAGGATTTTCAGGAATTATGCCGGGAAATGCAGGTGGAAATTGTAAGCCGACGTTTTTTGCAGCTCAACTATCTGGTACAGAACAGGCAGGTAAATATCTGGCCCAATCTGCGCTCCACTGTTGCCCTTTTCTGCCTGCGCCATGGCGGGTGATAAACCTTTACAGCCCAGTGTTATTTGTCTTCTCAGCAGGTTTAGTGTTAAAGATGGCCCATGTTCAGGCATGAAAACATTTTTTACATGCTCTGGGACGAGTCCCATCTCTGGGGGCTGATGCTCTTGAGAGCCCTTAAGGAGCTGGACATCCCGGCCCGGATCATCAGATCTCAGGACATCCGCGGGGGAGTTTTAAACAACTGCCCCCCGGCCGGTCTTTTGGTGCCCGGGGGATGGGCCAGGCTCAAGGCGGAAAGTCTGGGTCTGGCCGGGATGTCCAGCATCAGGGACTATATCTATTCCGGGGGCAAATATCTGGGCATCTGCGGAGGTGCCGGCCTTGGACTCAGCTCAGCTTCGGGTTCTCCCTGCCTGGACCTGTGCCACTGGTCCAGAAAACCCATGCAGGAGAGGCTGCCCAATTTCAGCGGGCATGTCCGCTGCAAGGTGCGCCTGCCCCATTGGAAAGAAGGCCGCCGGGACATCTGCCTGCCGGTATGGTGGCCTTCTCAGTTCGAACCCGGAGAAAATGCTTCAGACGGGGTCAAAGCCCTGGCAGAATACCTGGAACCGGACCAGGATTTCTGGACTGCGGATCTGCCATACAGCGATCTGAAACAGGCAGACATCTGCAGATGGGAACAGGTCTACGGCATCAATCTGGACCCTGGCCTGCTTCACAACGAACCATGCATCCTGCACGGCACTCTGGGTTCAGGGGAGTTCGTGCTGAGCTACTCCCACCTGGAGACCCCGCAATCGAGACAGGCCAACAGACTTTTGCGCGAAATTCTCTTTACCTGGCTTGGATGGGATCTTCCCCGAGAAGTCAAAGCCCGGGTCAGCAGCTGGGACCTGACAAATATCAAGCCGGCATGGGAGGATGATGTACTCATGCGCAGCAGGCAAGGGCTGGAGGAAATAATCGAACTCGGCCGGACTCATTTCCTTTTCTACTGGCGTACTCCCTGGCTGCTGGGATGGCGCAGGGGGGTACCCGGTTCGCCGGTAAACTTTTTATACGCCATGGCCGGGCACGCCCAGGGGCAACAACCCGGCAACGAGGCGCATAAATTCTGGGAAAAAGAAAAAGAGGCCTTTTCGCAACACCTGGAATCATTTCTGGCCAGGCTGAAAAATTACCTCACAAGAGAACGTCTGGCCATGTCCTTAGCGCCCTCTTCCCCTGAAGCAAGCTCGGATCTGGAGCTGCAACAGGAAAAAATGGAGCTTTTCGGCTCATTTCCCGGGTATGGGGGCCTTTACGGCCGACTTATCCGACCTCTGGACCACCTTTTGTACCTGCTTGAAAGATAAAAAGATCTATTCGAGTACAAAATTCAAATCCCTTGAGAATTAAGCATTACGCTATGCGCAGCAGAACTCGGGCACCAATTATCGCCCATGGGCGTAATAGTTATAAAATTCCGGGTGGACTGAGATAATAATCCTGCCTTTGTCCTCCACCTGGACCACCTTTTCCGGCATAAGTCCCACGTCCAGGGCAAGATCCTCTATCCTGGCTTTTTCCCTGTGTACTGCGTCACTCATCGAATCGAAGCTGGCTACTTCTACCCAGTCATCCATGTTTTACTCCTGTCATGCACATTAATGTTGTTCAATATTTTCCAGCCTTGAAATCTCTTACCTGCATCCTGGTCCCGGAACAAAATGACAGCAGTTATCTGTCTGCATCCGGCCATGGGGTGCACCTGCGGCAGGGGGCATAACCAGCATAAAAGATCTCCCGCAGGGTTTCAAACTCCTCGCGGTTGTGTCCGGACATTCTTTGCCCGTAGCCACAGTCAGGATGGTGAAAACGCTTGCTTCGCTTATTACCCGCCCATGACTCCACTTCAGGGTACTGCTTAAGCACTACAGCCCAGAACCCTGCCTCCTGTTTAATGGCTCTTTGCTGGGCTCTAAGCAGGTCCCGGGAAATTCTTTCATCCTGGTCCTCATGGGGATAATAAAAGGCCAGACCTTCTCTCACCAGCAAGAGGCCTATGTTTTCTCCTGATGGCAGGTATGCGTGTGCCAGAGTTCTGCCGTATCGATCCTCTGGCACCTGTCCAGGCTTCAGGGTTATGACCCTGCCCTGTACAAGCTCTTCCAGCCTGTCAGTGGCCTCCCGGGCAAAATACTGGTCAGGATGTCCGTTGCCAGCCGTTTCCGGGGCATCTATCCCCTTAATCCGGACCACCTCCCGGCCTTCAAGGATCAGAGTGTCGCCGTCCGGCACCCAGGCAACCCGGACATCCCTGGCCTGCCCCCATGCCAGGGCCGGACCGAAAAACAGGATTAAAAAAAACAGCCAGAAGATACATGTCCACCACCGTGTTCTCATAACCCCTCCCATCCGCTGTTCTTGAATCCGCTGCGGCCTGATCCCTTACTTCTTTAATCCTCTGATCCCTCAATCAACTCTCATAATAGGTCTTAAGAGAAGAACTGCGCACCGGGTGCCTGAGTTTGCGCAGGGCCTTGGCCTCGATCTGACGAATGCGTTCCCTGGTTACATTGAAAAGTTTGCCCACTTCCTCCAGGGTATGGTCCGACTTCTCCCCGATGCCGAAGCGTTTGCGCAGCACCTGCTCCTCCCTGGGGGTAAGTTCCGCCAGAACCCTGGATATCTGCTCCGAAAGCTTGGAGTTTACCACCTCGTCCGCCGGAGCCACCGCCTTCTTGTCCTCGATAAAATCCCCCAGACTGGAATCTTCCTCATCTCCTATGGGAGTCTCCAGGGAGATGGGTTCCTTGGCTATTTTGAGCACCTTCTTGACCTTCTCCAGGGGATAATCCATACGCTCGGCGATTTCTTCGGGGCTGGGATCACGGCCCAGTTCCTGGACCAGATATCTGGATGTGCGCACCAGTTTATTAATGGTTTCAATCATGTGTACCGGAATGCGGATTGTCCGGGCCTGATCTGCAATGGCCCTGGTGATGGCCTGCCTGATCCACCAGGTGGCATAGGTGGAAAACTTGTAGCCCCGCTGGTACTCGAATTTATCCACCGCCTTCATCAGACCGATATTGCCCTCCTGAATCAGATCCAGAAACTGCAGTCCGCGGTTGGTATATTTCTTGGCAATGCTCACCACCAGCCTCAAATTGGCCCGGATAAGCTCCTGCTTGGCCCGCAGGGCTTCCTCATTGCCCTTGTTTATCCTCCACAGAATTTCCTCGAGTTCATGCACGTTGTGCATGCATCTTTGCTGCAGCCGCTCCTGGATCTCCATTTTTCCATAAATCAGTTCTTTGAAGGAAAAAAGCTCATCAACGGTCATACCCAGTTGATCAGCCGCGGCCACTGGATTGACCTCCCTGTTGTGCAGCCTGTTCAAAAGATTGTGCAGTTCTTCCTGGGACATGCCCAGGGAGAGAATATAGGCGCTCAAGTCCCGCTGACAGTTGTGCATCTGACGCACGTAGTCGTTTACCCTTTCGATTATGGAGTCGATGAGGGTCTTTTCCAGCTTGATATGCTTGAGGTGTTCTACAATCTCGTACTTATAGTCCAGGATCTTTTTCTGCTGCCCGTAAACCCGGCGATCCAGCCTGGCGCATTCATTTAGTTTTTCGTAAACTCCCCTGCGTTTCTTATAGCACTGCCTTATTTCCTCCAGAAGAGCAATAACCCTTTCGCGCTGGTTCATTTCTTCCTCTGTAGGATCATCCTCTTCTATGGTCTTGACCACGTCCTTGAGCTTGATCTTTTCTTTCCTTAGATCCTCTCCCACCTGTATGAGTTCTTCTATGGCCACCGGGACCTCCACCAGGGAATAAAGCACCTCCATCTCCCCGGCTTCAATCTTTTTGGCAATTACCACTTCTCCATCCCGATCCAGCAGGCCCACGGCGCCCATCTCGCGCAGATAGGTGCGTACCGGATCATTACTTCTGGAAACCGCCTCGGCTGTATCTTCCAGACGATCCAGGTTCATGGCCAGGGTCTCGGCCAGGGAATTGGAGTCCTCGGAGGATACAGTAATGGTCTTTCCTGCCTTGCCATCCACAATGGCTATATCCAGCTGGTCGAAAATGGAAATTATCTCCTCCACCTGCTCAGGTGTGGTCACATCCGAAGGCAGGGCTTTGTTTATCTCATCGAATGTCAAAAACCCCTTTTTCTTGCCCTCAGCAATCAGAGCCTTGATTTGTTGAACATCCTTTATGCTGCGCATAGTGCTCCCTCTACAGATTGTTTATATGCCGCTTCAAGCAGCCGATCAAATTATCAAAACTCAGGCATGGCCTGATATTTATCGACCTGAAAAATTGCAGTGAAAAATAATCGGTTCAGGATAAAAAACAGCCTAGAAACTTTTCTGCAAAAGCTTCAGGATTCGCCTTACCTCGTCATGGTCCTGGTTCTGCTGCGCCCTGGACAGAGCTGTCTTTAAATTTTTGGTGCTTATCCTGGCCATGCTTCGATCAATAAACTCTTCAATCTGGGCCAGAATTTGCCTTTTTTCCTTTTCCAGCTGTGGTCTTTGCATTTTGCTCTGCACAAAAAAAGCACTCTCATGGGCACTCAGACTGCTTAAATCATCTTCCTGCATAAGCCGCAGCTTTTCCCAGAACTGCCTGGCCCACTGCGAAGCAAGCACCAGGCCCATGTTTTTATTCTGCAGTCTGACACGATCTTCCGGAAAACAGACCGCAAAAGTCAAAAGCTCGCGGTCTCTTTGCTCCGCTCCCCTGCCCTGCTGACTCCAGACTTTTCTATCACCGGGGCTTTTCTGTACAGAAGGAGTGAATTTTTCCCGCAGTTCCTTTTCAGTCAGCCCAAGGGCATGAGCCACCCGGGGAATATAATATGATCTCCAGGACAGATCCTTGAAGTAGGTTATAAAATTTTCCACCCACTTCATTATTTCGCCAGGGGATTTGTTTGTGCTAAGCATCTTCAGGCAAAAATCAAGGCCCTCTGAAGTCTTTTGCAAAAGACCTTCCAGGCCCTGCCTCCCCCTGGCAATGAGCCGGCTGTGGGCATCCTCTCCCTCGGGCAGGATGAGTACCCGGCATGAAAGCCCGGCCTGAAGGATCATCTCCGCGCTTTTGAGGGCGGCGTTCTGCCCCGGCCCGTCTCCATCAAAAATCAGCACAACCTCCCTGGCCAGTCCGGACATCCTTTTTACCTGGGCCCTGGTCAGGGAGGTTCCCAGAACCCCGCAGCTGTTTTCAAAACCATACTGGTGCAGGGCCATTACATCCAGGTAGCCTTCAGTAAGCAGCACCCGGCTGGAACGGATGATATGCGTGCGGGCCTGGTACAGACCGTACAGATGCTCTCCCTTGGTATAAAGCGGGCTTTCGCTGCTGTTTAAGTACTTGGGTTCTCCATCCCCGACAACCCGTCCCCCGAAAGCCACCACAGCGCCGGAAAGGGCGATGATGGGAAAAATCAGCCTGGACCGGAAGCGGTCATATATCCTGCCCCGCTCGTTCTGGCTGAGGACTCCGGCCTCTACCCCGTCTTCAGGGGAAAAGCCCTTGGACTCCAGGAAAGACTTAAGGTTATTCCAGCCATCAGGACTCCAGCCCAGGGCAAAAGCCCTGGCTGTTTCCTCACTTATTTTTCTCTTTTCCAGATAACGCCGTGCCTTTCCCCCTTCACTACCCTGCAGGTGCTGCCCGAAAAAAGAATTGCTCCAGGAGTTCACCTCCCTGCACACGCTGACCCGGCCTCTGGAAACAGGGCCGGAAGCACTTCTCTGTCTGGTCAGCTTGACACCGGCCTCGGCTGCCAGCTGGGTGACAGCTTCATTGAAGTCCAGTCCGTTTATGTTTTTGAAAAACTCGATAATATCGCCGGATGCCTGACACCCAAAACAGTAGTAAAAGCCCTGGTCCGGGGTGACTGAAAAAGAGGCCCTGGTCTCCTGGTGGAAAGGGCAGGGCCCCATGAGGCGTCCGCCTACGGTCTTCAGCTGCACATATCTGCCCACGATGTCCTCCAGGGACAGCCTGGACTTGATCTCAGCCACTTCCCGGGGATCTATAAAGGACATCTGGCTTACTCTCTTTAGGAAACCGCTTCTTCAGGTTTTTATTATTTTTTCACTTGGCCCGATTACAGAAAAGCTAGAGCCTTTCACAGAGCGTTTTGTTCTTCTCTGTCCTCTGGCCTCTGTTTTCTGTTAAGGCAGCTCCACCATAGTCACTCCGTCATCAGCTGATTCCGGAGCTCCTGGGGAATACTCCTTGATGACCGGACTTCTCTGCAGGTATTCCCGCACAGCTTTTTTCAGCACTCCGGTACCCTTGCCGTGAATGACTTCCACTTGCTTTCTTCCGGACAAAAGGGCCTGGTCCAGGTACCTCTCCAGTTCCTCCAGGGCTTCATCGCGGTACTTGCCCCGTATATCCAGCCTGATGGACTGTGCACTCCCTGTGGAAGCAGAATATCCGGCGGAGAACTTTGAACCGGCGCTTTTTTTGGGCAATGCCAGATCCGCCGGGTCCACCCACAGAGATATGCCACCGAAATCCAGCTTGACCTGGTTTTTACGCCCATCCTTATCCCGGACTGTTCCGGTGCGGTTCCAGGCCGGGTAGAAAAAAACCTCCTGGATATTAATATCTGCAAGAGTAAGGCCGGTTGACTCTATGGAATCTTTTTCCCCGGTACCCAGCTCTTTTGCTGCCTGCCTTACCTCGGACAGTTCCTTCAAGGCCTTTTTACGCCCGACCTTGTGTTCCTGCCACTTTCTGACGATTTCCTGACCCTGGCTTTTGAGTTCCTGCAGCAGCCTTGCCTGGTCCCGGGCCAGATCCTGGCGCTTTTTTTCCAGCTTGCGGGTAAGCCTGGCCTTTTCTTCCTTCAGGCCGGCCAGTTCCTGTTCCCTTTGGGCTGCAAGCTGGTTCAGACGCTCAAAAAGACGGTTTTGTTCTTCACCCTCCAGAAGCAGATACTCCTGGGCCCGGTCGATTATTGCCGACGGAAGGCCCTGCTCCCGGGCCACCTTCAGGGCCCGGCTGGCACCTACCTGGTCATAGGCCAGCTTGTACAGCGGCCTTTTGGTATCCGGATCGAAAAGTACCGAGCAGGCACGCACGTCATTACGGGACAAAGCATAGGCCTTAAGCGCCGGAAAATGGGTTGCAGCGGCAGTCCAGGCCCCTTTATCCAGCAGGGAGTCCAGAACAGCCTGGGCCAGGGCCGCACCCTGGGCCGGATCAGTACCCACCCCGAACTCATCCAGGATCACCAGGGTACTGAAGTCAACCTCGGGCCAGAACCTGCTGAAATGCTCTATCTGATCTGTGAAGGTGCTGAGGCTCTCCTCCACTCCCTGCTGGGAAACCATGCATACAAACAGCTTGTCCCAGAAAGGCATGCTGCTTCCCTCGTCCACCGGCACGGGCAAAGCGCTCTGAGCCATAATGGCCGCCAGTCCTAGACTTTTGAGGCATACGGTCTTGCCCCCGGCGTTGCCCCCGGAAATAACCAGAGCCTTCTGGCCGGGACTGAGGACTACGTCTACAGGCACCACATGGTGTCCACCCAGCACCAGCAGAGGATGGCGCAGATTTTTAAGCTCCAGGCTATCCTCACCCCGGTCAAGTATCCTGCCCTGCAGACGGCCGGCCAGTCTGGCTTTGGCCCAGAGTACATCCATGCGGATGAGCCAGGCATAGACCTGCTGAAGATCATCAAGGCTTCTTCTGGCCAGGTCAGTGATATAGGCCCGGACTTTTCCTTCTGCCTCGGCCTGCAGCTGCAGAAGTTCCTGAAAGCGGTTGTTCAGATCCACCAGGAACATGGGTTCTAAATAACAGGTCTCCCCAGTCTGGGAGTAATCGTGGATGATGCCCGGCACCTTGCCCTTGAAATTGCTCTTGAAAGCCAGAACATAGCGATCCGAGGATATGGTCAAATACTCGTCCTGCAGGTAGTGAGAATAATTTTCCCGGCTCAAGGATTCGTTCACCTTTCTTGAGCACTGGGCCCGAAGATTTCGGATTTCGCCTCGAACCTCCTGCAGTTCAGGGGAGCTGTCGTCTTTTATCTCACCGGACTGACCGATGCACCTGTGCATGGCCGCCCAAAGAGTGCCCGGCCATGAGATATTCCCCCAGGTAGCTCTTAAGGCAGGGAATACCCGGGGATCAATGTCCTGCATGGAAGACTGAAGTGTGTGTGCTGCCTCCAGAAAATTCTGCATTGCCCACAGTCCTTCCAGGTCCAGCACCGACTTCTGGTCTCTTAAAAGGGAAAGGATCTGATCAAGCTCCGGGAAGGATCCCGGAGTAAGGGCGTACTCCTGCAGGGCCTGTATAGCCTCATTAAGCAGGACCTGCTCTTTTTCCAGTTCATGAAGGTCGGCAAATGGACGGATGCGGGTACAAAAGTCCCGCCCAGGATTGGATACTGCTTCCTGACTTAAATACTGCAGGACTTTTGGAAACTCCAGCAGGGTGTTTGTTCTGGATTCCATAGGAAAGGTATTGATAAGACCTCCCCGCATTCTACATGCAGGGAGGCAGGTTGCTCACGCTTGGGCGTGAAATTTGGCTGAAAAAAAGTGTTAACCATCCTGACAGTCTTGAATACTTTCTAGGGCCAGCAAACCCATTTATAAGCTTGACCCAGATCAAAATTTTTTTTGCGGTGGGTCGTTAAAGACTAAAGGATTTTGCACCCCAGCACCGTAAAAATGTTGTCGGGACTATATATCCAACTATCCGTAAACCCTTTGTTTAACGTACTACATCATCTGCATCTTGCGCATTTTTTTCATCAGGCGCTTTCTGGCAGCAGCTTCTTTCTTCTTTTTTTGAATACTTGGCTTTTCGTAATGCTGCCGCTTTTTCAATTCCGAAAGAATGCCGGACTTTTCCACCTGCTTTTTGAACTTGCGCAAGGCATAATCAAAATTATCGCTCTCTCCCAAGATAACTCCAGGCACTTAAGAAACACCTCCTTCAATAAAATCTTAAAAAGGCCCTGACTTCCGGGGCATCTACGCTAAAACCTCCGGATCTCAAGAAACAAATTTCAATATAAATCTGTTTGGATTGCTTGGCAAGAAAAAAAGAGAGGACAACTTCTTGCCCTCTCTTTAACAAGCAAACCTTATAGAACCTTAAATATTAAAGTATTCCATTGCGTCTGAGATCTTCCACATGAAGCCGGAGCCTACAATGGTTCAGCCACCCAGGCCCGGCTGAAAACCCAGTGAGGACTATTGAGTATGAAAGCCGTCCTGCATGACAGGCAGCTGTTTTAGTAAACCCTTGAAGACTGCCAGTTATCAACAATGTGTCGACATTTTTTATTTGACTGCATCCTTGAGAATCTTGCCGGGTCTGAACTTGACCACCTTGCAGGCGGGAATCTTGATCTCTTCACCGGTACGGGGATTGCGGCCGTTACGTGATTTGCGCTCTTCCACGGCAAAGGTCCCAAACCCGGTGAGGGTCAGTTTGCCTTCCTTGACAAGCGTGTCCTGAACAGAGTCCAGAAAAGCATTCAGGGCTTTCTCGGAATCTGCCTTGGTGAGGCTGGCCTTTTCCGCCATTTTGGATACCAGGTCGGCTTTAGTCATCAGTTACTTCCTCCTTCAAAAGTTTAACCATAAAAAAACAAACTAACAAACTAAACAATCAAGTGCTATCCCGTCGATACTGTAAACTGCACACTGGAAACCTGCAGATAGTGCTTTTGACAAAAGTCTTTACACTTCATGGACCATGATTGCAAGCAAGCCAAGCTTGTGAAACAAAAAAATCAGCTTCAAGTCAAGACAAAATTTGACCTCAGGCCAGTTTATTCAGGAAAAAGATACCTGGATAAGCCCTGAAATTCCTCTGGGCTCAGTTCTTCGGGCCTTGTCCTGGGATCCAGGCTGCAATGCTCCAGGGCAATTTTCTTCCTGTCATTCCAATATGTTTTAAGAATATTGCCCAATTGTTTGCGCCGGTTTTGAAACATGATCCTGATAACTCTGGCCAGGTACTCCGGAGTAAAAAAAATTTTGTCCGAAGGCAGAGGGCGAAGCTCTAAAACTGCGGAATCCACCCTGGGCCGGGGGCGAAAAACTGCCGGAGATACTTTGAAGAGCACCCGGGGGGCTGTAAATGACTGCAGCCAGACGGAAAGAGCCCCATATTCCTTGCCGCCTGGCGCTGCTGAAATCCTTTGCGCAACTTCCTTCTGCACCATGACCACTGCCCTGTCAAAGGTTGTGCATCCGGCAGCCATATCCCAGAGAAGAGTCTGGGCGATGTTGTAGGGCAGATTGCCTATAATTTTCAGGCCAGGGCTGCGGTCAAGCCTGGACCAGTCAAGATGAAGGGCGTCCATGTTTACTGCCTGAAGCCCTGGATGCCGGCCAAGAGCAAAAGCAAGAAAATGATCCTTTTCAACAGCCAGGATCAGACCTGCCCGAGCAGCCAGAAGATTAGTCAGCACCCCTTTTCCTGGACCTATCTCTAAAACCCGGTCCCGTTGTCCTGGTTCCAGGGCATCCACGATCTTGCGGGCAATGTTCAAGTCCACGAGAAAATTCTGGCCCAGGCTTTTTTTGGCCGGGGCATGAATCATTTATCCCTCAACTTATTAAGCTGCATGCGCAGGGATCTTTTTTTCCGGTACAAAAAAACCATGCGCACACTGACCAGATAGGTTAAAAAGGCCAGAGCAAGACCGACCAGCACTCCTCCGGCAAACATGAGCAAAAAGAAGTCCCACCCCAGGTTGACGATATTCAACAGGGTCAGATCCTCGGGGTCGAATTCTTTTTTTCCCACAGGAATGACCGCCCTGCCCACAACATACATTCCGTAAAAAACAAAAGGGGCATACAGGGGATTGGTTATCCAGGTACCGATTGCAGCGGCGATCTTGCTGCACTTGAAGAAAAAAGCCAGAATTACGGAGACAACTGTCTGAAGAGGCATGATGGGCAAGCAGCCCACGAATACCCCGAGGGAAAGACCCATGGCCACGTTATGCGGGCTTTCCCTGATGCGGAGCAGTTTAAGATACCAGAAGCGAAAAAAACGCTTAAGGCTCTGCATGGAGAATCTGGAAGGTCTTTTAAAACCGGGGGGGCTTACGTTCAAGCCCCCCCGGCCGGCACCCGGAACTGTCAGTTCAGTAGTTTCCACAGGTTATGAGCATTCTCAGTCAATTGTATCTTTCAGGTTTTCAGGGCAGTTTTTCCAGGGCTTCAACCAGCATCTCCAGTGGAGGCCTCCTGTTGATGTCCTCAACGTGTGCGAATCTTATGATACCTTCCTTGTCCACAATAATTGTGGCCCGCTCTGAAACACCATCTCCCCGAAGGATGCCGTACTTTTCAGCCACTTCCCCGTGGGGCCAGAAGTCTGAAAGCACCGGGAACCAAAGCCCTCCCATGGCTCTTATCCAGGAGTACAGAGAAGGCACATTATCAGTGGTAATGCCCAGAATGATGGTGTCGTTGTCATCAAAGAAATGCCTGGCAATATTGTACCCAGGCCATTGATCCGAGCACACAGGGGTCCAGGCGGCGGGAACAAAGGAAAGCATTACGTTTTTTTCCCCCCTGTACTGGGACAGAGTAATCTCCTCTCCATCCACAGCAGGCAGGGTGAAATCAATGGCCTCGTCTCCTTCTTCTACTTTTATCTCACTGTCAATGGGTTTTAATTCCCCGGGGTCGTAAATAGCACCCTCGTCAGCCGGGGAAAGGCCCGGAAAAGCCAGAAACAAAGCCAGAAACAAAATAATTGTCTTTATGCCTTTCATATCATGTCACCTCCTCATAGATGAGCCTTTACTTCTTCCAGAAACGCTTCAACTCCATCGCGGAAAGGGCCGGTATGGGAATGCAGGATTTGACTGTTTTCGGGATTGACCACGTAATACGTTGGTGTGCCCACCTCGCCCAGATGTTTGTGCCATACATAGTCCGGGTCCGGAATCAAGGGAAACTCCACTTCATAGCGATCCCTGTAAACGCTGACCTCGAAGCTGGAATTGCCCGGCGCAATCCCAAAAATCTTGATGGAGTCTTCCAGCCCCTGTTCATGGATCATATCATAGAGTTCGTTTACTTCCGGGGCTTCCCTCTGGCAGATGGGACAGTACATGCTGAAAAGCTGCACCAGGACCAGGTCGGCCTGTACATCCCCGATTACAAAATTCTCATTTTCCGAAATCCCCAGGTAATCCTGATATACAGCCTCTTCCGGAACCTGAATGTTTTCCTCCGGGAAGTTGTCCATTCCCGCCCAGGCATGAGATGCCAGAAGCATGGCCATGCAGAAAAACAAAAAAACAATAGCAGCCGATACTCTCCTTTTCATTTTTAACCTCCTGCTTGATTTAAGGCCCAGTTTAAATCCATACAACAAAAATAAAACCATCAAATTCAGAAAAAAAGCCAAGAACCGTGCTTGGACAATCAGTACCCGGAAATCTTCTCCAGACCGGTTTTTCTGCCTTCTGTTTCCTGCATAAGCCCTCCAATCAGGCAAATGAGGACATTATTTCATTTAGCTTTTCTGTTGAGGGCCGGTTATTAAAGAGAGGTTCACCGGTTGGATGGGGAAGGCTTTCTTCAAAAGTCGGC